>NZ_BAAAPH010000005.1:116455-238740 GCF_039531045.1 Kribbella hippodromi | reverse complement strand
GCCGGTCGTGCGGCCGGTGTGCTGCCCGCTGGTTGTGGGGCTGGTGTGGTCATTGGGGGCCGTACAGGTCCGCGGGGTTGTGGCGGATTGTCATCAGGCGGCCTGGTTCCTCCTCGGTGAAGCCGTACGTTCGGTACAGCTCGTGTGCGTCCGCGGTGGCCAGCATGAAGCGGCGAATGCCCTTCAGCTCCGGATGCTCGAGAAGCGTCGAGACGACGAACTTCCCAAGCCCGTGCCCCCGATGCGATTCCAGTACGAACACATCCGCCAGCCACGCGAACGTCGTCCGGTCCGTCACCATCCGCGCGTACCCGACCAACGCCCCATCCACCGCGTAAACCCCAAGGTTCAACGACCCGGCGATCGACCGCTCGACCACGTCCCGCGAAATCCCGGCCGCCCAGTACGACGTACTCAAGAACCCATGCACCACGTCGACATCGACCCGCGCGACGTCGTCATCGGCTTCGAAGCCGTCGGGCCCGGTCCACCTCATTTGTTCAGCACCTCCGTGACCGGCATCGACGAGTCGGCCGGCAGATCGAGCGGCGACGGGGGTTTCCCGGCGCGCACCAGCTCCGACCCGAGCGCCGCCACCATCGCGCCGTTGTCGGTACACAACCCCGGCCGCGGCACCCGAACCGCGATCCCCGCGGCGGCCGCGCGCTCTTCGGCCATCACCCGCAGCCGCGAGTTCGCCGCGACACCACCACCGATCAGCAGATGCTCGAACCCGCGGTCCTTGCACGCGTCGATCGCCTTCCGGGTCAGCACATCGCAGACCGCCTCCTGGAAGGCGGCGGCGACATGGTTGACCGGTACGTCCTCGCCGTCCCGCCGTTTCGCCTCGACCCACCGTGCGACCGCCGTCTTCAACCCGGAGAACGAGAAGTCGAACCGGTGCCGCTCCAGATCCCGCTGCGAGGTCAGCCCGCGCGGGAACTTCACGTACAACCGGTCGCCGCCGTCGCGCGCCGCCTTGTCGATGTACGGACCGCCGGGGAACGGAAGCCCGAGCACCCGCGCCACCTTGTCGAAGGCCTCACCGGCCGCGTCGTCGATCGTGTTGCCCATCGGGACCACGCCGTCGGTGATGTCCTCGACCGCGAGCAGCGACGAGTGCCCGCCGGACACCAGCATCGCGACGCAGCCCTTCGGCAGGTCACCGTGCTCCAGCGTGTCCACCGCGACGTGCGCCGCCAGGTGGTTGACGCCGTAGATCGGCTTGTCCAGCGACAACGCCAGACCCTTCGCGGCGGCGACGCCGACCAGCAGCGCGCCGGCCAGGCCGGGTCCGCTGGTGACCGCGACCGCGTCCACGTCAGTCGGCTTGATGCCGGCGGTTTCGCAGGCGCGGCGGATGGTCGGCACCATCGCCTCGAGGTGCGCCCGGCTGGCCACCTCCGGCACCACGCCGCCGAACCGGGCGTGTTCCTCGACGCTGGACGCGATCGCGTCGGCGAGCAGCGTCTGGCCGCGGACGATCCCGACACCGGTCTCGTCGCACGACGTCTCGATCCCCAGGATCAAGGGACCTTCGTTCATGATTCCTCCCGCCACCGCATGATCACCGCATCCTCGCCGCCGGCGTAGTACCCGCTCCGCCGGCTGATCTCCACGAACCCGAAGTCCTGGTACAGCCCGATCGCCGCTTCGTTGCCCGCGGCAACTTCCAGGAGTACGGTCCGGCCCGTACACCGATCCAAGGCCACCGTCAGCAGTTGCCCGCCGACCCCGGTACGCCGTTCCGCCGGGGCGACCGCGATCCGCAGCACCTCGACGACATCAAGAGCGACCGGCGGAACGAGCAGTACGACGTACCCGGCGAGCGAGCCCTCGTCCGCGACCAGGACCACCCGATCCTGAGTCAACCGGTCGAACTCGTCGGCCCAGGCGACCTCGCTCCAGGCCTCGCTGCCGAAGCAAGCCGCGTCCAGCGCGACCAGCTCGGCGAGGTCTTCTGTACGGGCCGGCCGGATGCGTGGTCTCACAGCACGCTCTTCGCCCCGCCGGACATCGTGACGTCCGGCCGGCGCAGGTACAGCGGCTCCGGCGCGACCCCTTCCAGGGTCCTGGTAGCGACGCCCGTCGCCAACACCTCAGCGGACGGGTACTCGGCCACCCCAAGGACATCGGCCGCCCCAAGCGCCTCGGCGTACAGGATCGCGCCGCGGCCGATCAAGGGCAGCCCGGACAGTACGTGCGCGACCTCGGCCGGCTTGTCCACCGCGGGACCTTCCAGCCGACGACGGCTGCCGTCCGCGGCCGGGCCGTCGTACAAGGCCCAGTAGATCTCCTTGCGCCGCGCGTCCGTCGCGACCGCGACCGGCAACGTCAGCGACGACTGCCGCGCGAGAACATCCAGGCTGCAGACGCCGGAGACCTCGATCCCGAGCACCTCGCCCATCGTCCGCGCGGTCACCAGCCCGACCCGTAAGCCGGTGAATGGGCCCGGCCCGACGCCGACAGCGATCCCGGTCAGGTCGCGCGCCGTGACGCCGGCGGTCTCCAGCGCGGCCGCGATCGCGGGCGCGAGCAGCTCGCCGTGCCGCAGCGCGTCCACGGTCGTCGACGACGCGACGATCTCCCCGGTCGGAGTGGCCAGTGCGACCGTGACGGCGGCACTCGACGTGTCAAAGGCAAGCAGCATGTCAGCTCTTCTCCAGTACGGACACCCGGACGCCGGACGCGGCCCAGCGTGGCCCGACCGGCGTGATCCGGATCGCGCGAGTCTCGTCGGTGTCGTCGTCGCCACGCGTCACCACGATGTCCAGCCGGTCCGGCGCGAGCGCCTCGGCCAGGCCGTGCCCCCATTCGACCACCGTGACCGCGTCCTCCAGGCTGGCGTCCAGGTCGAGGTCGTCCAGTTCCGCGAAACCGCCGATCCGGTACGCGTCCACATGCACCAGCGCCGGACCATCGCCGAGCGGCGGATGCACGCGCGAAATCACGAAGGTCGGGGAGGTGATCGCGCCGCGTACCTGCAACCCGGCACCAAGACCCTGCGTGAACGTGGTCTTGCCGGCACCGAGGTCACCCGACAGGACGAGCACGTCGCCCGCGCGCAGCTGACCGGCCAGCTCGTTGCCGATCGCCTGCATGTCATCGGCCGTCGGTACGGTCAGCTCGATCGGCATCGCCTTTGCGTAGATCAGGTTCTGCCCCTGCTGATCGACAATCGAGTACCCACGCCGGCGCCAGAACTCCACCGTGTCGGGCAGCTCCACCCGCGCGATCAGGTTCACCCGGGCGAGTCCGCGGCGTACGGCGACCTCTTCGGCGCAACCCACCAACGCGGACGCGACGCCCCGGCTCTGGAAGCGCGGATCGACCGAAACACGACGCAGATTGAGTACGTCACCGATCTGCTCGAACAGCATCGCCCCGGCCGGTACCCCACCGACCCGTACCAGCAGACCACCATGCGCTTTGATCGCGGCGGCGACCGTACCGGCGTTCTCGGACAGCGCGGTCGACGGCGGATCGAGTACGCGCCGGGCCGCGAACGCGTGATGAATCACCCCGACGATCTCGTCCGCGTGGTCAGCGGTGGCGTCGACGACATGCAAATCGGTCATGTGGTTCCTAGCGATTGTTCGGCTCGCTCGATCATGCCAAGGAGGGCCGCGGTGAACTCACGGTGGTGCTCGATCAGGCCGAGATGGCCGCAGTTGAGGACCTCGACCAGCTCCGCGCCGGGCACCCGCCGGACGATCTCCTCGGCGTGGCTGAACGGGGTCAGATGGTCCTTGTCGCCACCGATCACCACGCACTCCACCTTCTGCAGCGGCTCCAGCGCCGCGTACTTGTCGTGCAGCGCGAAGATCGGGTAGAACTCCGCGATCACCTCGATCGGCGTGGCCGCGATCATCTCGTTCACGAACTCGGTGAACGCGGGCGGCACCTCGGAACCGAAGGAGTACTTCCGGGTCAGCAGGTAGCTGATGTCCGTACCCGCCTTCCGGCCGCGCTCGACCACGTCCGGGATCCGCGCCAGCGCCGACACCGTCGGCGTCGCCAGCGCGCGGGCGAGCATCCCGAGCCGGCCTGGGAAAACGATCGGTACCTGATCCAGCCGGCCGGCGCTGGTCGAACACAGCCCGACCCCGATCACCCGGTCGCCGAACAGCTCCGGGTGCTGCTCGGCCAGCGCCATGATCGTCATGCCGCCCATCGAGTGCCCGATCAGCACCACCGGACCGGTCGGCGCGAACCGCTCGATGATCCCGTACAGATCCTTGCCGAGCTGATCGATGCTGACGTGCTCCTTCGGCGACCGGCCGGACCGCCCGTGCGAGCGGTGGTCGTAGAACACCATCGTGCCGATCCCGGCCAGTTCACGGCGCTCGAAGTGCCACGCGTCCATGTTCAGCCCGTAGCCGTGGGCGAAGATCACGGTCAGGTCCTCGGGCGGCAAGGGCAGTTTCCGGCCCAGGCGGCGCTTCGGGGGCGCGGGGCGGCGGGACCGCTTCAGTTCGTCGACCTCGACGTACAGCTCGACGCCGTCGTCGGCGGTGAAGATGTACGGCGTACCGCGCAACGAACCGAACGGTTCCGCCTCGAGCTGCTTCTGCTGACCCGAGCGGCGGCCGATCACCTGCCGTTCGACCGCGACGCCGGCCGCGGCTCCAGCCGCCAGCACACCGACCGCGGCGCCGATCAGACCCGCGGTCCGCCCTGCTTTGGACACAGCTGATCTACCTGTCTGCGGCAGTGTCAGGCGCGGCGGTCGAAGCAGAGTCGACGTACCGGCGTGGGATCCGGGCGCCCAGGCGGGTGACGATCTCGTAGTTGATCGTGCCGGCCGCGTCGGCCCAGTCGTCGGCGGTCGGCTCGCCGGACGTACCCGGCCCGAACAGCACCACCTCGTCGCCCGCGGCCGCCTCGTCGTCCTCCAGGTTCACCACGCTCTGATCCATGCAGATCCGGCCGACGATGGTGTGCCGTCCACCGGCGGTCTGCACGGGCGCGCCGTTCGATGCGTGCCGCGGCAGCCCGTCGCCGTACCCGAGGGGGATCAGGCCGAGCGTCGACGGCCGCGGCGCGGTCCAGGTCAGCCCGTACGAGACGCCGGCACCGGCCGGAACGCGCTTCACCATCGCGAACCGCGCCCGCAACGTCATCGCCGGAATCAAGCCCAGCTCCGCCGACGGGAGCGCGTGCCCGAAGGGCGACAGCCCGTACGTGGCGACGCCCGGCCGGACCAAGCCGAAATGTGTCTCCGGCAGGGCGAGTGTGGCGCCGGAGTTCGCCAGGTGCTTGAACTCGGCGTCGATGCCGAACGACTCGGCCACCTCGATCGCCTCGGTGAACGTGGCCAGCTGGGACTCGTTCGCCGGGCTCTTCGGCTCGTCCGACGACGCCAGGTGCGACCAGATGCCCTTGACCTCGATCCGCCCGGCGGCCTGCTCCCGGACCGCGGCGCGGATCAACGCCGGCCACTCCTCCGGTACGGCCCCACCGCGCGACATCCCGGTGTCGATCTTCAGATGCACCCGCGCCGGGCGGTCCGTCACGCCCGCGGCCAACTCGTCGATTTCCCACGGTGCGCCCGCGGACAGGTCGATGCCGGCCTCGATCGCGTCGGCAAGCGGCTCGCCTGGGGTGGTCAGCCAGCAGAAGATCGGGCCGGTGTCACCCGCGGCGCGCAGGCCAAGCGCCTCCTCTAGTACAGCCGCACCGATCCAGTCCGCACCGGCTTCCCGGGCGGCGCGGGCGACCGGCACCATCCCGTGCCCGTACCCGTCCGCCTTCACCACGGTCATCAGCTGCGCACCCTCGGCACGGGCACGCAGCGTGGCAACGTTGTGGCGGATCGCGGCCAGATCAACGACCGCCTCAGCCCGGACCGGGTGTGAGTGAAGGCTAGACATGGTGAATCCAGTGTCGCAGAGGGCGCCTGTGAACCCTGCACCTACTGCGGGGCACTCGGCACGGCGCAGAGTTCACAGACACCCTCTAGGCGCGGTCGATCAGGTCGGCGAGGGCGCCCATGTGGTGGAAAACCGTGTCGGCATCGGAAAGTTTCGCCGGGTCCGTCATGCCCGCGTACCCGAAGACCTTCATACCGGCCGCGACCGCCGCGGCGACGCCGAGCGGGCTGTCCTCGACGACCAGGCAGCGGTCCGGTTTCACGCCCATCGTCGCGGCCGCGTGCAGGAACAGGTCCGGCGCGGGCTTGCCGTGCGCGACATCCTCGGCGCTGAAGATCCGCCCTTCGAACCGCTCCAGAAAGCCGACCGCCGTCAACGCCGTACGAATCCGCCGATGCGTCCCCGACGACGCCAAGCAGTAGGTGATGCCTCGGGCGTCGAGATGATCGAGTACACCCTCCACGCCCTCGATCGCCTGCAGGTGCGCGAACCCGTCGAACAGCCGCTGGTGATACCGATCCTCGAGATCCGCCGGCAACGCCCGCCCCAACCGACGCTCGGCGTACGCCCGCATCGAGGCCATCGACCCACCCATGAAGTCCCGCACCGTCTCCTCGAACGTGTACGGCAACCCCGCCTCGGTCAGCAGCTCAGCCAAAATCCCATTGGCCAACCGCTCCGAGTCCACCAGCACCCCGTCGTTGTCAAAAACCACCATCCCAATCACACCAGCACCCTAAGCACCCCCACCCACCCCCCGGCACCCCCCGGCACCCGGCTTATCCACTGTTGTGGTGGGTTCTCCACCGGTATGCGGGTGGAGAACCCACCAGACGGGTGGATATCCACCCTTGTGACTGAGGGGCGGTGTCCTGGGGCTAGTGCTCGTGGAGGGTGAAGTTGGTGAAGGTGAAGCGTTGTTTGGTGTTGTTGGTGGAGACGACTTCTACGCCGAAGTCGACCTGCCAGGTGGTGGAGTTGGCGGGGATCCACTTGCGGGCTTCCAGGTCCTTGAAGAAGGACTGGAGGGGCATGGTGCCGGCCACTTGGGGGCGGACCGACTTGTAGGTGAAGATGCCGCCGGGCTTGTCCGCGCCGTCGGTTTTCCAGACCTCGTACTGGTGGCCGCCGATGGTGGTGAGGCCCAGGTTCGAGCCGGCCGGGGTCTGGTTGGAGTTCTGGGTCCAGATCATCAGCTCGTTCTCGAAGCCTTCGTTGATCCAGATGTCGAACGCCACGTTGTAGATGCAGCCCGCACAGTCCGGCGCGGTCGCGGCGAAGTCGGCGGACTGGATCTTCGCCAGCGGGGCGTCGTCGTAGTCCTTGTGCACATTCGGGTACGCCTGGACGCCGAGATCATCCGGCTTCGGCTGCGTGACGTCCTCGTACCAATTGTCGTAGTCACACACCGACATCGTGTACGTGCCGTTGTGGTTGTTCCACATGTTGTTGTGCAAGTAGTACTGCCCGTACGTACGCCCCTCGCCCACGTTGTCGGTGGCTGTGGTGGTCCAATCAGGCTTGGTACAGGTCCGGCTAGGAGCCGGCGGCGTACGAGGTGCCGATGTACTAGGTGCCGCTGTACTAGGTGCAGGCGTACTGGTAGCGGCGTTCGCGGTCGAGACCGGAGTGTCCTTGTTCGCGCGGACGACGAACGGCGCGACGACCAGCGCGGCGGCGGCCAGGACGACCGTCGGTACGAGGTAACGGCTCCGGATGGCCACGTCCTGATATTACGGAGCGGACAGCTGCAACGCGAGGGCCCCGGGCGGCGTCCTCTGGGTGTGAACAAACCGATGATCGCCCTCGCCGGAGCCGGCCTGCTGCTGACGCTGACCGCTTGCGGCACCGAGCCCGCGACCGGTCCTGGAGGCCAGCCCAGCGATCTGCCCACCACGGCCGGGCAGACCGGACAAAGCGGCAAGACCGCCTCGCTGGTCGGCAACACCTACCTGTCGACCGCGGTCACCGAGAACGGCAAACCACGCCCGCTCGCACCACGGACCCGGGTCCGGCTTCAGTTCACCGAGGACGGGCGGCTGATCGCCGACGCCGGCTGCAACTCGATGCAGTCGAAGGTGTCCACGACGGACGGCCGGATCACCCTCGAGGGCGAGCTGTCGTCGACCGCGATGGGCTGCCCCGGCCCGCAGCAGGGTCAGGACTCGTGGCTGGGCAACATCTTGTCGGCGAAACCCACCTGGAAGCTCGACGGCAGCACGCTCGTCATCACCGCGGGCAGTACGACGATCTCGCTGGCCGATCGCAAGATCGCCGAGCCCGCGCCGGCGCTCGACGGCACGAGATGGACGTTGTCGACCGTCGTGACCGGCGAGACCGCCTCGCATGGAGCCGGGTTCGACAAGGTCTGGCTGACGGTGAATGGTGAACGCGTGACCGGATCGACCGGCTGCAACAGCTTCCAGGGCACGGTGGCGCGCGGGACCGGCACGCTGACTTTTGGGGACCTCGCCACTACTCGCCGCGCGTGTCCCGGTGACGCCGGAAAGACCGAGTCCACGCTGCTGAACAGCCTCAAAGGGCAGGTCAGTTACAAGATCGACAGCAAGACACTGCAACTGCGGAGCGCCAACGGAGGCTTGGACCTCACTGCTCCCTAGTCAGCAGATGCCGGGTGGCCGCCGGGAGGGCGTGGGCGATCGACATCGCGGTGATCGGGCCCGCGGAGGACGCGAGGGTGCCGGCGGCAGCATGCAAGTACGCGGCCAACGCGGCGGCGCGAGCCTCGTCCAGGCCGGAGGCGAGGAATGAGCCGAGCAGCCCGGCCAGTACGTCGCCGGAGCCCGCGGTCGCCAGCCAGGGCGTGGCGAGCGGATTCACGTACGTCGTGCCGTCGGGGGATGCGACGATCGTGGTCGCGCCCTTCAGCAGCACGGTGACCTGGTGGTCTTCGGCGGCAGTCCGCGCGTAGTGCAGCCGGCCGGCTTCGACCTCGTCACGCGGTACGCCGAGCAACTGTCCAAGCTCGCCCGCATGTGGTGTGATCACGATCCGCGCCGAGTGTCTCGTACCCAATGCACCGATCGCGCCGGCGTCCACGATCACCGGTACGTCCTCCTGCTGGATCAGCCGAGTGAACCGATCGCGATCCACCCCGCTGGTCGGGATACCCGAACCAACCGCCCACGCCTGCACGCGCCCCTCGCCGACAACCACCTCAGGATGGACGGCAAGCACCGCCTCGGCCACGGACGACGGACCGACATACCGAACCATGCCCACCGGACCGGCCAACGCACCGGAGGTCGCGATCACCGCGGCCCCCGGGTACTGCGTCGAGCCGACCATCAACCCCAGCACGCCACGCGAGTACTTGTCCGACTCACCGTGCGGCACCGGATACCACTCGCGTACGTCATCCGCTTGCAACGACTGCACTTCAGCGGCCGGGAGCGAGAGGCCGATGTCGACGAGATGCACCGGACCGCAAGCAGTAGCCGCCGGGTCGACGAGATGGCAGATCTTGTGCGTACCGAACGTGACGGTCAGAGCCGCGTTCACGTGTGTTTCAGGCGTCTCGCCCGTGTCGACATCAACGCCCGACGGCGTATCAACGGCCACGATCGGTACGCCCTGCTGCTCCACCAGCCGCACCAGCGCGAGCGCATCCGGCCGAAGACCCGGCCGGCCACCGATACCGACGATCCCGTCCAGCACCACGTCAGCCGACGCGAGGTCGTCGCTAGAGCCGACCCGGCCGCCGGCGATCAACAGCGCCTCGAGCCCACCCGCATGCACCTTGTCCGACACCAGGATCGCGGTCACCCGAGCGCCGCGGCGAGCCAGCCGGGCCCCCGCGTACAGCGCGTCGCCGCCGTTGTCGCCCGAGCCGATCAGCAACACGACGTTCGCGCCGTAGGTCCGGCCGAGGAAGTTGCTCACAGCAACCGCCAGCCCGGTGGCGGCGCGCTGCATCAACGTACCTGGTGGAAGTTTCGCCATCAGTGCGGCCTCGGCGGACCGTACCTGCTCGACGGTGTACGCGTGCCGCATGCTCAACCCTCCAGAACGACCACGGCGGATGCGATCCCGGCATCGTGGCTCAGCGAAAGATGCAGACTCTGTACGCCGAGTTTGGCCGCTTGCGCCGCGACGGTGCCGGTGATTTCCAGCCACGGCCGGCCGGTCTCGTCGGTCTGCACCTCGGCGTCGTGCCAATGCATCCCGGCCGGGGCGCCCAGTGCCTTCGCCAGCGCCTCCTTGGCCGCGAACCGGGCCGCCAGCGAAGCCGGTGGTTTCACCGCCTCGACGGGCGTGAACACCCGCTCCCGCAAGTTCGGCGTCCGCTCCAGCGTCCGCATGAACCGATCCACGTCGACCACATCAATCCCCACGCCGACGATCATGCGCCCCACCTTAACCGCCACCCGCTCACCGCGACGGGCGGGTGCACGCCCCGCCGTCCGCTCACCGCGACGGGTGGGTGGTGGACTGGCGTACGCGCATGTCCACCGCCAGGTCGAGGCGTAATGCGGTGGGGGTGACGCCGCGAGCCAGATCGAGCACAACGCGAGCGGCGAGCTCGGCCATCTGCTGCAACGGCTGATGCACGGTGGTCAGCGCGGGCGTCACCCACTGCGCGAGCGGCAGGTCGTCATACCCGACCACCGACAGATCCCGCGGGATGTCCAGCCCGAGCTCGCGAGCCGCCTGATAAACACCAAGCGCCTGCATGTCACTCCCAGCAAAGATCGCCGTCGGCCGATCGGCAACCGACAGCAGCACCATCGCCTCCTGGTACGCACCGGCCACACCGAAGTCAGCCGCCCGGATCAGCCCAGGATCGGGATCCACCCCGCTGGAGCGCAGAGCGTCGGTGTACCCGTCCACGCGCTGCCGCGAGCACAACGTACTGACCGGCCCGCTGATCATCCCGATCCGCGTATGACCGAGACCGCGGAGGTGGGCGGTCGCCATCCGGCCACCGTTCCAGTTGGCCGAACCGATCGACGGTACGTCGTCACCGACATCCCCCACCGGATCGACCACCACAAACGGAATCCGCCGCGCCTCCAGCTGAGCACGCTGATCAGCGTCCAGATCCGAGAAGACCATGATCACGCCGAGCGGACGGCGGTTCAGGACCGACTCGATCCACTGCTGGCGTGGGCGCAGCGCCCCGCCGCACTCGGACAGCACCAGCTCGACGCCCTCGGCCCGGACCACTTCCTCGACGCCGCGGATGAGTTCCATCGCCCATTCGCCGCCGAGCTGGTTGAACACCAGGTCGATCATCGGACTGACCGGCGTACTCGCACCGCGCCGCCGGTAGCCGTGCTGCTGGATCAGGCTCTCGATCCGCGCCCGGGTCGCCTCGGCCACGTCGGCCCGCCCGTTCAGCACCTTGGAAACCGTCGGTACGGACACCCCGGCCTGCTCGGCGATCTTCGCAATCGTCGGCCGATCGGTCACGCCACCCTCCCCGGCTGGTCGAAACTTTCGCCCCAGCCTAGCGCCCCGTCGCTCGGCGACGGGGCGCTCAACGGTGAATCGTGCGGCCGTGGGCGTCCGGGATGCCGCTGAGGCGGTAGAAGAACGTGTTCACCTGGTCGCGCCACTCGCGGGCGTTCACCAATTGGGCCTCGAAGCGAGACGTGACGTTCTCCTGGACGCACGCGTCGAAGCGGTCGGCGATCGCCTGCCATCGGGCGACCATCGACTCCACTTCGGCGTACCCCTGGAAGTGCAGGTCGTAGATGTGCTGCAGGACAGTCACCCCCCTGCGCAGAACGTGGCCGTAGGCAACATGATGGAAGAACAGCAGCAGTTCGTCGGGGCAGGTGTACACATCCTCGTACAGACTCGCGAGTGGTTCCGGGTACTGCCCGGTGAAGCCCGATCCGCTCTTCACTGTACGGTCCACGCCGACCCCGTCGCGGTCCGCGAAGTGCCCGCGCCCGGAGTACTCGTACCCGGTCATGCTCGGCCCGTAGTGCGTCGCCGGCGTCACCATGAAGCCGACGCCGAGCGGCGCGGTGTACCGCTCGTACGTACGCCACGATCCCGCCATGATCGCGACCAGTTCGCTCCGGGTCCAGTCGTCCAGGGCGAACGTCGCCGCCGCCCATTCGTGCACCAGACTCACCGGATCGGCCGCGGGTTCCCACGCCAGCCGCCCGTACGCGTAAAGGTTGCTCTGCGCAAGTTTGTGCCCGGTCCAGTTGTCGGCATCGCCAACGTTGGACACTGCAACGATCGCACCGATGCGGTCGGCAACCGTCGCGCCGCCGTCACCGGTCGTGTCGAACTGCAGGATCTCCCGCCACCAAGGACCGAGGTAACACAGATCCCGCTGCTGCCCGGAGTACTCCTGCGTGATCTGCAACTCCAGCGCGAACGGCGTCTCCTGCAGCTCCCCGAGCAAGGGCGACACGGCCTCGCGTACCTGGAAATCGAGCGGACCGTGCTTGACCTGAAGCACGACGTTCTCCTCGAACCGCCCGTCCAGCGGGATGAACTGGTCGTACGCGGCCCGGGCCTGATCCGATCGCCGGTCCCGCCAGTCCGGTGCATGCTCGATCCCGGCGCACCGCCAGAACACCGTCCCGCCGTACGGCGCCACCGCCCGCGCCAGCACGTTCGCGCCGTCGGCGTCCCGGCCGTCGCGGACGACCAGACCACCGAGATCCGGCACCACCTCGTACCACCGGGCGACGGTGGCTGACCACCAGCGCGCCACCCGTTCATCCCGCGGTTCCTCCGGGAAATCCACAACCAGACTGACCGCGATCCCGTACTCACGGAACACCCCGGCCAAGCGCGCGACATCCGGTAGTTCCGCCTTGGCGAACGACACGGCGTTGATACCGACCGACGCCAGCAACCGCGCGTACGCCCGGACCCTGGTCAGGTCGTCGACCACCCGGCCGTCGCGGAAGAAGATCGATTCGCCCGCGTACCCGCGCTCGACCGTGCCGGAGAGCTGATCCCAGTGGTCGAGCATCCGAATCGGTACCGCCGGCCGCTCGACGACGGTGAAGTCGCCGTTCATCCATTCGAAGTACCGCAGCAGGTAGAAGTAGCCGTACAGCAACCCGTGCCCGTCCTCGGCGGCGACGACCAGATCGTTGCCTCGTCGCACCACCACGAACCCTTCGACACCCAGACCGTGCTCGGGGACCGCGGCCTCGACCTCCCGCCACAGCGGCGTCTCCCGGACCCGGGCGAGCGTGCAGACGGACACGTGCGCGTCGGTGCGGAGGCGGTGCGTCTGCCGGACCTCGGCCCGGATCGTCTGGGCCAGCACTCCGGACGCGTGCACGGTCACCTCAGGCAGCCGTTGCGTACCCAACCAGGCGGTGTCTTCCCTCATCGGGCGCAGATCTTTGCATACAGACCGGTCACCGAAAGTTTCGGCGGGTGTGCCAAGGTTGAGACGAAGCCCACGCCGGCCAGGTGTGGGTGCATCCGGCACCGATGGGAAGAATGGGCCACATGCTGCAGCCGTCGCGGGAGGTGACTCCCTACACCGAGCTCGACCGGGCCACCTGGGCCCAGCTGGCCGAGACCACCGTCTCGCCGCTGACGGCCGACGAGGTGGAGCGGCTGCGCGGCCTCGGCGACGAGATCGACATGGACGAGGTCCGCGAGGTCTACCTGCCGCTGTCCCGGATCCTGTCGCTCTACGTCCGGCACGCCCGCGCGCTGCACGCCGACACCGAGAGCTTCCTCGGCAAACCGGCCGCGACCCGGACTCCGTTCGTGATCGGGATCGGCGGTTCGGTTGCCGTCGGCAAGTCGACCACCGCCCGGCTGCTGCGCGAGCTGCTGGCCCGCTGGCCCGAGCACCCGCGGGTCGCCCTCGTCACCACCGACGGGTTCCTCTGGCCGAACGCCGAGCTCGAGCGCCGCAGCCTGATGCAACGCAAAGGCTTCCCGGAGTCGTACGACCGGAAGGCGCTGCTGCGCTTCGTGGTCGAGGTGAAGTCCGGGATCGACGCGGTCGAGGCACCGGTGTACTCGCACCTGCACTACGACCGGATGCCCGGCGTCCGGACCACTGTCGAACAACCGGACATCCTGCTGCTGGAAGGCCTGAACGTCCTGCAGCCGGCGCCCCGGCACGCGGACGGCAAGAGCGGTCTGGCGGTCAGCGACTTCTTCGACTTCTCGGTGTACGTCGACGCGGCCGCCGCCGACATCCGTTCCTGGTACGTGGCGCGCTTCCTGAAGCTGTGGGAGACGGCCTTCCGCAACCCCGAGTCGTACTTCGTCCGCTACGGCGAGCTGAGCCGCGACGAAGCGGTGAAGAAGGCGGAGTCGCTCTGGGACGGCATCAACGGGCCGAACCTGCGCGAGAACATCCTCCCGACCCGCTCCCGCGCCACCTTGGTCCTCCGCAAGGGCGCCGACCACGCCGTCCGCTGGGTCCGGCTGCGGAAACTCTGACTGCCAGCACGACGGCTCTGGCGGTCAGGCTGCTCTGACCGCTGGGACGACGGCCGCGGCGACGACTGCCGCGGTGAGGGCGAAGGCGAGCGGATAGCCCGTCCCACCAACGATCGCGCCGAACAGGATCGCGCCGGCTCCCCAGCCGCCGTCGTACGCCAGGTTCCACAGCGCGCTCACCTGCCCGTACCGGGACCGATCGACGCGGTTGTACATCAGCGTGAGCGTGAGGTTCTGCGCGGCACCGAAGCCCGTACCGAACAGCACCGAGCCGGCCAGGATGGCGATCGGGTTGCCGAAGAAGATCAGCCCGGCGGCGCCCGCGGCAGCGAGTACAAGAGCAGGGCCGAGGACCCGAGCGGGACCGATCCGGTCCGCGTACCGACCGGCCAGCCAGCGGGCGATCGGAGCCGCGATCGCCTGCAGCAGCAGGGCCGCGGCGACCAGCGAATGATTGCCGCCGGCAACTGCCAGTGGAAGGAAGGTGACGCTGATGCCCGCCGCCACAGTCACCGACGCGAACACGAAGGTCGGCATCAACAGTCCGCTTCCACGTACGCCACCGAGCACCCGCACCTGCTGCTTCTCCGTACTGGCGGCCGGCAGTCCGATCAGCGTGACGAGGCCGGCGAGCGATGCGACGGCCGCAAGCACGAACAGCGCGTCGAAGCCGATCAGGTTCGTCAGGTAGACACCGAGCGGAAGACCGATCACCGCCGGTACGCCGACCGCAACCCCGTACACCCCGAGCGCCTCGCCCCGGCGGGTGGATGGGGCGACCTCGGCGACCAGCGCGACCGCACCGACGACCAGGATCGCGAGCCCAGCGCCGCGCACCACGCACACAGCGAGGACGATCGGCAGCGACGCGGTCGCGAGCAGGACCAGCGAGGGCGCACCGAGCAGCACGAGCCCGAGACCGAGAACCACCTGGTATCCCCAGCGGGCCAGCATCCGCGGTACGAGCAGCTCGACCGCGACCGCCGCGAACATCATCGCGCCGGTGGAGAGCCCCACGCCGACCCCGCCGGAGCCGTTCGCCGCCAGGTAGAGCGGTACGACGGAGGTGAGCAGGTACATGCTGAGGCCCGAGCCGAACACCATCACCAGCAGCCGGACGAACCGGGTGCTCAGGAGGCCCGGAACCTGGACGGCGGGGAGTTCGCAGGTGGTCATGCCCTTCACGCTAGGGACGAACCGGTACGCGCTACAGATCCAGTTGCTCAGCCGTCGAGAGGACCAGTTCGTGGATCTTTGTCGACAAGGCGCCTTGGCCGGGGTCAGGTACGGTCATCCGGTGGGAAGTCCCGTACACGTCTGGTCGGCGCCCGCCGGATCCCAGCCGCGCGCCACCGCCCACACCCTGCTGCTGGAGCTCGCGAGCACCCTGGTCGACCGCCCATCGCCTACCCACGACGAAGCAGGCCGGCCGCACATCGCCGGCCTCGCAGTCAGCCTTACCTACACCGAGCACTGGGTGGTGGTGGCCGCGTCGCGCCAAGGCCCGATCGGCGTCGACCTGGAGGAAGTCCGCCCGCGCGAGTTCCACCGGCTCGCAGGTCGTTGGTTTACCCCACAAGAGCGTGCCTGGCTGCGCGACCAACCGGACCAGCTGACCGCCTTCCTCCACCTCTGGACGGCCAAGGAAGCGGTCGGCAAAGCGCTCGGCCTCGGCCTGCACGACCACGGCCTGAGCCGGCAGATGCCTCTCGGCGGTGGCGTGGTCGAGGCCGCACCCGAGCTCGCGGTCACCTACCTGCCGCACGAACACGCCGTGCTCGCCGTCGCCGCGCCGCGATCTGCCATCATCGAACCCCGCGTCACCGACTCTTGACCCACCGTGCGCGCGTGGGTAACTTTCGCGTCGTTGGGGATTATCTGTAAGTCAATTACGTTTCTGCCGCTCGCCCCTGCCCGCCCGGACTGAGTTGGTGACACCGATGAAACTGACCCGACGCCAGACCCTCGGACTGGCGGCGGCCACCGTCGCAGGTTCGACGGTCGCCGGCCCCCTTGCCGCCGATGCCCACCCGGACCGCTGGGTCCTCGACACGCTGCGCCGGATGACGCTGGAGCAGAAGGTCGGCCAGCTGTTCGTCTGTTACGCGTACGGCGCTGCCGCCGACACCGCCGACACCCGCAACACCAAGCTGTACGGCGTCGCCACGCCGGCCGAAGTGGTCGCGAAGTACCACCTCGGCGGCGTCATCTACTTCACCTGGACCGACTCGGTGAAGGACCCGCAGCAGATCGCCCAGCTGTCGAACGGTCTGCAGGCGGCCGCGATCGCCGACGCCGGAGTACCGCTGCAGATCGGTACCGACCAGGAGTACGGCACGGTCGTCCGGGTCGGCCCGCCGCTGACCCAGTTCCCCGGCGGGATGGCGCTCGGCGCGACCCGCTCCCCCGCGTACGCCAGGTCCGCCGGGGCGATCGCCGGGCGCGAGCTGAAGGCGGTCGGCATCACCACCGACTTCGCGCCGGACGCGGACGTGAACCTGAACCCGCTGAACCCGGTGATCGGTGTCCGCTCGATCTCGTCCGACCCCACGCTGGTCTCGCAACTCGTCGCCGCCCAGGTGAAGGGGTACCAGCGGGACGGCCGGATCGTCGCCACCGCGAAGCACTTCCCCGGTCACGGCGACACCGACACCGACAGCCACGTCGGCATCCCGGAGATCCACCACACCCTCGAGGAGTGGACCCGGTACGACCGGCCGCCGTTCGAGGCGGCGATCCGGGCCGGCATCCAGTCGATCATGACCGCGCACATCGTGGTCAAGGCGCTCGACCCGTCCGGCGACCCGGCCACCCTGAGCCGGCCGATCCTGACCGGCATCCTGCGCAAACAGCTCCGTTTCGACGGGGTGGTGATCACCGACTCGCTCGGGATGCAGGGCGTCCGGGACAAGTACGGCGACGCGGAGATCCCGCTCCGGGCGATCGAGGCCGGCGTGGACCAGCTGCTGATGCCGGTCGATCCCGGTCTGGCGTACAACTCCGTACTGGCCGCGGTGCGTGGCGGCCGGATCAGTGAGGCGCGGATCGACGAGAGCGTCACCCGCATCCTCAAGGTGAAGCGCGCGAACGGCCTGGTGGATCGCCCGTACGCCGACCTGACCCGGATCCCGAAACTGATCGGTACTCCGGCGAACTACGCCGAGGCCCAGCGGATCGCGGACCACAGTACGACGCTGCTGCGCAACGACGCCGACCTGCTTCCGCTCTCACCAGCACCGCGAAAGATCCTCGTCACCGGTTTCTCCCCCACGACGCTCGCGACCGCCCTGCAAAAGCGCGGCGCGACGACGGTGGTGAAGGACACCGGCACGACGCCGACCGACGCGAAGATCGCCGACGCGCTGGCGGCCACCGGCGCGGCCGATCTGACCATTGTGCTGACCAACAAAGCCTGGGACACCGAGGTCACGGACAAGCTGGCCAAGCAGCAGAAGCTGGTCAACGGCCTGCTGTCCACGGGACGTCCGGTGATCGTCGTCCCGGTCCGCGACCCGTACGACGTCGCGTACTTCCAGCCCGCGGCGACCTCGCTGGTCACGTACGGCAGCACGGCCGTGTCGATGGAGGCGCTGGCCAAGGTGCTGTACGGCGAGATCGCGCCGACCGGCAAGCTTCCAGTCGAGATCCCGGCCAAGCCGGACCCGAACAGCCCGGACCCGGCGCCGGTGCTGCATCCGTTCGGTCACGGCCTCACGTTCGATCCGCGGAACACCCGGCTGACCGTTGCCTCGTACAACATTCACGCCGGTGCCGGTACGGACAACGTGTTCGACCTGGAGCGGACCGCGCAGGCGCTGAAGGTCCTGGACGCGGACCTGATCGGTTTGCAAGAGGTCGACGTCCACTGGGACACCCGCAGCCAGTGGCTGGACACGCTCGCGGAGCTGGCCGGGAAACTCGGCATGTACTCGGCGTTCGCACCGATCTACGACTTCGATCCGCCCGCGGCGGGTCAGCCGCGCCGGCAGTACGGCGTGGGGCTGCTGTCCCGGTTCCCGATCGTGCGCAGCGAGAACCACTCGATCACCCGGCTTTCCACCCAGGACCCGAATCCGGTGCCCGCGCCGGCTCCCGGGTTCCTCGAGGTGGAGGTCGACGTTCGCGGGCGGCGGCTGCACGCGTACTGCACGCATCTGGACTACCGCGGCGATCCGACCGTGCGGCGGATGCAGGTCGCGGACACCGTGCGGATTCTGGCGCAGGACCGGCGTGGGGATCTGCAGGTGCTGGTCGGTGACTTCAACGCCGAGGCAGCCGCGCCGGAGCTGGCCGGCCTGTGGACCCGGCTGACCGACTCGTGGACAGCCGCGGGAAGGACGACCGGCGGTCCGTACACCTATCCGGCCGTCGCCGCGAACAAGCGGATCGACTTCGTCACCGTCGGCGCCGGGCTCCGGGTGCTACGGGCCGAGGTTCCCGCCGAAGTACCGGCCGCGCAGGCGCCGAGTGACCACCGCCCGATCATCGCCGACCTGACGTTCCGTTCCTGAGGAGACCCATGAAGCGACGCAGTCTGCTCGCGGGTGCCGGCGCTCTCGCCACGGCACCGCTGATCGACGTACCCACCGCCCAGGCCGGGACGCACCGCAAGGTGATGACCGGCGCCGAGGTGCTCGCGAAGAGCGGCTGGCGCGCGCTGGCCGGCCAGAAGGTCGGCGTGATCAGCAACCCGACCGGCATCCTGCCCGACTACACGCACATCGTGGACACCATGCACGCGTCCGGGAAGGTCGACATCGTCGCGGTCTTCGGTCCCGAACACGGCTTCCGCGGCAGCGCGCAGGCGGGCGGTTCGGAGGGCGATCACGTCGACCCGCGGACCGGAATCATGGTGTACGACGCGTACGGCGCGAACGCCGACAAGCTCGCGACGCTCTACGCGAAGTCCGGTGTGGAAACCGTCGTCTTCGACATCCAGGACGTCGGCGCGCGGTTCTACACCTACATCTGGACCATGTTCGAGGCGATGCTCGCGGCCGTTCGTACCGGTGCGCGGTTCGTCGTCCTGGACCGGCCGAACCCGGTCGGCGGGTACGCGCGCGGGCCGATGCTCAAACCCGGGTACACCTCCGGCGTCGGCAAGAAGGAGATCCTCCAGCAGCACGGCATGACCGTCGGCGAGCTGGCCCGGATGTTCGACGCCGAGTACCTCCCGCTGGAGCCGAACGGCGGCCGGCTGAAGGACCTCACCGTCATCCAAGTCTCGAACTGGAAGCGCGACCAGCTGTACGACGCGACCGGCCTGACCTGGGTGATGCCGAGCCCGAACATGCCCACCCCGGACACCGCCCTGCTGTACCCGGGGCTCTGTCTGTTCGAAGCGACCAACATGTCCGAAGGCCGGGGTACGACGCGGCCGTTCGAGCTGATCGGCGCGCCGTACGTCGACTACCGCTGGGCGCAGGCACTGCAGACCAAGAACATCCCCGGTGTCGCGTTCCGGGAGGCGTACTTCACGCCGACCATCAGCAAGAACGCGAACGTCCTGTGCGGTGGCCTGCAGGTACAGATCACCGATCCGGACCGGGTCGAGGCGATCACGGCGGCGACGCACATGATCGTCGAGGCCCGTAAGCTCTACCCGGAGTTCACCTGGCGGGCGGAGACCCCACCCGGCCGATGGATCGACCTGCTGACCGGATCGGACCGATTCCGGACCATGCTGCTCGCCGGCGCGACCGCCGACCAGATCGTCGCGGCCTGGCAGCCCGAGACCGGAGCGTGGACCGCTCGGCGGGCGAAGTACCTTCTGTACAAGGGAGCGCACCAATGAAGCGGTGGGCCACAATGACTAGTGTCTCTGCGGTGATACTCACGATGGCAACCCCTGCAGTTGCTGGCAGCAACGATTCCGGCCGGTTCGACCGGCCGCACGACGGCTACGCGCCGAAGACCACGCTGCTGCGCGACGCGACGCCCGCCCAGGCCGGTCTCGATCCGGCGCCGATCGACGCCGCGCTGGCCCAGGTGGCCGCCTGGACCAAGCCGATCGGGACGGCGAAGCCGATGTACGCGGGCGCGGTCACGCTGCTCGGCCACAACGGGAAGATCGTCACCCGGACGGCCACCGGCCTGGCGGTGAAGTACGCCGACGGCCAGGGCACCGAGCTGCCGCCGGATCAGCAGCTCCCGATGCGTACCGACACGATCTTCGACATGGCGTCGGTCTCCAAGCTGTTCACCTCGATCGTCGTACTGCAGCTGGTCGAGAAGGGCAAGGCCGAGCTGGACGCGCCGATCGCCTCGTACATCCCCGAGTTCGCGCAGAACGGCAAGGAGCACGTCACCGTCCGGCAGGCGCTCACGCACACCAGCGGATTCCCGTCCTGGCTGCCGTTGTGGAGCATGGGGAAGACACCGGAGGAGCGGCTGCAGCTCGCCCTGACCGCGAAACTGCAGGACGCACCCGGTACGAAGTACCTGTACAGCGACCTGAACCTGATCGCGCTCGGCGAGCTGGCCCATCGGGTGACCGGTAAGCCGCTGGACAAGCTGGTCGCGGACGGGATCACCAAGCCGCTGCAGATGCGCGACACCGGCTACAACCCGGATCCGAAGAAGAAGCCACGGATCGCCGCCACCGAGTACCAGTCCTCCCCGCCGCGCGGCATGGTCTGGGGTTCGGTGCACGACGAGAACGCCTGGTCGCTCGGCGGCGTGGCCGGACACGCGGGCGTTTTCAGTACGGCGGACGACCTGGCCGTACTGGCGCAGACGTTCCTGAACGGCGGCAGCTACCGCGGCGCCCGGATCCTGAAGGAATCCTCGGTCACCGCGATGATCACGAACTTCAACCAGGGCTTCCCCGGCAACGACCACGGCCTCGGCTTCGAGCTGAACCAGCGCTGGTACATGGGCGGGCTGTCCGGTCCGCGCACCGCCGGCCACACCGGGTACACGGGGACGTCGATCGTGATCGACTTCGACTCGCGCTCGTTCGCGATCCTGCTCAGCAACCGCGTCCACCCGAGCCGCGACTGGGGCAGCAACAGCCCGGCCCGCCGGGCCGTCGCGCAAGGCCTCGCGCTGGCCCTCGGCGTCGGGCCGCGGCACGGCAAGGACGCCTGGTTCTCCGGTACGGCCGACAACGCGACCACCACCTTGGCTGCCAGGATCGCGGTTCCGCCGAGTGGGGCGAAGCTCGCCTTCGACCTGTTCGTCGACACCGAGGACACCGATCTGCTGTACCTGGAGACGTCCACCGACGGCACAACCTGGACGAAAGTGCCGTTCTCCGTACTGGATCGGGGGTCGGTGGTCGATACCGACGGCTCGATCAGCGGCTCGGGCGACCGGCGCTGGCATCAGGCGAGCGCCGATCTGGGCGCGGGCGAGCAGACCATCCGCTGGCGGTACACGTCAGACCCGCAGTACCAGGGCCGCGGCGTGTACGTGGACGGCGTGAAGATCACCAGCGGGAGCGGCGTACTGCTCGACGGAGAACGCTCGCCGGAGTCTTTCATCGCATCAGGTTGGAGACTTTCGCGTCGGTGATCCCATCTGGTGCATGGGCGCCGTACCGTGGCTGTCATGAATTCAACGACCTCTCCAGAACCCACGGGGCCGCTGCTGGTCCGGGTCCGCGCGGTGATGCCCGCGCTGGCGCCGGCCGAGCAGCGGGTGGCGAACGCGGTCCTCGCGGACCCGGGCGGAGTGGCGGCGATGACGATCTCCGAACTGGCCGAGGTGGCCTCCACCTCGGAGACCACGGTCATCCGGTTCTGCAAGCAGATCGGTGTCCCCGGCTATCCGCAGCTCCGCCTGCAGCTGGCGGCCCAGTCGGCGCAGGAGAGTGCGCACCCCGAGGTGGGCGGTGACATCGAGCCCGGGGACTCGCTGGCCGACGTGGTCAGCAAGGTCGCGTTCGCCGACGAGCGGGCGGTCCGGGAGACCGCCCAGCAGGTCGACGTGGACACCCTGGCCAAGGTGGTGGACGCGGTCGCCAAGGCGCCGCGGGTCGACCTGTACGGCTTCGCCGCCAGCGCCTTCGTCGCGCTGGACCTGCAGCAGAAACTGCACCGGATTCGCCGGGTCGCGTTCGCCTGGTCGGACGTGCACATCGCGCTGACCAGCGCCGCGCTGCTCGGTGCGCACGACGTCGCGATCGGGATCTCGCACACCGGGACCACGGTCGAGGTGGTCGAGGCGCTCGAGGAGGCCGCCAAACACGGCGCCACCACGGTCGCGGTAACAAACTTTCCGCGTTCCCCACTGGCCCGGACCGCCGACCTGGTGCTGACCACCGCCGCCCGGGAGACGACGTACCGGTCCGGGGCGATGGCCAGCCGGATCGCGCAGCTGACGGTGATCGACTGCCTGTTCATCGGGGTCGCGCAGCAGGTGCTGCCGGACGCCCGGAAGGCGCTCGAGGAGACTGCCAGCGCGGTCCGTGGGCACCGGCTCAAAGGATCCGAGTAACGTCAACCAATTCCGTCAAGGATGAACGGAATTGAAAAAGCTTCGGTAGGAAACTAACATCAAGCCCGTGACCTCACCGACCGAGCAGCGCAACCCGAGGACGCTCGCCATCGACGCGGTGGGCACGTCCGAAATCCTCCATTTGGTCAACAACGAGGACGCCCGGGTCGCGGGCGCCGTCGCGACCGTCATCCCGGAGCTGACCAAGGCCGTGGACGCCGCCGTCGAGGCGATCCGCAGCGGCGGCCGGGTGCACTACTTCGGCGCCGGCACCTCCGGGCGCCTGGCGGTGCTGGACGCGGCCGAGCTGCTGCCCACTTTCCACGTTCCGGACGGGCTGGTGGTCGCCCACCACGCCGGCGGCATGGAGGCGCTGCTCCGCGCGGTCGAGAACGTCGAGGACTCCGAGGACGGTGGCGCCCTGGACGCGGCCGCGGTCACCGGTCAGGACCTCGTCGTCGGCCTCGCTGCTTCCGGGAGCACGCCGTACGTCGCCGGCGCCCTGAAAGCCGCCCGCGCGGCCGGGGCGACCACCGTACTGGTCACCTCGAACCCGGACGCCCCGCTGGCGCCGCTGGCCGACATCGTGGTCGCCGCGGACACCGGCCCGGAGGTGATCGCGGGCTCCACCCGGCTGAAGGCCGGCAGCGCGCAGAAGATGATCCTGAACGCGTTCTCGACCACGCTGATGATCAAACTCGGCCGCACCTGGTCGAACCTGATGGTCGACCTGGTCGCCACCAACAAGAAGCTCCGCGGCCGGATGCTGCGCATCCTCGGCGAGGCCACCGGCGCCGACGAGACCGCCTGCGAAACCGCACTGGCCGCGTCCGAGGGCGAGCTCAAGCCCGCTTTGGTACACCTCCTCACCGGCACCCCGATCCCCGCCGCCCGAACCGCCCTGGAAGCCGCCCACGGCCGCGTAGCCACCGCCCTCGCCGAACTAGGCAACCCCACCACCCCCACCACCCCGGCCGCCCCCTCCGGCCCGTCCGGCCCAGCCGACCCCTCCGGCCCAGCCGGCCCGTCCGGTCCCGCCGGCCCCACCACCGGCCCGTCCGGCCCCGTCCCCGTCTCAGGGGTCAACCCCTGAGTTTGTGGGTTGTCCCTGGTGCATGCCACGAGCCAACCCACCAGCACAGGGGTTGACCCCTGAGACGTCAGTGGGTCGGGCGGGTGATTGGCGGGCCCGTGGTTGGCCGGCCGGTGGTTGGCCGGCCGGTGGTTGGCGGGCGGGTGATTGGCGGGCGGCCAGTCGACCCAGGCGGCCCCGTCCCGTCTCAGGGGTCAACCCCTGAGTTTGTGGGTTGTCCCTGGTGCATGCCACGGGCCAACCCACCAGCACAGGGGTTGACCCCTGAGACGTCAGTGGGTCGGGCGGGTGATTGGCCGGCCGGTGATTGGCGGGCCGGTGGTTGGCGGGTCCGTGATTGGGGGGCGGGTGATTGGGGGGCGGATGACTAGGGTTGCTACGACTAGGGCCATGAAGAGTGCGGTGAGTGCGAATGGGACTGGGATGAGCGGGTCCAGCAGGACCAGGACGGCGCCGAGCGGTACGACGAGGTTCACCACGCGGTCGGCGTTGTCTCGTAAGGCGATCCACCAGATCCCGAGGACGAAGATCGCGATCGGGACCGTGACGGTGTAGGACGCGGCGAGGTCGCTGAGCTCGGTGTGGTGCGTGATCACGTCGATCTCCACCTCGATACCGGCGGAGAACGCTCCGGCCGCGGCGAACACGAAGTAGTGCACGTACCCGTACCGCAGCGATCGCCACAGCGACGTGATCGCGGTGTGGTGCGGTGGCCAGAAGTAGATCCACCAAAGCGCCGCGGTGACGACCAGCGTGAGTACGGACAACGCGATCAGCGGGCCGAGCGCCTCGTGGTCGTGTACTGCCTCGATGATCGCGTTCGCCGAGGCGAGCAGGCTTTCGCCGAGCAGGATCAGCGTGAACAGGCTGTACCGCTCGGTGATGTGATGTGGATGCCACGGCGTCATCCCGCGCCGCTCGGCCACCACCGGTACGGCGATCTCGAAGAGCACGAAGACCACCCAGGCGGCGAGCTGGATCGATTCCGGCAGCACCAAGAACACCAGCCAGAGCACTTGCGCGGTCGCGATCCCACCGGCGTAGAACAGCGTCGCGCGCCGGCTCTCCCCCGCCGAGTGCGACGCCCGCAGCCATTGCGCGATCATCGCGACCCGCATCACCACGTACGCGAGGACGACGACGCGGAAGTCCTTCTCGGTGAAGACGCGTTCGATCCCGGCGGCCAGCACCAGTACGCCGCTCATCTGCACGATCGTGAGCAGCCGGTACAGCCAGTCGTCGGTGGCGAAGGACGTGGCGAACCACGTGAAGTTCATCCACGCCCACCAGATCGCGAAGAACACCATCGCGAACGACAACAACCCGCTGCCGACATGCTTCTCCGACAACGCGTGATGCAACTGCGAAGCAGCCACACTCACCGCGACGACGAACACCAGGTCGAAGAACAACTCCAGCGACGACGCCACCCGCCCCGGCTCATCCGGATCCCTGGGCCGCATCGGCACCAACCGAGCCCGGGTCACCACTTCACTCATGCCCGCCAGGCTAAACGCACCCCAGCCCCCCAAACCGGTTTGGGGCACCCGACACCCCAAACCGGGAGTACAACCCTCCCCACTCCACGCGCACAACCTCCCCAAACCGGTTTGGGGAGGTTGTGCGCGTGGGGGTGTCAGTCGAGGCCGACGGCCTTCAGGGGGTTGGGCCAGGCGGCCAGGGCGGCTTGGAGGGCGGGGGTGGTGATGGTGTCCAGAGCCTCGGTGTACGCGTCGTTGATGACGTCGGCGATCTGGACCGGAACGCCGGCACGGGCGGAGCGTACGGCGGCCTCGACCATGGCGATGCTGACGACATTCGAGTGCACTTCGGACTGAGGTGTTGTCGACGTACGGATCGCGTCGACGAACTCGGACAAGGAGCCGGCGATCTCTTCGGGGTCGTCGGTCATGACAGCGGGCAGGTCTTCGCCGGAGGAAAGCGCGGCGACCGGCGGGTTGTCGCCGTCCCAGGTGGCAGTGCCGCCGGGCGTACTGGCGCGCCAACGCCCGTTCCACGAGGTTTCCAGACCCGCGGCGCACCAGCTGCCGGAGAACGCGAACCGGGTGCCGTCCGTGTACGTGAAGATCGCGGACGCGGCGGCATTGCCGTCGAACCAGCTCCAGGACGGGTTGTACGAGTCGCAGTACACCGACACCGGCTCGGCCCCGATCAGCTTCCGGGACAGGTCGAACTGGTGGATCGCCATGTCGACGAGCAGCGGCTCGGCCATCCGCTCCCGGAAACCACTGAAATGCGGCGCCTTGTAGAACTCGCAGGTCAGCGTGCCGATCGGCCCGAGCTCGGCGAGCTGCCGCTGGAACGCGGTGACGGCCCGGAAGTACCGCCGGGACTGCGAGACCATCAGCAGCTTCCCGCTCACCTCCGCGGCGGCGACCATGCCGAGGCACTCGCGGACCGTCTCGGCCAGCGGCTTCTCGCACAGCACCGGCAGCCCACGCAGCAACGCGTCCACGCTGACCGTCGGGTGCGCGGCCGGCACGGTCACGTCGATCAGCGCGTCCGCGGCGCCCGCCAGCTCGTCGATCGACGCCGCCACCGGGACGTCACGGAACCCGTGTTCGTCCGCGGCCGCCCGGGCCACCTCGACATCGAGGTCGACCAGGCCGGCCAGCTCGACGTCGGGGTTCGCGGCGATGGTCCGCAGCCAGGCGCGGCCCATCCCGCCGGCGCCGGCCTGCAGGAGGCGTACGGGTTCAGGCATCCGCGGGCTCCTCGATCGGGCCGGTGTAACCATGTCCGTTGAAGAAGTCGCCGGTCTCGTAGCGCAGCAAGGTCGGAACCTTTCGTTCGGGGAGGTCCGTCTGTGCCCACTCGACGCCGTTCGCAATCACCTTGCGGACGTCCTGGTGGTGGTACACCGGGTAGTCCTGGTCGCCCGGCGAGAAGAAGAAGATCTTCCCGTGCCCGCGCCGGAAGGTGCAGCCGGAACGGAACACCTCGCCACCGGAGAACGAGGACACGAAGACCAGTTCGTCCGGTACCGGGATGTCGAAGAACTCGCCGTACATCTCCTGCTGCTCGATCACGATCGGATGCGGTACGCCGCGCGCGATCGGATGCGTCGGATTCACCGTCCAGACCAGTTCGCGATCGCGTTCACTGCGCCAGCGCAGCGTGCAGGTCGTACCCATCAGCTTGCCGAAGATCTTCGACCAGTGACCGGAGTGCAGCACGATCAGGCCCATACCCGACAGGACGTGCTGGTACACCCGGTCGACCACCTTGTCGTCGACTTCGCCGTGCGCGGCATGGCCCCACCAGACCAGGACGTCGGTGCCGGCCAGCACTTCCTCGGTCAGGCCGTGCTCCGGCTCGTCCAGCGTGGTGGTGGAAACGTCGGCGTCCAGGTTCTCCCGGATGCCGGCCGCGATGGTCTCGTGCATGCCGTCGGGATAGATCTCCCGGACGTGCGGCTCGACCTGTTCGTGCCGGTTCTCGCCCCAGACAAGTACCTTCATAATTGGTCTCCCCAATGGTTATTTGACGGCCCCGCCGATGGCGCCGGCGGCGATGTACTTCTGCGCGGCGACCAGCAGCACGATGGCCGGGATCGCCGAGAGCACCGCGGTCGCCATCACCGCGTTCCAGTTCTGCACCTGGGTGCCGAGGTACTGGTAGATCCCGAGCGTCACCGGCCGGACGCCACCCTTGGTGGTCAGCGTCAGCGCGAACAGGAAGTCGCTCCAGGAAAACAGGAAACTGAACAGGCCCGCGGTGATCAGCGAGTTCTTGCTGATCGGCAGCACGATCGCGACGAACGCCCGGAACAGCCCGGCGCCGTCCACCCGCGCGGCCTCCACCAGCGACGGTGGCAGCGAGAGCATGAACGACCGCAGGATCAGGATCGCGAACGGGATGCCGCTGCTGCAGTTCGCCAGGATCAGGCCGGGGATCGAGTTCAGCAGGCCGATCCGCTCGTACGCGGTGTAGAGCGCGTTCGCGATCACGATCCCCGGGATCATCTGCGAGATCAGGATCGCCAGCAGCCCGATCGACACCCACCGGGACCGGAACTGCGACAGCGCGTACGCGCACGGGGTCGCGATCGCGAGACTGAGCACGACCGTGCCGGCCGCGATGATCATGCTGGTGACGAGGTTCCCGCCCTGCTCGTCGAGAGCGCGTTTGTAGCCGGCGAAGGTCGGGTGCAACGGCAGGAAGCCCGCGGTCAGCGTGTTGCCCGACGGCTGCAGCGACGCGTTCACCATCCAGTAGACCGGGAACAGCATCACGCACAGGATGAGTACGCCGATGATCGCGTACGCCGTACGTTTCATCGTGCTCCTCCTACTCGTCGACGGCGCGACGGGTGCCGCGCAGGTAGAAGATCGCGAACACGAACGAGATCGCGATCAGGATGTTGCTCAGCGCCGCGCCCTGCCCGAACCGGAAGTCGACGAAGGACTTCTCGTACGACTGGGTGGCCAGCGTCTGCGTCGCATTCGCCGGACCACCACCGGTCAGGCCGAGGATGATGTCCAGGACCTTGATCGTGTACACGACGCCGAGCATCAGCAGTACGCTCGCGACCGACCGCAGGTTCGGCCAGGTGATGTAGACGAACGCCCGCCACCCGGTCGCGCCGTCGAGCTGACCGGCTTCGTACAGCTCGTCGGGGATCTCCGACAGGCCCGCGTACAGCAGGGTCACGTTGAACGGGATGCCGATCCAGATGTTCACCCCGATCACCGCGATCAGGGCGACCGACGGCGAGTTCAGCCACGGCACCGGATCGTTGATCACGTGCAGACCCAGCAGGGTCCGGTTCAGGATGCCGCTGTCCTGCTCGAGGATCGACCGCCAGGTCGCGCTGGACACGATCAGCGGCAGCAGCCACGGCAGCAGGAGCAGCGAACGGATCAGGCCGCTGAGCGGAAAACGGTTCCGGAAGAACAGCGCCAGGCCCAGCCCGATCGCGAACTGGAATACGATCGACCCGATCGTGAACAGCGCCGTGTTCAGCATCGCGTCCGAGAACAGCTTGTCGGACACGACCGTGCCGTAGTTCTGCAGCCCGACCCACGGCGCGACGCCGGTGAAGAACGTCTTCAGCCCGTAGTCCTGCAGGCTCATCAACAGGTTCTTGACCACCGGGTAGCCGAATAGCGCCACCATCGCGACCGCCGCCGGAAGGACGAACAGCACCTTGGTCAGGTCCTCGCCCCGCCGGCCGCGGACCCGTGCGCGGCCGGCTGTCGTGGCGCGAGTGGTACGGGTCAGCGTGACCATGCCGATCAGCCGCCGGACGCCTGCTTGAAGGCGTCCTGGGCCGAGGCCTTACCGGTCAGCGCCAGCTGGATCGCCTGGTAGATCACCTTCGCGGCGTCCGGCCACTTGTCGCCGAGCTTGCCGGTCCGGGCGCGGGCCGTCTTGACCTGCTCGGCGAAGGCCTTCATCGACGGCACTTCCTTGGCGTACTCGTCGAGCAGCGCGGTCTTGGTCGGGAGAGTGAACCGGGCCTTGGCCCAGGCCAGCTCGTTCTCGTCCGAGTTCAGGCACTTCACGAAGTCCGCGGCCTTCTGCTGCTTGGCCTGATCCTTGTTCAGCGGGACCGTCCAGGCCTCGCCGCCGAGCGGCGCGACCGGTGTCTGATCCGGCTTGTTCACCGGGAACGTGACCACGTCCCACTTCACCGACGGCACCTTCTCCAGGGCCGGGATCTGCCACGGGCCGTTCACCATCATCGCCGCCTTGCCGGCCACGAACTGGTCCTTCACGTCGCCCTGCGTCCAGTTGATGACGCTCTTCGACGCGGACCCCGACTGCACCAGATCCACCCACAACTGCAGGGCTTCCGCCACCTGCGGGCTGTTCAGGTCGGTCTCGTCACCACCGTTGGTCCACATCGCCGGCAAGAACTGCCAGGAGCCTTCGTACGTGGCGTTGGCGTTGAAGGCGATCCCGTACCGGCCCGGTTTGGTGAGCTTCTTCGCCGCGGCCTTCAGCTCGTCCCAGGTCTTCGGCGGCTGGACGCCGGCCTGGGCCAGCAGGTCCTTGTTGTAGAACAGCGCGATCGTGTTGGTCACCGGCGCCAGTCCGTACAGCTTGCCCTGGTACGAGGTCGCGTCGACCATGCCCTTGATGACGCCGTCCGAGTTCAGGCCGAGGTCGTTCAAGGGCGCCAGCGCACCGGTGGCCGCGATCTGCTGGACGTCGGGATTGTCGAGCATCAGCACGTCCGGCAGGGTCTTCGACGACGCCTGCTGCAGCACCTTCTGGATCAAGGTGTCACCAGGCACCGTTTCCCGCTGGATGCTGATGCCGAGTTTGGTCGCGCAGGCGTCGAGCCCCTTCTGGACCAGGGACTTGTCCGGATCGTTGTTGTAGTAGTCCAGGATCGTGAGGCTTTTGACGCTGTCACCGGACGCCGGCGACTGGCCGCCGGCGCCGTTGTCACCGCAGGCCGCCAGCAGGAGCGACACCGTGGTCGCACCCGCCAGCACGGCGGCGATCCGCTTGCTGATCATGACATCGGACTCCTTCGCAGCGTTTGACCGGGCAGCGGTGAACCTTGCGATTTCGCCGGTAAACCGCTTAACTGAGGCGTTGAAGGACTATGTTCCCTAGGTCACACCGCTGTCAAGAGTTCGGAGGGGGCTGGATCGATGGCCACCATGCGCGACGTCGCCGAACGGGCCGGGGTTTCGATCGCGACCGTCTCGTTCCTGCTCAACGACACCAAACCGGTGACCGCGGCGACCCGGGCGCGGATCGAGCAGGCGATGGCCGAGCTCGGTTACCGGCGGAACGTCGTCGCCCGCGCGCTGGCCAGCCGGCGTACGCACATCATCGCGATGGCGTACCCGGCGCTGGAGCACCGGTTCGGGATGTCGACGGCCGAGTTCTTCACCAGCGCGGCCGAGGCGGCGCGCAAGGAGGACTACCACCTGGTGCTGTGGCCGGTCGGCAACGACGGCGTCGAGCTGCGCGAGCTGCTCGGACAGGGCCTGGTCGACGGCGTCGTGCTGATGGAAGTGCAGCTGGATGATCCGCGCATCGACGTCCTCCAGGAGGCGGGTACTCCGTTCGCGCTGATCGGGCGTACGGACGAGCTGGACGGCTTGCCGCATGTGGACATCGACTTCGACGCGACGGTCGAGGACGCGGTGCGGTACGTGTACGAGAAGGGGCATCGCGAGCTGGCGCTGATCTCCGGTGATCTGAGCGATCCACGCTTCCACTCGTACGGGCCGTGGGTGCGGACCGAGGACGCGTACCGCCGGGTCGCCGCCGCGTACGGCCTGCCGGTCGTGGTCGTGCCTTGCCTGGACACCACCCAGGCCGGGAAGGTCGCCGCCGAGCGACTGGTCGCGGATCATCCGGAGACCACCGCGATCCTGGTCCTCAACGAGTACGCGGCCCTCGGCGCCGTCGCGGGCCTCAAACGCGCAGGTCATGACGTACCGGGCGACATCTCCGTGCTGTCCTTGCTGATGGTCCCGGAAACCGCCGCGATGACCGACCCCGAGCTCACCATGATGCGCACGCCCGGTCCCGAGCTTGGCCAGCTCGGCACCGAGGCCCTGCTCCGCGAGCTCGAAGGCGCCGAGCCGCTCCCACCCCAACTGGTCCCGGCGAAACTGAACCCCGGCGCTACGGTCGCGGCTCCCAGAGCGCGGCGACCAAAGGCCGGTGCAGATCGTCCCGCCGCGCGCAAAGCCCGACCGTAAGCGGATCAAGCTCGGCCTCCACCTCGACCAACCGGTCCCGCATCACCGACGAATCCAGGACCAGCCGCGGCACCACGCCGATCCCGCAGCCCAGAGCGACCAGCGCGAGCAACGCTTCATGTCCGTCGGTCTCCGCCGCAATCACAGGCTTCACCCCGGCCCGCCGAAACCACCTGAACGCGGCCTCCCGCACCAGCCCACGCGCGGGTACGACGTACTCGTCCTGTGGCTCACCGTTGCTCACCAGGACGAGGTCCGTGACCGCGACCGTTCGGCTGACCAGCGTCTGCGGCAGCCGGCGCGGAATCCCGGCGACCGCTACATCCACTTCGCCTTCATCCAGCCGGGCAAGGGCAGCCGCGGCGTCGCCCGTACGCACATCCAGCCGGATCTGCGGATGCGCCTCGCGTAAGGGCGCAAGCAGGTCCGGCAGCAGCATCTGGCAGGCGGTGACGGTCGCGAAGATCTTCAGCTCGCCGGTCAGCCCGGCCGGTTCGTCCGCGCCGGCGCGATAGTCGTTCCAGAGCGCCAGCGCCTGCTCGGCGTACGCCGCGAACCGCCTGCCTTCCGCGGTCAGCACCACGCCGCGCGGACCGCGATCCAGCAACCGCGCCCCGACCCGCGTCTCCAGTCGCTGAATCGTCCGGGTCAGGGTGGCCGGGCTGACATGCGACTCCAGACTTGTCCGCCCGTAGTTCAGCGTCCGCGCCAGATGCAGGAACAACTCCAGCTCACGGCGTTCCATTTCACCTCCCGCAACGATCCGATGCAGATGTTGCGCTTGCTGCAATGTACCGGATCCGCTTTCACTGAAAGACATGCACACCATCAGCTCGTCGGTCTTCAGGACCGAGACCATGACCGTTCCCGGCGGGACCGAGACGATCGTGCGCGGCGGCCGGGACCTGTTCCCGCTGCTGCCGCGGGCGCTGCACGGCGTCCGGCGGATCGGCGTCCTCGGCTGGGGACCGCAGGGCCGCGCCCAGGCGCTGAACCTGCGGGACTCGCTGGCCGGCACCGACGTGGTGGTGTCGGTCGGGCTGCGTCCCGGCTCGGCCTCGGCCGCGGATGCGCGGAAGAACGGCTTCACCGAGGAGAACGGCACTCTCGGCGACTGGCTCGAGGTGGCCGCCAGGTCCGACCTGGTCGTCCTGCTGATCGCCGACGCCGCGCTGGCCGCGAACCACGAGCGGATCTTCGCGGCGCTGTCACCGGGCGCGACCATTGGTCTGTCCCACGGATTCCTGCTGGGTCACCTGGGCACGATCGGCAGCGACTTCCCGGCCGGGCATCCGGTCATCGCGGTCTGCCCGAAGGGCATGGGCGACTCGGTCCGCCGCCTGTACCAGCAGGGCGAAACGATCAACGGCGCCGGCATCAACGCGAGCATCGCCGTCCACGCGGACCCGGACGGGCACGGGACCGATCGGGCGCTGGCCTGGTCGATCGCGCTCGGGTCGCCGTACACGTTCGCGACCACGTTGCGGTCCGAGTACCTGTCCGACATCGTCGGCGAGCGGGCCATCCTGCTCGGCGCCGTCCACGGCCTGGTCGAGGCGTTGTACCGGCATTTCCGGATCACGGGCGACGACCCGGGGACGGCGTACCAGCGGTCGACCGAGTCGATCACCGGCCCGATCGCCCGGACCATCTCGGACTCCGGGCTGGCAGCGGTCCGCGCGGCCACCGGCGACGAGGAGGCCTTCGATCGGGCGTACGCCGCCGCGTACCAGCCGGCCCGCGACCTGGTCGCCGAGATCTACGACGAAGTGGCCGATGGCACCGAACTGCGCAGCGTGATCCTGGCCGAGCAGCGGCTCGCGACCCGGCCGATGACCGCGATCAGCGGCAGCCCGATGTGGTCGTACAGCACCGAAGCGCACGCGCGGCGGGACGTTGCGCCCGCCGTTGTCGATCCACTGACCGCGGGGCTGTTCGTGGCGACGATGACCGCCCAGGCCGACGAGTTCGCCGCCCGTGGCCACGCCTGGTCGGAGATCGTCAACGAGTCGATCATCGAAGCCGTCGACTCGCTGCTGCCGTACATGCACGCGCGGGACGTCGCGTACATGGTGGACAACTGCTCGCGGACCGCCCGGCTGGGTACGCGTCGCTGGGGTCCGCGGTTCCAGGCGGCGTACGAACAGCTCGCGCTGCCGCGGGCGGAGGCGCCGGCCGAGGACGGACTGATCAAGGAGTTCCTGGCGAACCCGGTGCACGAGGCGCTCGCGGCGGCCGCCGTACTGCGCCCGTCGGTCGACATCTCGGTGTCCTGAAACGGGTCCTGAAACAGGTCCTGAAACGGGTCCTGACAACGCGAAAGGGGCCGGAGATCCGGCCCCTTCGGCGTAGTGCTCTTACAGCTTGAGCGAGGTCGCGACCACATCGGCGAGCGAGTGGGCGATCTCGTGTGCCGTGTCCGACGACTCCGCCTCGACCATGACCCGGACCAGCGGCTCGGTGCCGGACGGCCGGAGCAGGACGCGGCCGGTGTCACCCAGCCGCGCGGTGGCAGCGGCGATCGCGGACTGAACGGCCGCGTCCGTGCCGGCCCGCGACTTGTCCACGTTCTTCACGTTCACCAGCACCTGCGGCAGCCGGGTCATCGCGGCGGCCAGGTCGGCCAGGCCCTTGCCGGTCTGGGCGACCCGCGCGAGCAGCATCACCGCGGTCAGCGTACCGTCGCCGGTGGTGGCGTGGTCGGACAGGATCACGTGCCCGGACTGCTCACCGCCGAGCTTGTGGCCGCCGGCCTTCATCGCCTCCAGCACGTACCGGTCGCCGACCTTGGTCTGCTCGACCGCGATCTGCTCCCGGACCATCGCCTGGACGAAGCCGAGGTTGCTCATCACGGTCGCGACCACGGTGTCGTTCGACAGCCGGCCACTGTCCCGCATCGCCAGCGCCAGCACCGCGAGGATCTGGTCGCCGTCGACGAGCTCGCCGTTCGCGTCCACCGCCAGGCAGCGGTCCGCGTCGCCGTCGAGCGCGATGCCGACGTCGGCGCGGTGCCCGAGCACCTCGCGCTGCAGACCCTCGATGTGGGTGGAGCCACAGTTCAGGTTGATGTTCAGGCCGTCCGGCGCGGCGGCGACCGTGATCACCTCGGCACCGAGCCGGCGCAGTGCCTCCGGCGCGGTCTCGGACGCGGCGCCGTTCGCGCAGTCGATCACGACCTTCAGGCCGTCGAACCGGTTCGGGGCCGAGCGGACCAGGTGCGAGACATACGTCTCGAAGCCCTGGCCGTCATCGGTCACCCGGCCGACGTCGGCACCGGTCGGGCGCTGCCACTCCTCGCCCATCTTGGCCTCGATCGCGTCCTCGATCGCGTCGTCGAGCTTGATCCCGCCCCGGGCCAGGAACTTGATGCCGTTGTCCGGCATCGGGTTGTGGCTGGCCGACAGCATCACGCCGAGATCGGCACCGGTCGAACCGGTCAGGTACGCGACCGCCGGCGTCGGCAGCACGCCGAGCTTCACCACGTCGACGCCGGCGCTGGCCAGACCGGCCACCACCGCCGCCTCCAGGAACTCACCACTGGCCCGCGGATCCCGCCCCACAACGGCGCGTGGCCGGTGCCCTTGGAAGGCACCGGCCTCGCCGAGTACGTGAGCTGCCGCGACCGAGAGGTCGAGCGCCAGCTCCGCGGTCAGGTCCACGTTCGCCAGGCCACGGAATCCGTCCGTGCCGAACAAACGCCCCATCAGGTGATCAGCGCTTGCTGTACTGAGGCGCCTTACGGGCCTTCTTGAGTCCGGCCTTCTTCCGCTCCTTGATCCGCGCGTCGCGGGTGAGCAGACCGGCCTTCTTCAGCCCCGGGCGGTTCGCCTCGAGGTCCGCCGCGTTCAGGCAGCGGGCCACGCCGAGCTGCAGCGCACCGGCCTGGCCGGTGATGCCGCCGCCGTTGATCCGGGCGATCACGTCGTACGAGCCCTCCAGGCCCGCGACGACGAACGGCTCGTTCACGTGCTGCTGGTGGACCTTGTTCGGGAAGTAGACATCGAGGTCCTTCCCGTTGATCTTCCACTTGCCGGTGCCCGGGACGATCCGGACGCGGGCGACGGCCTCCTTGCGGCGACCAGTGGCGCCGGCCGGGTTGATGACCGCGACCCGGCCCTGCTCGGCGCGCTGCTCCGGAGCCGGGTTGGTCTCGGAGGTGTAGGCGACCGGGCCCTCGGTGTCGATGGGGACCTCGGTGTCGAGCTCTTCGGTCTCGGTGGTGATGTCGCTCACGCTGGGAATCCTCGTTTACCTGGTTCGTCGATCGCTTACTGGGCGATCTGGGTGATCTCGAACGGCTTCGGCTGCTGGGCCGTGTGCGGGTGCTCCGGGCCGGCGTACACCTTCAGCTTGGTCAGCAGCTTCCGGCTCAGGCGGTTCTTCGGCAGCATCCCCCAGACGGCCTTCTCGACGGCCTTGCGCGGGTCCTTGTCGAGGATCTCGCCGATCGGCGTCGCGGTCAGACCACCCGGGTGACCCGAGTGCCGGTACGCCAGCTTGTCGGTCCGCTTGGTGCCGGACAGGGCCACCTTCGACGCGTTCACGACGACGACGAAGTCGCCACCGTCGACGTGCGGAGCGTACGTCGGCTTGTGCTTGCCACGCAGCAGGGTGGCGATCTGGACGGCGAGCCGACCGAGCGTGACGTCGGTGGCGTCGATCACGTGCCACTCACGGGTGACGTCAGCAGGCTTCGGGCTGTACGTGCGCACGGTCGTTGACCTTCGTTTCTCAGAGGTTGGCAAAACTGGACGTCGGCGAGCGGTCCGCCGACTGAGGATGGACCTGGAACGCACAACAGCGTCCTAGAATACCGGCGTCGGTGCGTACGGGTCAAAGTGAGCCCGGCCGCCGAGGGGACCCCGGCTTGGAAGCAGCTGAGGACCGCACTAGTTTAGCCGTAAAGATTGCAGTCCAGACCCGCGTCCCGCCGGCTGACGATAACCCTCACTCAGCGGCCGATGACGCCAGCTTCCGAAGAGGGCATCGTGACCGAACAGTCGCTCACCGTCCGGGACAACCGGACCGGCAAGGACTTCGACCTTGCCATCACCGACGGCACCATCCGTGCCGCGGATCTCAAGCAGATCAGCGCCGCCGACGGCGACGGTGGCCTGGCCACCTACGACCCGGGCTTCGTCAACACCGCGTCCTGCCGTTCCGCCGTCACCTTCATCGACGGCGACAAGGGCATCCTGGAGTACCGCGGGTACCCGATCGAGCAGCTCGCCGAGCAGTCCAACTACCTCGAGGTGGCGTACCTCCTGGTGAACGGCAAACTGCCGAACAAGGCAGAGTACGAAGCGTGGGCGCACGACGTGACGTATCACACGTTCGTGCACGAGAACCTGAAGACCTTCATGCAGGGCTTCCGGTACGACGCGCACCCGATGGGCATGCTGCTGGCCTCGGTCGGCGCGCTGTCCACGTTCTACCCGGAGTCGCGGGACATCTTCGACGAGGAGTCCCGGGCGCTGCAGATCCGCCGGCTGATCGCGAAGATGCCGACCCTGGGGGCGTTCGCCTTCCGGCACGCGCAGGGCAAGCCGTACGTGTACCCGGACAACGAGCTCAGCTACACCGCGAACTTCCTGTCCATGCTGTTCAAGATGAGCGAGCCGAAGTACGCCGCCGACGACCGGCTGGTCCGCGCGCTGGAGATCCTCTTCATCCTGCACGCCGACCACGAGCAGAACGCCTCCACCAACGCGGTCCGCGCGATCGGCTCGACCCAGGTCGACCCGTACACCGCGGTGGCCGGCGGGATCGGAGCCCTGTACGGCCCGCTGCACGGCGGCGCGAACGAGGCGGTGCTGAAGATGCTGCGCCGGATCGGCGGCGTCGAGAACGTGCCGTCGTTCATCGAGGGCGTGAAGAACGGCGAAGAGCGGCTGATGGGCTTCGGTCACCGGGTCTACAAGAACTACGACCCGCGGGCCAAGATCATCAAGAAGGCGGCCGACGACGTCTTCGAGGTGACCGGGATCAACCCGCTGCTGAAGATCGCCGTCGAGCTGGAGAAGATCGCGCTCGAGGACGAGTACTTCGTCTCCCGGAAGCTGTACCCGAACGTGGACTTCTACTCGGGCCTGATCTACGAAGCGCTGCAGTTCCCGCCGGAGATGTTCACCGTGCTGTTCGCGATTCCGCGGACGTCCGGCTGGCTGGCGCAGTGGCTGGAGATGCTCGGTGACGGCGACCAGAAGATCGCCCGGCCGAAGCAGATCTACACCGGCGGGCGCGGCGTCCAGTACGTCCCGATGGGCGACCGCTGACCCAGCTTGCGACGGCCCCCGACCGACCGGTCGGGGGCCGTTGCTGTTCACGGAGGAAATTTTCCGGCACTATGGGCTGAGTAGTGAACATCCTTCTGATCCGCCCCCAGGAGGTCACATGCTTCATCCCGTCCGTGAGCTGATGCGCCGCCCGATGCGGCCCGCGCTGCTCGTCCCGCTCGTGCTGCTCGCCGGTCCGGCGTTGCAGCCGTCGGCCGCGCCCGCCGCCGTGCCTGATCCGGTGATCGGGCACGCGGTGTTCAACGACCCGGCCGGAACGACTGCCCAGCAGAACACCATTCAGGTCCAGCTGGCCGGCCTGATCGACCGGGTGCCGGCCGGCGAGGAGATTCAGGGGTCGTTCTTCGGCTTCGACCCGCCGGACACCGCCGACACCGCCACCGACCCGGACCTCGTCGACCGGCTGATCGCGGCCCACGACCGCGGCGTCAAGATCAAGCTGATCGTCGACCAGAAGTCCAAAAACTCGGCCGCGACCCAGCGGTTGCGGGCCGCGATCGGGTCCGCCGACGACCAGCCGTCGTACGTCGTCGACTGCGCCGACAAGTCACCCGCCGGCACGATCCGCGGCTGTATCGCGACCCGGGTCAAGCAATGGTCGGACGGGCCGGTCACGCCGTACAACCACAACAAGTTCTTCACCTTCTCGAAGATCCGGCAGAGCTCCGGCGCGGAAGCCGGCTCGGTGGTCTACCAGGCGTCCGCGAACCTGGGCATCTGGGACCAGAACGAGGCGTACAACAACGCGCTCACGTACTCGGATCCGAAGACGTACGCGGCGTACCGGACGTACTTCTCCGACCTGCGCTCGTACCGGTACGTGGCGGCCGGAAACAACAACTATTACAAGGATTCCGGCAGCGGTACGGACTACCGGGCGTTCTTCTTCCCGCGCCAGGAACGGGCCGGTCAGCCGTTCGACGATCCCGCCACCGACACCGTCTACAATACGCTCGGCTCGGTGCATTGCACGTACACCGAAGCGGACGGTTCGCGGCACCAGACCGACGTCCGCGTGGCGATGTGGGACTTCAACCGGCCCGCGATCGCGCAGCGGCTGGCGCAACTGCGCAAGGACGGGTGCTGGGTCGACGTCGTCCTCACCAACGCCAACGACGCCGTGCTGACCGCGCTGAAGTCGGCGCCGGTGCAGATCACCAAGTGCAACTACAACGTTGCCCCAGGCATCGATGTCCGGGTGCACTCGAAGTACCTGCTGATCGACGGCGGGTTCGACAACGACATCGTGCCGCGGGTGTACACGGGCAGCCACAACTTCTCGTACTCGGCGCTCCGGCAGGCCGATGAGGCACAGGTCCGGGTGATGGGCCGGACGGTGCACGACGAGTACCTGAAGAACTTCTGGCACATCAGGGACACCTGCCGGGCGAAGGGCGGCGTCATCACCTGAGTCACCTGAGTCACCTGAGGATTGGCTCTTCAGCTGAGATTGGCTCTTCAGCTGAGATTGGAAACGGCCCCGGGCGGACGGTTGGTGTCTCGGTCCGGGGCCGTTCGGCGCCTCTGTGGACTAGGACGTCGCGGTGGCCGCCGCCGGTTCCGTCAGGTACGTGACGAGTTCCGGGACCTGCCCGCGAGCGCGGATCATCGCCAGGTGGTCGATGTAGTCCCGGGACTCGACGATCAGCCCGTCCCGGACCCGGAGCACGAAGACGGCCGGCGTCCGGAACGGTTCACCGGTGGCCAGGATCGTCCCGGCGTACTCGAACTCGGCCACGATCACCTCCGGGTCGGCGGTCTCGTGCACCCGGATGTTCTCCGGCCGGAACCGGACCACCTCGGTGACCCGCGGCCCGGTCCCGCCGAAGTGCTCGCGGAGCGCTTCCCGGGACAGCAGCGGGCGGTCGCCGTACGGGTTCATCGGGTGCCGGACGTCGGTCTGCTCGGCGTACAGCTCGGGCAGGGCGGCGAAGTCGCGGTCGGCGACGCCGTGCACGAGCTTCAGGAAGACCTCTTCAGGAGTCATCGCGGGGTTCCTCACGAAAGATAAACGGAGTGGTGACTTCGAATATATGGAGTATTGACTTCTGTTACAACCAGACCGGGGGTTCGCGGCGTCTTCTAGGCTGAGAGCGACGGAGGGGAGCTGGGGTGCGAGCAGACGCGCGGGACAACCGGGCCAGGATCATGACCGCCGCGGACGACGTCTTCGGGCGGTCGCCGAGTGCGTCCACCGATGACGTGGCCAGGCAGGCGGGAGTCGGGATCGCGACGGTGTTCCGGCACTTCCCGACCAAGACCGAGCTGCTCGAGGCAGTGCTGACGCTGCGGCTGGAACGGCTGCGGGAGCGGGCGCGCGAGCTGTCCGGCGACGCCGCACCAGGGAAGGCGTTCTACGAGTTCTTCACCCAGGTGGTGTCCGAGTCGGCCTCCAAGCTGGCGATCGCCGAGGCACTGACCGCCGCCGGCGCGGTGGTCGGCGCGGAAGCCCAGGAAGCCGGGCGAGGCATGCGATCGGCCTTCAACGACCTGCTGACCGCCGCGCAACGAGCTGGCGCGGTGCGTACTGACGCCGAGTTCCCCGAGGTGTACGCGCTGCTGATCGGCGCGTCCCGCGGCGCGACCGCGGCCAAGCTGGAGCCGGCCGTCCGCGACCGGATGCTGAACCTGATCTACGACGGCCTCAAACCGTACTCGTGAGGCGCCGCTGGCGATCCTGGTCCAAGCTCCGCCGCACTCTGATCGCGGTGACGGCCGCGATCGTCCTGCTCGTGGTGGCTCCACTTGGCAGCTTCGCGATCTCACTCCGGGTGCAGTACGCCGGTGAGCCGTCGGCGGACGCCCGGACCCGGAACCATGACGCGCTCTGGCTCGGCCATGCCTGGGTCGACGGCCGGAAGACCGCCGCCGACGTGACCGCACTGGGCGCGCGGCTGCGGGGCACGGGCATCCGCGACCTGTACGTACACACCGGACCGCTCGAGCACGACGGATCGTTGCCGCTGGCAAAGGTTTCGCCGAAGGCGCGGTGGTTCGTCGAGGCGATCAGGGCGGCCGCGCCGGGCGTCCGCGTGCAGGCGTGGCTGGGCGATGTGGTGCGGCCCGGCAAGGACCCTGGGATGAATCTGGATGATCCGGGCGTACGCCAGAAGGTGGTCGCGTCCGCGAAATCCGTACTGGAGCAGGGTTTTCAGGGCATCCACTACGACTTCGAGCCGGTGCGATCCGGCAGCAAGGGGTACCTGGCCGTCCTGGACGAGACGCGGGCATTGGGTACGACATTGTCGGTCGCCGCCGCGCAGATCGATCCGCTCTGGTACTTGCACTCGATCCCGGTCGACAAGTGGTGGTCGCAGGACTACTTCCGCCAAGTTGCCGAACGCGTCAACCAGATCGCGGTCATGTCGTACGACACCGCCATGCCGTTGGAGTCCTTGTACGGCGGCTATGTCGCCAAGCAGACCAACCTGGCGCTGGCGGTCACTCCCCCGGGCACCGACCTGCTGATGGGGCTTCCGGCGTACTGGGAGAGCAATCCGGCGCACTGGAGTCACGCCGAGACGGTCACCGCCGCGGTCCGCGGTGCCCGGCTCGGTCTGGGCGATTCACCTCGCCAGAACTTCGGACTGGCCTTGTACGTCGACTTCGCCGCCACGGACGCGGACTGGGCCGCGTACCGCGACGGCTGGTGTGTCTCGCCCTAGGAGCGCTAGCGGGCGCTAGCGGGCGCGTTCTACCCGGCCCTCGTCCCAGACCGGCTCGTCCGGCTCGTACACCGAGCCGTCGGAGCCGAACACCAGGTACCGGTCGAAGCCGCGCGCGAACCAGCGGTCGTGGGTCACCGCCAGCACGGTGCCGTCGAAGCTGTCCAGGCCCTCCTCCAGCGCCTCCGCTGACTCCACATCCAGGTTGTCGGTCGGCTCGTCCAGCAGCAGCAGCGTCGCACCGGACAGCTCCAGCAGGAGGATCTGGAAACGAGCCTGCTGCCCACCGGACAGGCTGTCGAACGTCTGCTCGGCAGCATGCGCCAGCTCGTACCGGTCGAGCTTCCGGGACGCCAGCTCGCGGCCCATGCCCTCCCGGTGATCGTCACCGCGGTGCAGGATCTCCAGCAGCGTGCGGCCGACCAGCTCCGGGTGCTCATGGGTCTGCGCGAACCAGCCCGGCCGTACGCGCGCACCGAGCTTGGCGTTGCCGGTGTGCGCCACAGGTGCGATCGGTACCTCACCGATCGGCCGGTGCTCCACATCCGGATCAGAACCGCCGTTGGCGAGCAGCCGGAGGAAGTGCGACTTGCCGGAGCCGTTCGACCCAAGCACAGCGACCCGTTCGCCGTACCAGACCTCCAGGTCGAACGGCTTCATCAGACCGGTCAGCTCCAGCTCGGTGGCGACGACAGCACGTTTGCCTGTACGCCCACCGGTCAGCCGCATGCTGACCTTCTGCTCACGCGGCAGTGCCTGCGGCGGTCCGGCCTCCTCGAACTTGCGCAGCCGGGTCTGTGCGGCCCGGTAGCGCGACGCCATGTCGGAGTTGTACGCGGCCTTCTGCTTGTACATCAGCATCTGTGCACGCAGTTTGGCGTGCTCCTCGTCCCAGCGCTTCCGCAGCTCCTCGAAGCGCTCGAACCGGTGCTGCCTGGCCTCGTGGTACGTCGCGAAGCCGCCGCCGTGCGTCCACGCGTTGTTGCCGGCCGCACCGAGCTCGACGGTGACGATGCGGGTGGCTGTGTTCGCCAGCAGCTCCCGGTCGTGGCTGATGTACAGCACGGTCTTGTCGGAGCTACGGAGCTGCTCCTCCAGCCAGCGCTTCCCTGGTACGTCCAGGTAGTTGTCGGGCTCGTCCAGCAAGAGCACCTCGTCCGGACCGCGCAGCAGCGCTTCCAGTACGAGCCGCTTCTGCTCGCCACCGGACAGCGTCTTCACCTCACGCCAGCGACAGCGGTCGTACGGTACGCCGAGCGCGGCCGTCGTACACACGTCCCAGAGGACCTCCGCGTCGTACCCGCCGACCTCGCCCCAGTCCGCCACCGCCTGCGCGTACTTGAGCTGGGTCTTCTCGTCGTCGGCCTCCATCATCGCCAGCTCGGCCTTGTCCAGCCGGGCCGCCACCTCCCGGATCGCGTCCGGCGCGACGCCCAGCAGCAGGTCGCGTACGGTCGACTCGTCCCGCACCGACCCGACGAACTGGCGCATCACGCCGAGCCCACCGGACCGGGCGATGCTGCCACTGTGCGCCTTCAGGTCACCGGCGATGATCCTGGTCAGCGTCGTCTTGCCGGACCCGTTCGCCCCCACCAGCGCGACCTTCGCCCCATCGCCGACCCGGAACGTGATGTCGTCCAGCAACACCCGCCCATCCGGCAACTCGTACCCGACACCAGCGACCTCGACGTGACCCATCCCCCCAGTCTGACCGCACCCACCCAACCCGAGCGAACGGTTATCCTGCGCTGTGCCGACGCAGCGCTGGATGGGGCCGGAGATCCTTCCCGATACTCGGGAGTATCAGTGGGTGGCGCAGGTCGTGGCCGCGGTCGAGCGGCGGACCGGTCGCCCCTCGTCGTGGAACCGTCGGCTGTACGAGGAGCGGTCCGGCATGGGCGCCACCGCGCAGCCGAATGGACCGCTGTCCATCAACGGGCCGGAGGTACTCGACCCGCTGTTCCGTGCGTACGACGCGACCGAGCCGCTGGACGACTGGACGACCCGCCAGGCCCGGGCAGCTGTCCTGGTGGTGGTCCATGAGACCGACCACCACCAGCACCAGGGCGGTGACCAGAACGCGCCCGATGCGGTTCGGTTCGACTCGATGGAGTGCGACCCCGTGACCGAGGGCCTCGCGGACAGCAACGCGCACCGGCTCCTCGATCCGGTCATCGACGACATCGGCATGGCCGACGCGTTCCCGCGAATTCATGAGGTGGACGTGGTGAGCTCGTACACCGGGTACCAGGCCGGTGTGGAGGGCGTGCTGGACGGGCTGCAGCGGATCAGCGGGCGGCCGTGGGACGAGGTGCATGCGGCTGTCGACTCGGCGCCGTTCGTGCAGCGGTACAACGCGATGGCCGATGTGGTGATCGACAGCCGGCTCGACGGGCTGATGCCGCCGGAGCACCGGTCGCAGCTCCGGCTCGTGCTGGGGCAGCCATTGCGCGAGGAGCTCGGTTTACTCGCGGAGTACGACCTGGCGCACGTCGTACCGGATCTGCTTGCCGACCGCGGCCAGGAGTCCGGTGCGAAGGCGGTGCAGCGGCTGGAACAGGAGGTGCAGGCTGTCGAACAGCACTACCGGCGGTACGGCGACAATGCACCGCGGATGCGGATGAACGCGCATGAGGTGGCACTGCTGCAACGCATCGAGTCACACTACGGGCGCTCCACTGCCGACCTGGAGGTCTCTCACCTCCGCGAGCTGATGGACGAACAGAGGGCCGGCTGGACGCCAGGGGGAGGGTGGGGAACGGGCAAACCGAAGAGCTGGGCGGGCGCCCCAGTTTCCAACCTCCATCGAGCAAGTCGTCGTCCGCAGCCGGACCAGCCCTCCAGGCGAACGGACTGAGCTACCAGCCCTTGAGTGCGTTCAGGTACGTGCCTCCGGACGGGCGGACCGAACCTGTCATGAACAGCTTCAGTGGCGCGGCGTACAGGCCGTACGTGTGCGACCCGGTGAAGAAGCCGGCCGACTGGCACCCGTCGTACTCGACCCAGATCTCCCGGACCCCCGCACCGGTCTCGAAGCGCAGCACGATCGCCTCCGACGGCTTGGCGGTCGGTGGGGCGCACTTGAACACCGGCAGCGCCGGATTGCGCTCCGGGAGCACCTTGATCGCGTCAACCACCTGCTGTGCCGTAGCCGCGTCGAAGTTCTCCTGCCCCAACAGACCGGTGCCGCCCTCGGCGAATCCGTACCGGCAGGCGCGCATCCCGGTCACCGGTGTGTTCAGGTCGAGCCCCGTACTCGCCTGCAGCGCGCTGGGACCGGCCGCCCGCAGGATCGGGTGATCGGTCGGACATGCGGAGCCCGCCGCTTCCGGTGTCGGCGCCAGCGCGTTCCCGGACCGCTTCGGCACCGCACTCCCGCCGCTGTCACTGCTGCTGGTGGCGACTGGTGAGTTGTTCGTCAGGAGGTTCACCCCGACGCCGCCCACCACGATGACGGCCACAGCGCCGGCCACCGCCAACCAGCCCTGCCTACGGCGGTGCACCCGCCGGCGCGCCTCTGTGGCCAGCCCGTTCCGCTGCAGACCGGACTGGTTGTGTGCCTGGTTCTGCAGTGCGGAGGTGATCTTGGGGCCGAGCTCCTGCTCAGGGTCGTGCTCAGGCATCCTCGGCTCCTTTCGTACTCTCATCTGCACCCAATGTGGTCTTCAGCGCCGCCAGTGCACGGTGTACGTGCGAACGCGCGGTCGCCTCCGCGCAGTGCAGCAGCTGGGCGATCTCGGCGTACGACAACTCCTCGTAGAACCGCAGTACGACAGCGGCCCGTTGCTTGTCCGGCAAGGTCGCGCACAACGCCCAGACCGCTTCCGACTCGGCTCGGGCGGCCGCACCGTCTGGAACCGCGTTGGCCGTCCGGACCGGATCATCCACCGGTGCCTCCCGCCGGCGGAACCGCCGCCACCAGGAGATGTGCGCGTTCACCACCATCCGCTTCACGTACGCCTCAGGGTCGTCGGCACGGCTGACCCGGCCCCAGCGAGCGCACGCGGTCGTCAGCGCATCCTGCACCGCGTCCTCCGCCAGGTGGGTGTCCCCGGTCAGCACATAGGCGAACCGCAGCAGGGCGTCCGCCTTCTCGGCCACCCAGCCCTCGAACTCCAGCTGCCCACTCCGTGCCTCCGCTGCCGCCAAGGCTGCCTCCATACCCTCAGGACGCCCCCGGCCGCCGATCCGTTGCACCCGAAGACGCCCGCCAAGTATGGCCATGCCCAGGCCCAATGAGCCCGGACGGCCGCTACCCTCAGCCAACTGTTGCGCGACCGTGAGGGGCTGGGATCTCAATGGTGAACGACCGTGAGCCGATCGATTACAGGATCGAGCGCACCGACATGCTTGCCGAGAACTGGGCTCGCCGGCTGGACGCCGCGCTGGGCCGGCCGTCCGGCGCCCGGGGGAGACTGCCGCTCTATCGATGGACGGACGCCGAAACCCGCAGTGCCGCCCATCAGGACGGCTCGATCACGTTGAACCAGTGGACCGCGTACACGATGACAGTCATCAGTGACCGGCAGTACAACGCGCAGTGGGCCGGTAAGTTCCGGCCCCACACCGCCGAGGACCTCAGCAACCTGCGGGCCGCGGTGGCCGACTTCGGCGACACCTATCTCGAACTGGTCCAGCCGGCCGACCGCACGCTCGATCGCGCCGCCCTGGCGCTGGACATCGGTGTCCGCGCGAACACCGTCGATGTGACCGCGATCCTGAACGGGATGCACAACCTGCCCGCCAGCTTCGAACCAGCCGGCGGAATCGAGAGCCAGACCGGACCGGATCGCCATCCGTTGCTTCAGGGCGCGGCAGCGGAGCTCACCGAACGGGTCAGCCGCCGGGTGGGGATGCGGCCTGGCGAGATCGACAGGCTGCTCCGGACAGTCCCGCCGGCCGGGCGCTTCAGGGCGCTCGCCACTGTGCTGGTCGAGCAGGACAGCCTCCACCACCGGCTTCCGGATGGCTCTCGGCGCCAACTGCCCCGGGATCACGTCGACCGGCTGAAGGAATTTGTGGCCGCGGACCTCGAAGCGACTTTCGACGAGTTGGGCCGGCTCGACCCACAGAACAGCCGGGGTCAGGGCGAACGCATGGTCGCGGGCGCGATGCAGAACGTGGCCGGCTTCCTGCGGCAGCCGGTCCAGACCGAACAGGCCGGCTACCAGCAGGTCGCGAGCGTGATGTCCGCCGTACAAACCGAGCTGTCACAGACCAGGGCACCCGGTATCGGGGTGGCGACTCTGCACCTCAAGTTCAACACCGACTACTGGAGCGGCCGGCTCCGCGAGTCCGTGGGCGACGGTACCGGCGCTGTCGGCTCCGATCGATCTCTGACCTTCGACCGGGATCAGGTCGTCGGCGTACTGGATGCGGCGGACACGTCCAGGCCACCTTCGCCGGAGGTCAGGTCCGCGGTGCACACGGTCGGCGTACAGGCTGCCCGGCTGTGCAACCCGGAGGCACCCGGCACCACCCCGAGGGACGCGACCGACCAGGCGCTGGACGATCAGCTCACCGAGGACTTCGCCACTCGGCAGGAGCCTCAACTGCTGGCGGCAATCGGCTACGGCCCGGCACAGCTGGGCCCGGAACACAGCGTCCCGCTGCCTCCGACCGCGACGGCTCAGGTGGTGGCCGCCCTGACGGCGAATGCGGGTCGCCACCGCGACCTCGAGCCACACGAAGCCGCGAAACATCTCCTCACCACACCGCCGAACGAGCGCCTCGACCAGGCCGCCGCGATGAGCCTCAGCGGTATCGGCTCCGCAGTGAGCCCTGAGGTACGCGCCCACGCCACGCGGACCCTGGCCACGGACCTGCGCGCCGCCCTGACCAGCGCGGCGGAAGCCGACCGGGACGGCAGGTCCAAGCTGCATGTCTGGAGCCGGTCGTCGGCCGGCGAGGACTTGAGCCAGAAGGTCACCGCGGCGGTCGGCAAGGCCCGGAAGACGCTCGCCGGTCCGGGGGTGGGGATCATGAGCAACCTGCAGCAAGCGGTATCGGCGGCGACCACCGGACAAGCTCCGCCAGGAGGTTCCCGCCCGGGCGCGGAGGGTTCCGCACCCCGTCAGCAGTACACCGGCCAGGCCAAATCCGGCCAAGACAGGTCTGGCCGCAGCTAGTTGATCAGCTGGTGGTGGCGCGGAGGACTCGGAAGCCCTTTGCGCTGGCTACTCGTTCGCAGGGATAGCCCTGGTCGGTCAGCCAGCGTTGCAAGGAGTCTCCGCCCAGGTTCTTGCCGACGACGAACCAGGCGACCCCGCCGGGTGCGAGGCGGGCCAGCCAGTGCAGCAGCATCTTGTGCAGTTCCGCTTTGCCGATGTGGATCGCCGGGTTCGACCAGATGGCGTCGAAGCGCAGGTCGTCCGGTACGCCGTCCGGCAGCACCGCATGTACTCGGTCCGCGACGCCGGCGGCCTTCGCGTTCGCCGCGGTCAGCTCCAACGCGCGGGTGTTCACATCGACTGCCCACACGGTCGCAGCTGTTTCCACAGCCAGCGCACAGGCGATCGGCCCGTACCCGCAGCCCAGGTCGAGGTATGTACCGGAGCCCTTCGGTGCCTCAACCGAGCGCAGCAGCACGGCCGTACCGATGTCCAAGCGGTCCCGGGAGAACACTCCGGTCGCCGTGGTGAACGTGTACGGCTTGCCCCAGATCCGTGCCTCGACGGTCCGGCGTACGTCCGCGGAGCCGGGCTCCGCGGAAAAGTAGTGATCAGCCACGCTGGTGTACCTCTCCCCTGACCTGACGGGCCTGCAGTGCCCGCGCGGCCAGCTCATCGTCTGCCGGGTAGCGCACTTCCTCCAGTGTCAGGCCGTGCGCGGGCAGCACCGACACGGCCGAGTCCCGCAGCTTGCCGGCCAGTACGGCGGCCGGCCACGCCACGTCGCGACGCCCATCACCTACCGGGAGCATCGAGCCGACCAGTGCGCGCACCATCGAGTGACAGAACGCATCCGCGATCACAGTGCCTTCCAGCTGCCCAGTACCGGTCCGCTGCCACGAGAACTCCAGCAGCGCCCGGACCGTACTCGCACCTTCGCGCTTCTTGCAGAACGCGGCGAAGTCGTGCTCACCGAGCAGTCCGGCTGCCGCCGCGTTCATCCGCTCCACATCCATCGGCCGCCCGACCCGGAGCACGTGGGCACGGGTCAGCGGATCCCAGCCGGCCGGGTCGTCGCACAACCGGTACACGTAGCGGCGGGCCAGAGCGGAGAACCGGGCGTCAAAGCCCTCTGGAGCCGCCGTGACGGCCGTGACAGCTACATCCTCGGGCAGGACGCCGTTCAGCCCTCTCAACAGCCTCAGCGGGTCCACAGCGGCTTCCACGTCGACATGCGTGACCTGACCCCGCGCATGTACGCCGGTGTCCGTCCGACCTGCACAGGTGACCGTGACCGGCTCCGGAAGCCGCAGTACGACCCGGATCGCCTCTTCCAGTGCGCCCTGCACGGTACGAAGCCCCGTCTGCCGGGCCCAGCCATGAAAAGCCGTCCCGTCATACCTGAGATCGATCCGCCAACGCACACGGCAATCTAACGCAACAGAACCCCCTCACCGTGCGGTGAGGGGGTTCTGGAGAACTACTTGCCTACTTGTCGTCGTCCGAACCGCCGGCCTTGGCGAAACCGGCCGCCTCGGCGTCGGCCTCGGTCTTGAACCAGACCTCGGCGACGGTCTGCTCGTACCACGGCGACTCGGTGGTGTGGTACTTCATCGAGTCCTCGTTGCCCTTGATGCTGAAGCCTTCCGGCGCGGAGCCGTCGGCATTCGGGGCAGCGGAGTTCTCGAACTTGCCGGCCACCACGTCCTGAACCGGCGCGGCGTCCTCGACCTTGTCCTCGGTCTTGGTCTCGGCCTTGGTCTCGGCGGCCGCGGCCTTCTTCGCCGGCGCCTTCTTCGCCTTCGGCGAGTCGGACAGCGCCTCGACCAGCTCGATCCGCGCCATCGGGGCGTTGTCGCCCTTGCGCGGGCCGAGCTTGGTGATCCGGGTGTAGCCACCCGGACGGTCCGCGTACCGCTCGCCGATCTCGGTGAAGAGGACGTGGACGACGCTCTTGTCCTTGATCCGCTTCATCACCTGGCGGCGGGAGTTCAGGTCACCGCGCTTCGCCTTGGTGATCATCTGCTCCGCCAGCGGCTGCAGGCGCTTGGCCTTGGCCACGGTGGTGGTGATCGCGCCGTGCTCGAACAGCGACGTCGCGAGGTTGCTGAGGATCAGCTTCTCGTGCGCCGGGCTGCCGCCCAGGCGGGCACCCTTGGTGGGGGTTGGCATCTCATAACTCCAGGAATCTAAGGCTCGTCGAGCCGTTGGGATCGGCCCGACGGGCCAAGGTCAGCTCAGTACTGCTCGGTCTCGGCGAAGCTCTCGTCCTCGTCGTCCGCCTCGTTGCCATAGGCACCGGACGCGGCGCGCAGGTCGAAGCCCGGAGGCGAGTCCTTCAGCGACAGGCTCATCTCGGCCAGCTTCAGCTTGACCTCGTCGATCGACTTGGAGCCGAAGTTCCGGATGTCCAGCAGGTCCTGCTCGCTGCGCGAGATCAGCTCACCCACGGTGTGGATGCCCTCACGCTTCAGGCAGTTGTAGGACCGGACGGTCAGCTGCAGGTCCTCGACCGGCAGCGCCAGGTCGGCGGCCATCTGCTCGTCCACCGGCGACGGGCCGATGTCGATGCCCTCGGCCTCGACGTTCAGCTCGCGGGCCAGACCGAACAGCTCGACCAGCGTCTTGCCGGCCGACGCGACGGCGTCGCGGGGCAGCATCGACGGCTTGGTCTCGACGTCGACGACCAGCCGGTCGAAGTCGGTGCGCTGCTCGACCCGGGTCGCCTCGACCTTGTACGTGACCTTCAGGACCGGGGAGTAGATCGAGTCGACCGGCATCCGGCCGATCTCGGCGTCCGCGGACTTGTTCTGAACGGCCGACACGTAGCCACGGCCACGCTCGACGACCAGCTCCATCTCGAGCCGACCCTTCTCGTTCAGGGTGGCGATCTTCAGGTCCGGGTTGTGCACCTCGACACCGGCCGGCGGCGCGATGTCCGCGGCGGTGACGTCACCCGGGCCCTGCTTGCGCAGGTACATGGTGACCGGCTCGTCGTGCTCGGAGGAGACGACCAGGTCCTTCAGGTTCAGGATCAGCTGGGTGGCGTCTTCCTTGACCCCGGCCACGGTGGAGAACTCGTGCAGGACGCCATCGATCTTGATGCTGGTGACGGCGGCCCCCGGGATGGAGGACAGCAGCGTACGGCGGATGGAGTTGCCGAGGGTGTAGCCGAAGCCCGGCTCCAGCGGCTCGATCACGAACCGGGAGCGGTACTCGCCGACGACCTCTTCGGTCAGGGTGGGGCGCTGTGCGATCAGCACTGTGGGTTCCTTCTTTCGTCGCGACGACCACTATTTGAGGCCGCGAGAGGTGAAGAACGCACCGATCCGGCCGGCCGCCCGCAGGCAGCCGGCCGGAACCGGATCAGTTCTTCGAGTAGAGCTCGACGATCAGGTGCTCGGCGACCTGAGTGTCGATCTGCTGCCGGGTCGGCAGCTGGTGGACGAGGATGCGCAGCCGCTCCGGCATCACCTCGAGCCAGGCCGGAACCACACGCTCGGCGTGCGTCTCCCGGGCGATGATGAACGGCGTCGTCTCGGCCGACTTCTGCTTGACATCGATGATGTCGTGCGCCGAAACCCGGTACGACGGGATGTTCACCTTGACGCCGTTCACGGTGAAGTGACCGTGCACGACGAGCTGACGGGCCTGCCGGCGGGTACGGGCCAGACCGCTGCGGTACACAACGTTGTCCAGCCGCGACTCGAGGATCTGCAGCAGGTTGTCACCGGTCTTGCCGGAGCGCCGCGAGGCCTCCTCGTAGTACCGGCGGAACTGCTTCTCGAGGACGCCGTACGAGTAGCGCGCCTTCTGCTTCTCGCGCAACTGGAGCAGGTACTCGCTCTCCTTCGGGCGGCCGCGGCCGTGCATACCCGGCGGGTACGGACGACGCTCGAACGCCTTGTCGCCACCGACGAGGTCGACCCCGAGACGGCGCGACTTCTTGGTCATAGGTCCGGTGTAACGGGCCATGGTTGTTCTCGCTCCTCTCGAAAGGTCAGACCCGGCGCCGCTTGGGCGGGCGGCAGCCGTTGTGGGCAACAGGGGTGACGTCCTGGATGGTGCCGACCTCGAGGCCGACCGCACCCAGGGAACGGATCGCGGTCTCCCGGCCGGAGCCAGGACCCTTGACGAACACGTCGATCTTGCGCATGCCGTGCTCCATCGCCCGGCGCCCGGCGGCCTCGGCGGCCATCTGCGCGGCGAACGGAGTGGACTTACGCGAGCCCTTGAAGCCGACGGTGCCCGCGGAGGCCCACGAGATGACCGCGCCGGTCGGGTCGGTGATCGTCACGATCGTGTTGTTGAACGTGCTCTTGATGTGCGCGTGGCCGGCGGCCACGTTCTTCTTCTCCTTGCGGCGCACCTTCTTCGCGCCGGCCGCACTGCGGCTCTTGGGAGGCATTCAGTTGCTCCTGGGGTGGTCGACGGAATCGTTTGCGGGCATCCGGGTCACTTCTTCTTCTTGCCGGCGATCGCCTTGCGGCGGCCCTTGCGGCTGCGGGCGTTGGTCCGGGTGCGCTGACCGCGCACCGGCAGCCCGCTGCGGTGCCGGCGACCCTGGTACGACCCGATCTCGATCTTGCGGCGGATGTCCGCGGTCACCTCGCGACGGAGGTCACCTTCGATCTTGTAGTTGCCTTCGATCCAGTCCCGGAGCTTGACCAGCTCGTCGTCGCCCAGCTCGTGGACGCGCTTGTCCGGGGAGACCCCGGTGTTCTTCAGCGTTTCGTGAGCGCGTGTACGGCCCACGCCGAAGATGTAGGTGAGAGCGACCTCGATGCGCTTGTCGCGCGGCAGGTCGACTCCTACGAGGCGTGCCATCTGGCGGTGTTCCTTTCGTCAGCAGAGGTGTGGTGGCGCGCCGCGTCCCCGCCCGCCTCGGTGATTCCCGCTGCTCCATCGAGCAGGGATTTCACCGGCAGGGCCCCGGCCTCTGTTCCGGGGGCAACATCCAGGGTGACCTGGATGAGCGTGCGCGCTGTGGTGCGAAAGTGCCGTGTTCCTGCGAAAGGCTTGGTCAGCCCTGCCGCTGCTTGTGCCGCGGGTTCTCGCAGATCACCATGACCCGGCCGTGCCGGCGGATCACCTTGCACTTGTCGCAGATCTTCTTGACGCTCGGGTTGACCTTCATCGAGCTACTTTCTTCGACAGGTGTTGGTGGTGTTACTTGTACCGATAGACGATGCGACCCCGGGTGAGGTCGTACGGCGACAGCTCCACGACGACCCGGTCCTCGGGGAGGATCCGGATGTAGTGCTGCCTCATCTTGCCGCTGATGTGCGCGAGCACCTTGTGCCCGTTGGACAGCTCAACACGGAACATCGCGTTCGGCAGGGCCTCGACGATGGTGCCCTCGAGTTCGATGACTCCCTCTTTTTTGGGCATGTCCTCGCACTTCTGTAGACGTGACTGGCTATGGCTACAAAGAGCCAAGGAGAGAGTCTACGCCACTGACCTGCACGAAACCCAATCGAGGCCGGACGGGCCGCTGCGGCGCGGGCTCAGCGACTGGCTTCCAGTACGTCCATGTGCTTCGCGCCCCACTCGTCCAGTGGCATCAGCGCTACGTTGAGTGACATACCGAGCTCGGTCAGTGAGTACTCAACCTTCGGCGGCACCTGGTGGAACACCTCCCGATGCACGATTCCGCGCGCCTCCAGCTCGCGCAACTGCTGGATCAGCATCTTCTCGGTGACGCCCTGGATCTCCCGCCGCAGCTCGCCAAACCGCATCGGCCCGTGGTGCAGTGCCCACAGGATGCGCGGTTTCCACTTGCCGCCGATCACGTCGGCGGCGGCATCCAGGCCACAGGTGTACGGGCGCATGCTTACCTTTCCGTCAGTACCTGACTATTTAGTGGGTACTTGTCCAGCATAAAGCGAAACTCCAGGCTGGACGACATGAAGACACCAGTGACCGTCCTCGGGCTCGGTGCGATGGGGACCGCCCTCGCCCGCGCCTTCCTGGCCGCCGGCCACCCGACCACCGTCTGGAACCGCACCCCCGGCCGCTCCCCCGAACTCGACTCCCTCGGCGTCACCCGCGCCACCACCGCCGGCGAGGCGGTCGCCGCCACGGAGCTCGTCGTCGTCTGCCTGCTGATCGACGACACCGTCCGGACCACTCTCGACGGCCTCGACCTGACCGGTCGCACGGTCGTCAATCTGACCAACAGCACGCCTGAGCAGGCCCGGAACACCGCCCGATGGGCCACGGAGGCCGGCGCGCGGTACCTGGACGGCGGCATCATGGCCGTCCCCGCGATGATCGGCGGCCCGGCGGCCTTCATCTTCTACAGCGGCGCCGAGGACGCCTTCGAACAGCACAGTGCCGATCTGTCCGTACTCGGCCGGCCCGCGTTCGTCGGCGCCGACCCCGGGCTGGCCGCGTTGTACGACATCGCCCTGCTGAGCGCGATGTACGGCATGTTCGGCGGCGCGCAGCACGCGCTCGCGCTGGCCGAGAGCGAGCGGGTACCGGCCGTGGGCTTCACCAACGAGTTCTTGGTGCCGTGGCTGACCGCGATGCTGGGCAGCCTGCCCAGGATGGCGCAGGACCTGGACGACGGCCCGGCCCCCGGTGCCGCCGGTTCGAACCTGGCGATGCAGTCGGCCGCGTACGGCAACCTGATCGACGCGTCGACCGCACAAGGCGTCGACCCCGCGCTGCTCGTACCCATGGGCGAACTGCTCCGGAAGACGGTCGCCGCCGGCCACGGCGACGCGGACATGTCGGCCGCGGTGCGGATGCTCAGGACTGCTGACTAGCTGCCCATTGCTCGCCCGCACGCCAGAGCTGTTCTGGCATCAGGTCGAGCAGGTCACACGCCGCATCGAGCTGGGCGAGGGCGGTGGCCACGTCGCGGTACGCCGGAAGGATCGCGACGAACCGCCGCCCCTCGCAGCTGAACCCGAACGGCGGTACGTCCGCGAGCGCCTCGACCGCGCGCGGGTGCAGCAGCGCGAGCGCATGATCCTCGCGCCCGTTGAACAACTGGCACCGCGCCGGCAGCCCGTCGACCGTGAACCGCAGCGGCAGCAGGCTGGCCGCCGCGACCGGCGCCAGTTCGGCCGGCAGCACCTGCAGGGGCGGCAGCGGCCGATCCACCTGCAGATCAAGGAAGTCGAAGCCGAGTTCGCGGCGCCCGGCCTTGTGCCGGAACTGCCCGGTCCACAGCTCGCGGCCGCGATGCCGGCCGGCCGTCACGTCGACCACCTCGGCCCGCGGATCGCTGCTGAACGGTGGGAACGGCCAACGATCAAGGAGTTCCATCCCCGACGCACTGATCCGCCAGCCGAGCTGCCCGGCCGCGGCAGCCCAGGCGCGCCGGCGACGGTTGTCAGCGATCCGCAGTCCGAGCGTGAAGCCGGCCAGCACCAGGAACCAGGCCAGTACGATCCAGCCCACCCAGCGCGGCTCCAGCAGTAGTCCGGCGATCGCCAGCGGTACGGCGACGGCGAACCAGATCACGTACACGATCGCGGCCCCTTGGTGCAGTTGCCAGGCCCAGTCCGGTCGCAGCCGGGCACGGCGCCGCGGGGCCGCCGTCAACGGCGCCTGCCGAGACCGCCGAGGGCGATGATCGCCCACGGGATCAACAGCCAGACCGGCCAGAAGTTCGGCCAGTGGCCACCGTTGCCGAGACCGACCACGAACCAGATCACCACGTTGATCAGGACCACCCCGGTGAACCCGCCGATCGCGTTCTTGCGGTTCGGCTGGTTCTCCTTCTTCCGCTCCGGGAAGGTGCCCGGCTCCGGCGTGGGCTTGGTGTCCTTGACCACCTCGGGCGTCTGGTACGTCCGCACCGGCGGCAGGTCACGGACCAGCGGCTCCAGCTCGCCGTACGTCTGCACCGTGTACAGCTGATCGAGCCGGGACGAGAACTCCGGCTGATCCAACCGGCCGTCCGCGAACGCATCCCGCAGCCGGCCGGCGATCTTGTCCCGGTCGGCTTCGGTGAAACGCTGGTACGGCTGGTACTGAGGCATGGCTCAAGTGTGCCTCAGCGCCGGTTCCCTCGCGTCCCCCAACGGGTGGACCCCGGGTGTCCGCTGATCGGCCCCAGGTCTGACCGGCGGCCGGTCAGTCGGCCAGCGCGCCGAAGGTGATACCGAGCTCGGCGAGCTTGGCCTCACCGCCGTCCAGCGCGGTCAGCACCCACGGCCCTTGCGGAGTGAGAGTGAACGTGTGCTCGGTGTGAGCAGCGGACTTGCCGTCGTCGGTGACGACCGTCCAGTCGTCCTCGAGGGTGTGGTTGTCCTGCTTGCCAAGGGTCAGCATCGGCTCGACCGCCAGCGCCATCCCCTCGACCAGCTTCGGTCCGCGGCCCGGACGCCCGAAGTTCGGTACGTTCGGCGGCTGGTGCATCGCCGAACCGATCCCGTGCCCGACGAAGTCCTCGACGATGCCGTACGACGAGTTCGCGCGGACGTACGCCTCGACCGCGGCGGAGATGTCCGTCAGCCGCCCGCCGAGCCGCGCCGCAGCGAACCCGCGCCACATCGACTCCTCGCAGACCCGGGCCAGCTCCAGCAACTCGGCGTCGACCGCGTCCGGCCCACCGACCGGCACCGTGATCGCCGCGTCGCCGTGCCAGCCGTCGACGATCGCACCACAGTCGATCGAGATCAGGTCACCGGCCGCGAGCACCCGCTCACCGGGGATGCCGTGCACGATCTCGTCGTTCACCGACGCGCAGATCGAGCCGGTGAACCCGTGGTACCCCTTGAACGACGGCGTCGCGCCGGAGCTGCGGATGTTGTCCTCCGCGATCGCGTCCAGCTCGCCCGTACTGATTCCGGCCCGGACCGCACCGCGGAGCAGCTCCAGCGTGCGGCCGACCACCAGGCCGGCCTTGCGCATCGCCAGGATCTGCTCGCGGGTCTTGATCTCGATACCGCGATCTCTAAACATGGCCGTACATCACGTCCGGTTTATTCGGTGACGGGCTTCAGCGCCGCGAGTACGCGCTCACTGACCTCGTCGATCTCGCCGACGCCGTTCACCTCGACCAGCAGGCCGCGCTGCGCGTACACCTGCAGCAGCGGCTTGGTCTCGGCGGTGTAGACGTCCTGCCGGTGCCGGACGACCTCTTCGGAGTCGTCGGTCCGGCCTTCGATGTGCGCCCGCTTGGTCATCCGCTCGACCAGTACGTCGATGTCGGCGACCAGTGCGACCACCGCGTCCAGCTTGTGCCCGTGCTCGGCCAGGATGTCGTCCAGCGTGCCCACCTGGGCCAGCGTCCGCGGGTACCCGTCGAGCAGGAAGCCCTCGCCCGCGTCGGCCTCGGACAGCCGGTCCCGGACCATCGAGTTGGTGACCTCGTCCGGGACGTAGTCGCCGGCGTCCATGTAGCGCTTCGCCTCGACACCGAGCGGCGTCTCGTCCTTCACGTTCGCACGGAAGATGTCGCCGGTGGACACGGCCGGGATATTGAGGCGTTCCGCAAGCACCTTTGCCTGCGTGCCCTTGCCCGCCCCGGGCGGACCCATCAGCAACATTCTCATCAGCGCAGGAACCCTTCGTAGTTACGCTGCTGCAGCTGACTCTCGATCTGCTTCACCGTGTCCAGCCCGACCCCGACCATGATCAGGATCGACGTACCACCGAAGGGGAAGTTCTGGCTGGCGTTCAGCAGGACGAGGGCGACCAGCGGGATCATCGAGATCACCGCGAGGTACAGCGCTCCCGGCAGCGTGATGCGGTCCAGCACGTACTTCAGGTATTCCTCGGTCGGCCGCCCGGCCCGGATGCCCGGGATGAAGCCGCCGTACTTCTTCATGTTGTCGGCGACCTCCTTCGGGTTGAAGGTGATCGAGACGTAGAAGTACGTGAAGAAGATGATCAGGGCGACGTACGTCACCATGTAGATCGGGTGGTCGCCCTTGACCAAGTTCCCCTGGATCCAGTTCGCCCAGGGTTTGCCCTGCTGGAACTGACTGATCAGAACGGGGAGATACAGCAGGCTGGAGGCGAAGATGACCGGGATCACACCGGCCTGGTTCACCTTCAGCGGAATGTAGGTGGAGGTCCCGCCGAACATCTTCCGGCCGACCATCCGCTTCGCGTACTGGACCGGGATCCGGCGCTGGGCCTGCTCGATGAAGATGACCGCGGCCATGATCACCAGCCCGATCGCGAGCACCACGACGAAGGTGGTGACGCCCTTCTGCTTGCGGATGCTCCACAGCTGGGTCGGGAAGGTGGCGACGATCTGGGTGAAGATCAGGATCGACATGCCGTTGCCGACGCCACGGTCGGTGATCAGCTCACCGAGCCACATGATGATGCCGGTACCGGCGGTCATCGTCAGCACCATCACCGAGACGGTGAACCAGTCGTCCTTGTACAGCAGCGGCTCGGTGCAGCCCTGGAACAGCCGGCCCGGCGTCCGGGCCAGCGCCACGAACGCGGTGGACTGCAGGATCGCCAGCCCGACGGTGAGGAACCGGGTGTACTGGGTGATCTTCGCCTGGCCCGCCTGGCCTTCCTTCTTCAGCGACTCCAGCCGCGGGATCACCACGGTGAGCAGCTGCAGGATGATGCTGGCGGTGATGTACGGCATGATGCCGAGCGCGAAGATCGCGAGCTGCAGCAGCGCGCCACCGGAGAACAGGTTGATCAAGTTGTACAGGTTGGCGTTCGCGCCACCCTGGGAGATCTTGATACACGTGTGCAGAGACTGAACGTTGACGCCGGGTGCCGGTACGACGGAGCCGATCCGGAAGATCACGACGATGAAGAGCACGAACAAGATCTTCCGGCGCAGGTCCGGAGTCTTGAACGCGTTGGCAAAGGCGCCTAACACCCTGTCCTCCCACAAGTTTCCCTCGCCGCGGGCACGGCAGGGGCCTAGCTAAACCGCTGGGCAAGAGACGAACCAGGGCTCGTCCGACCGGCGCAGGATATCAAGCACCGATCGTTACGAGCCCTGGACCTCGTGTCACACCTCGGTCGTGGTTCCTCCGGCCGCCTGGATCTTCTCCGTGGCGGACTTCGAGAACTTGTGTGCCGAGACCTGCAGTGCCACGGTCAGTTCGCCGTCACCCAGCACCTTCACCGGCTGACCACGACGGACCGCGCCCTTGGCGACCAGCTCGGCTACGCCGACCTCGCCACCCTCGGGAAACAGTTGTCCGAGCTTGTCCAGGTTAACGACCTGGAACTCCACCCGGTTCCTGCTGTTGAAGCCCTTCAGCTTCGGGAGCCGCATGTGCAGCGGCATCTGGCCACCCTCGAACCACTCGGGGATGTTGTTCCGCGCCTTGCTGCCCTTGGTACCGCGGCCGGCCGTCTTGCCCTTGCTGCCCTCGCCACGACCCACGCGGGTCTTGGCGGTCTTGGCACCGGGCGCCGGACGCAGGTGGTGAACCTTGAGCGCCATATCAGTCGACCTCCTCGACGGTGATGAGGTGGCGAACCGCCCGCACCATGCCGCGGACCTCGGGCTTGTCCTCGTGGACGGCGGTGTCGCCGATCCGCTTGACGCCGAGCGTACGCAGCGTGTCGCGCTGGTTCTGCTTGCCACCGATGCCCGAACGGACCTGGGTCACCTTCAGGCGTGCCATCAGGAAGCCACCTCCGCCCGCGCCTTCAGCAGCGCGGCCGGCGCGACGTCCTCGACCGGCAGGCCACGGCGCGCGGCCACGGCCTCCGGGGTCTCCAGGCTCCGCAGCGCCTCCACCGTGGCGTGCACCACGTTGATGGAGTTCGAGGAACCCAGCGACTTGCTGAGGATGTCGTGGATACCGGCGCACTCCAGTACGGCGCGCGCCGAGCCGCCCGCGATCACACCGGTACCGGGAGCGGCCGGACGCAGCATCACAACGCCTGCAGCCTTCTCGCCCTGGACCGGGTGCGGGATGGTGCCCTGAATCCGCGGCACCTTGAAGAACGCCTTCTTGGCCTCCTCGACGCCCTTGGCGATCGCCGCGGGCACCTCCTTGGCCTTGCCGTAACCCACACCGACGGTGCCTTCACCGTCGCCGACGACCACGAGGGCGGTGAAGCTGAAGCGACGACCACCCTTCACGACCTTGGCGACCCGGTTGATGGCTACCACGCGCTCGATGTAGGCGGTCTTGTCCGCCTGCTGACCGCGACCACCGTCGCGGCCACGGCGCTCACCACCGGCGCCGCCTCCGCGACGCTGCTGGCCTCCGCTCATTTCGAACTACCTTCTTCCTTTGTCGCCATGTCAGAAGCCGAGGCCGCCCTCACGGGCGGCGTCGGCCAGGGCCGCGATCCGGCCGTGGTACTTGTTCCCGGCCCGGTCGAAGACGACCGAGTCGATGCCGGCGGCCTTGGCGCGGTCGGCGATCAGGCCGCCGACGGTCTTGGCCTTGTCGGTCTTGTTCGCCTCGGCGCCACGCAGGTCGGCCTCCATCGTGGAAGCCGACGCCAGCGTCTTGCCGGCGACGTCGTCGATGACCTGAACAAACAGGTGCTTCGAGGACTTGGTGACCACCAGCCGCGGCCGGTCGGCCGTGCCGTTGATCTTCTTCCGGACCCGGATCTGCCGGCGCAGCCGGGAGGCCGTGGTCTTCGCGGCGTGCTTGTGCGGACGCAGTCCGATCGCCATGGTTACTTACCAGCCTTTCCGACCTTGCGGCGCACCTGCTCGCCGGCGTACCGCACGCCCTTGCCCTTGTACGGCTCGGGCTTGCGCAGCTTGCGGATGTTCGCGGCGACCTCGCCGACCGACTGCTTGTCGATGCCGAGCACCGAGAACTTGGTCGGGGCCTCGACGTTGAAGGTGATCCCCTCGGGCGCGTCCACCGTGATGGTGTGGCTGTAGCCGAGGGAGAACTCCAGCTGGGTCGGTCCCTTGGCCAGGACGCGGTACCCGACGCCGACGATCTCGAGCTTCTTCTCGTAGCCCTCGGTCACCCCGGTGACCAGGTTGGCGATCAGAGTGCGGGACAGGCCGTGCAGTTCCTTGCTCTTCCGCAGGTCGTCCGGGCGGGTCACGGCGATGGCGCCGTCCTCGTCCCGGTTGACCACGATGGGCTCAGCCACTACGTGCGAGAGCTGGCCCTTGGGCCCCTTGACGGTGACCGTCTGGCCGTCGATCGTGACGTCGACGCCGGACGGGACCGAGACCGGGAGCTTACCGATGCGAGACATTTCAGTGGTCCTCCTTCCGGTTCTTCGTCACCAGACGTAGGCGAGGACTTCCCCGCCAACGCCCTTGTTCTTGGCCTGACGGTCGGTCAGCAGTCCCTGGGACGTCGAGATGATCGCGACGCCCAGGCCACCGAGGACCTTGGGCAGGTTGGTCGACTTCGCGTAGACCCGCAGGCCCGGCTTGCTGATCCGGCGCACGCCCGCGATGGAGCGCTCCCGGCTCGGGCCGAACTTCAGGTCGACCGTCAGGGTCTTGCCGACAGCACCCTCCGCGGGGTCCTCGACCTTGTAGGAGGCGATGTAGCCCTCCTGCTGAAGGATGTCGGCGATGCCCTGCTTGATCTTGCTGTACGGCATCGTGGTCGACTCGTGGTACGCCTGGTTGGCGTTCCGCAGACGCGTCAACATGTCTGCGATCGGGTCGGTCATCGTCATGGCCTGGGGCCTCTTTCCCGCCGTGGTTTCGCCGTTCGGCGACCTACGGTGACTAGATGGTGGTGAATAGGGAGAAGTTCGGGGGTGGAGACGGTCACCAGCTGGACTTGGTCACGCCGGGCAGCTCGCCCCGGTGCGCCATCTCCCGCAGGCAGATCCGGCACAGGCCGAACTTGCGGAAGACCGCCTTCGGCCGGCCGCAGCGCTGGCAGCGGGTGTAACCGCGTACCGCGAACTTCGGCTTCCGGGCCTGCTTGACCTTGAGTGCTGTCTTCGCCACGTCAGTTCTCCTTGAACGGGAAGCCGAGCGCCCGCAGCAGGGCCCGGCCCTCGTCGTCGTTCTTCGCGGTGGTCACCACGGTGATGTCCATGCCCCGGACCCGGTCGATCCGGTCCTGGTTGATCTCGTGGAACATCACCTGCTCGGTCAGACCGAAGGTGTAGTTCCCGGTGCCGTCGAACTGCTTCGCCGACAGTCCGCGGAAGTCGCGGATCCGGGGCAGCGCGAGCGCCAGCAGCCGGTCCAGGAACTCCCACATCCGGTCCCCGCGCAGCGTCACGTGGGCGCCGATCGGCATCCCCTCGCGCAGCTTGAACTGCGCGATCGACTTGCGGGCCTTGGTCACCTGCGGCTTCTGACCGGTGATCGCGGCCAGGTCCTTCACCGCGCCCTCGATCAGCTTCGAGTCCCGCGCCGCCTCGCCGACGCCCATGTTCACCACGATCTTGGTGAGCCCGGGCACCTGCATCACGTTCGCGTACTTGAACTCGTCGTGCAGCTTGCCGACGATCTCCTCGCGGTACTTCGTCTTCAGCCGCGGCTGCGTCTTGTTCTCGGTCACTGCGGTGGTCATCAGATCTCCTCGCCGGTCTTCCGGGCGATCCGGACGCTCCGGTAACCGGTGTACGTCGAACCGTCCGGACGGCGCTTCTGCACCTCGACGCGGTTGTAGCCGACGCGGGTGGTCACCTTCTGCTTCTTGCCGTCCTTCTCGACCTCGACGACAAGCGCCACGTTCGAGACGTGGATCGGGGCTTCCTGGGTGACGATGCCACCGGTGGTGCCGCCGCGCTGGGCCTGCTGCACCTTGGTGTGCTTCTTCACCCGGTTGACGCCCTCGACGATGACCTTCTCGTCGTCCGGGAAGACCTGGATGATCTTGCCCTCGAGGCCCTTGGACTTACCGGCGATCACACGAACCTGATCGCCCTTCTTCACGTGCAGCTTCTTCTGCTGGGCCATCTCAGAGCACCTCCGGCGCGAGCGAGATGATCTTCATGAAGCGCTTCTCCCGCAGCTCCCGGCCGACCGGGCCGAAGATACGGGTACCGCGCGGCTCACCGTCGGCCTTCAGGATCACCGCGGCGTTCTCGTCGAAGCGGATGTAGGAGCCGTCCGGACGCCGGCGCTCCTTCACGGTCCGCACGACGACCGCCTTCACGACGTCACCCTTCTTCACACCACCGCCGGGGATCGCGTCCTTGACGGTGGCGACGATCGTGTCACCGACACCGGCGTAGCGCCGACCGGAGCCACCGAGAACGCGGATGCAAAGGATCTCCTTCGCGCCCGTGTTGTCGGCGACCTTCAGTCGCGACTCCTGCTGGATCATCTGTTGATCTCCTGGTTGTCTCGCTGGTTCTCACGTCCGTGAGCCTTGCGGAACGAATAAAATCGAATGGTTTCCGGACGGTGCCGAGGCACCGGGCCGGGAACTACTTGGCCTTCTCGAGGATCTCGACGACGCGCCAGCGCTTGGTCGCCGACAGCGGCCGGGTCTCCATCAGGAGGACGCGGTCGCCGATCCCGGCGGCGTTCTGCTCGTCGTGCGCCTTCAGCTTGCTGGTGCGCCGGATGACCTTGCCGTAGAGCTTGTGCTTGACCCGGTCCTCGACCTCGACGGTGACGGTCTTGTCCATCTTGTCACTCAGCACCAGGCCCTCACGGGTCTTCCGGCGGCCTCGCGCCTCGGTGGTCGTGCTCACGGTCTCGTCCTTCGTGTTCTCGGTCATGCGTTCGCCTTCTCACTGTCGTCCGCAGCTTCGTCGGCGACGGCCGCGGCCTCAGCCGGGGCGTCCACCTCCTCGGTGATGCCGAGCGCACGCTCGGACAGCACCGTGTAGATGCGGGCGATGTCCTTGCGGACGGCGCGCAGCCGGCCGTGGGACTCCAGCTGTCCGGTGGCAGCCTGGAACCGGAGGTTGAACAGCTCCTCCTTGGCTTCACCGAGCTTGGTCATCAGCTCGTCCCGGCCCAGGTTCCGCAGCTCGGCGGCGGTCAGGGTAGCCATCAGTTCTCACCTGCCTCTCGGGTGATGAAGCGGCACTTCATCGGCAACTTGTGGATCGCGCGGCGCATCGCCTCGCGAGCGATGTCCTCGGGAACACCGGACAGCTCGAACAGCACGCGGCCGGCCTTCACGTTCGCGATCCACCACTCCGGCGAACCCTTACCGGAACCCATCCGGGTTTCGGCCGGCTTCTTGGTCAGCGGGCGGTCCGGGTAGATGTTGATCCAGACCTTTCCGCCACGCTTGATGTGCCGGGTCATCGCGATACGCGCGGACTCGATCTGCCGGTTGGTGACGTAGTGGCTCTCCAGCGCCTGGATGCCGAAGTCACCGAAAGCCAGCGTGGTACCACCCTTGGCAGCGCCGCTGCGCTTCGGGTGGTGCTGCTTGCGGTGCTTGACCTTGCGGGGGATGAGCATCGGTCAGCTCTCCGTTCCGGTCGTCTCGGCGGCCTTGGCCGCCGGCGCGCTCTCGGCGGCCTTCTCGGCCGGCGCAGCGTTGTCGTTGCGGGCGTCGCGGCGGTTGTCGCCACCGCGGCCACCGCGGTCGCCACCACGGCCACCCCGGTCGCCACCACGGCCACCGCGGTCGTCGCGGCGAGCCGGCCGGCGCTGCTGGTTGGCAGCCCGGGCCGCCGCCTGCGCCTCGCGCTCGGCGCGGGAGCCGGCCACGTCACCCTTGTAGATCCAGACCTTCACGCCGATCCGGCCGAAGGTCGTCCGGGCCTCGTAGAAGCCGTAGTCGATGTCGGCCCGCAGCGTGTGCAGCGGGACGCGGCCCTCGCGGTAGAACTCCGACCGCGACATTTCCGCGCCACCGAGCCGGCCGGAGCACTGGATCCGGATGCCCAGGGCGCCGCCACGCATGGTGGTCTGCATCGCCTTGCGCATCGCGCGGCGGAACGCCACGCGGCCGGACAGCTGCTCGGCCACACCCTGGGCGACCAGCTGCGCGTCCACCTCGGAGTTCTTCACCTCGAGGATGTTCAGCTGCACCTGCTTGCCGGTGAGCTCCTCCAGGCTGCCCCGAATCCGGTCCGCCTCGGCGCCGCGGCGACCGATCACGATGCCCGGACGAGCGGTGTGGATGTCGACCCGGACCCGGTCACGGGTGCGCTCGATCTCCACGCGGGAGATGCCGGCGCGCTCCATGCCCTTGCTCAGCAGGCGGCGGATCTTGACGTCCTCGCCCACGTAGTCCTTGTACAGCTTGTCGGCGTACCAGCGGCTCTTGTGGTCGGTGCTGATGCCGAGACGGAACCCGTGCGGGTTTACCTTCTGTCCCACGTCAGGACTCCTTCTTCTCAGCGGTGGCCTTCTTGGCGGCCTTCTTCGCGGTCGCCTTCTTGGCCGGCTTCTCCGCGGCCTCGTCCTTGGCCGGCTTGTCGGCAGCCTTCTTGGCCGCCTTCTTCGCCGGGGACTTCGCCGCCGAGTCAGCGGTCTTCTTGGCCGCGGCCTTCTTGGCCGGTGCCTTCGGAGCCGCCTCCTCGGTGACCCGCGGCTCGACCACGACGGTGATGTGGCTGGTCCGCTTGTCGATCCGGGTGGCCCGGCCCTGGGCGCGGGGACGGTGACGCTTCAGCGTCGGTCCCTCGTCGACCAGAACCTTGGACACGACCAGGTCGGTCCGGCTCAGGTGCTCGGTGCCCTCGGCGTTCGCCGCGGCGCTGTCGACGACCTTGTACACGGTCGCGGCAGCGGCCTGCGGGGCGAACTTCAGAGTGGCGAGTGCGTCGTCGACGCCCAGACCGCGCACCAGATCACCCACGCGGCGCGCCTTCATCGGCGTCACGCGGACGAAGCGCGCGACCGCGAAGGCCCCGGGCTGCTCGCCCAGCAGGCTCTCGCGACGGGCGCTGACCGCCCTACGCTCTTGAACGCTCATGATGTTCGAATCTCTCCGTAGGTTGCTTTCGCTTCGTCACTGTCCCTCATCGGGATCAGCGACGCCGTGACTTCCGGTCGTCCTTCTCGTGACCCTTGAACGTGCGGGTCGGAGCGAACTCGCCGAGCTTGTGCCCGACCATCGCGTCCGTCACGAACACCGGTACGTGCTTGCGGCCGTCGTGCACCGCCAGCGTGTGGCCGATCATGTCCGGCACGATCATCGATCGGCGGGACCAGGTCTTGATGACGTTCTTGGTGCCCTTCTCGTTCTGCACCTCCACCTTCTTCATCAGGTGGTGGTCGACGAACGGGCCCTTCTTCAGGCTGCGTGGCATTCTGGCCGGCTCTCCCTATCAGCGCTTCTTGCCGGCCTTGCGGCGCCGGACGATCATGCGGTCGCTTTCCTTGCGGGTGCGGGTCCGGCCTTCCGGCTGGCCCCACGGGGACACCGGGTGGCGTCCACCCGAGGTCTTGCCCTCACCACCACCGTGCGGGTGGTCGACCGGGTTCATCGCGACACCGCGGACGGTCGGGCGCTTGCCCTTCCAGCGCATCCGGCCCGCCTTGCCCCAGTTGATGTTCGACTGCTCGCCGTTGCCGACCTCACCGAGGGTGGCGCGGCAGCGGACGTCGACCATCCGGACCTCGCCGGACGGCATCCGCAGGGTGGCCATCCGGCCTTCCTTCGCGACCAGCTGGATGCTGGCACCGGCGGAGCGGCCCATCTTGGCGCCACCGCCCGGCCGCAGCTCGACCGCGTGGACGGTGGAACCGACCGGGATGTTGCGCAGCGGCAGGTTGTTGCCGACCTTGATGTCCGCGGCCGGACCGTTCTCGACGATCGTGCCCTGCTTCAGGTTGGCCGGAGCGAGGATGTAGCGCTTCTCGCCGTCCACGTAGTGCAGCAGCGCGATCCGGGCGGTGCGGTTCGGGTCGTACTCGATGTGCGCGACCTTGGCCGGCACGCCGTCCTTGTCGTACCGCTTGAAGTCGATCAGCCGGTACGCCCTCTTGTGACCGCCACCGTGGTGCCGGGTGGTGATCTTGCCCGAGCTGTTCCGGCCGCCCTTCTTCGGCAGCGGACGCAGCAGCGACTTCTCCGGGGTCGAACGGGTGAGCTCGACGAAGTCGGCCACGCTGGAGCCACGGCGGCCCGGCGTCGTCGGCTTGTACTTGCGGATTCCCATTACGACTGGCCTCCGAAGATGTCGATGCGGTCGTCACCCTTGAGGGTCACGATCGCCCGCTTGGTGTCCGGGCGCTTGCCGAAACCGGACCGGGTCCGGCGGCGCTTGCCCTTGCGGTTGAGAGTGTTGACGTCGCTGACCTTGACCTTGAACACCTTCTCGACCGCGAGCTTGATCTCGGTCTTGTTGGCGTCCGGCGCGACCTCGAACGTGTACTTCTGCTCGTCCAGCAGGCCGTAGCTCTTCTCGCTCACGACCGGCCGGAGCAGCACGTCGCGAGGATCCTTGTTGACTCCGTGGCTCATGCTCCCGCCTCTTCCTTCAACGCCGTCTCCTCGGCTTCAGTCGACGTGGCGACAGCCTTCACGGACTTGCGGCGCGAAGCGCCGGCCGCGACGAACGAGTCGAGGGCGGCCTGGGTGAACACGACCGCGTCGCTGCAGAGAACGTCGTACGCGTTCAGCTGGTCGGCGGCGATCAGGTGCACGTGCTGCACGTTGCGCAGGCTCAGCCAGGTGAGCTCGTCCGCGCGGTCGACGACGACCAGTGCCTTGCCCGGGTCGGTGACCTGGCCGAGCACGTTCAGCGCCGACTTGGTGGACGGCTTGTCGCCCTCGACGAAGCTCTCGACCACGAACACGTGGCCGTCGCGGGCCCGGTCGGACAGCGCGCCGCGGAGCGCGGCGGCGATCATCTTCTTCGGGGTGCGCTGGCTGTAATCCCGCGGCACCGGGCCGTGGACGACGCCACCACCGGTGAACTGCGGCGCCCGGGTCGAACCCTGACGGGCCCGGCCGGTGCCCTTCTGGCGGTACGGCTTGGCGCCACCGCCGGACACCTCGCCCCGGCTCTTCGCCTTGTGCGTACCCTGGCGGGCCGCGGCCAGCTGGGCCACCACTACCTGGTGGATCAGCGGGATGTTGACCTGGACGTCGAACAGCTCGGCCGGAAGCTCGGCGGAACCCTTCTTGGTGACCTTGTCGCCCTTCACGGCGACGACGTCGACGGTGCTCACTTCTGGGCTCCCTTCGCGGCGTTGCGGATCAGCACCAGACCGCCCTTGGGGCCGGGGACCGCACCCTTCAGCAGGATCAGGCCGCGCTCGGTGTCCACCGCGTGCACGCTGATGTTCTGCGTGGTGACCTGCTCGGCGCCCATCCGGCCCGCCATCCGCAGGCCCTTGAAGACCCGGCCCGGGGTGGCGCAGCCGCCGATGGAACCCGGCGAGCGGTGCTTCTTGTGCACACCGTGGGTCGCGCGCAGGCCGTGGAAGCCGTGCCGCTTCATCACACCGGCGAAGCCCTTGCCCTTGCTGGTGGCGGAAACGTCGACCCGCTCACCGGCCTCGAACGCCTCGGCCTTGATCTCCTGGCCCAGCGTGTACTCGCTGGCGTCGGCGGTGCGCAGCTCCAGCAGGTGCCGCCGCGGGGTCACGCCGGCCTTGTCGAAGTGGCCGCGCAGGGGCTTGGTCACCTTGCGCGGGTCGATGTCGCCGAAGGCGATCTGGACGCCGTCGTAGCCGTCCCGGTCCGCGGTGCGGACACCGGTGACGACGCAGGGCCCGGCCTGGATCACGGTGACGGGGACGACACGGTTGTTCTCGTCCCAGGTCTGGGTCATGCCGAGCTTGGTGCCCAGCAGACCGCGCGTGTTCTTGGTAGCAGTGCTCATTGGCTGTACGCGTCCCTCAGAGCTTGATCTCGATGTCGACACCGGCCGGCAGGTCGAGACGCATCAGCGAGTCGACGGTCTTCGGCGTGGGGTCGATGATGTCGATGAGCCGCTTGTGGGTGCGCATCTCGAAGTGCTCGCGGCTGTCCTTGTACTTGTGCGGCGAGCGGATGACGCAGAACACGTTCTTTTCCGTCGGCAACGGCACCGGGCCAGCAACCTTCGCACCAGTACGCGTCACCGTGTCGACAATCTTGCGTGCCGAGCTGTCGATGACCTCGTGGTCGTAGGCCTTCAGCCGGATGCGGATCTTCTGTCCCGCCATCGCTTCGCTTCGTCCTTCTCTATCGTCTTCGTCTTGTCGCTCCGACCCCCGCGGTCGGGTGTGTCGCGTGCGCGGCACGCGCGTGACTCACCGCTTCGTCGACCTGGGGTGGAGATCGGGGCCCGGTCTCGGACCGGAACCTCGGCAAGGTCTCCGGTCCGGCGCACCAGCCAGATCAAGAAGATCTGGGGCGCACCCCGGCGGCCTCGCCTGAGCAACCTGAATAGTGTGCCAGAGATTGACGCCGAAACGCCAATCGGGGCCTTACGACCCGGTCCGGCACCACCTGAGCGCCGGACCGGGGCGCAAAGCAGAGGTCCGCGGGGGCTCGCTGTGCTGAGCCCTCGCGGACCTCGTCAGATCACTTGATGATCTTGGTGACCCGGCCGGCGCCGACGGTGCGGCCACCTTCACGGATCGCGAACTTCAGACCGTCCTCCATCGCGATCGGCTGGATCAGCTCGACCGCCATGTCGGTGTTGTCGCCCGGCATGACCATCTCGGTGCCCTCGGGCAGCGTGACGACACCGGTGACATCGGTGGTACGGAAGTAGAACTGCGGGCGGTAGTTCTGGAAGAACGGCGTGTGACGGCCGCCCTCCTCCTTGGACAGGATGTAGACCGACGCCTCGAAGTTCGTGTGCGGGGTGGTCGTACCCGGCTTGATCACGACCATGCCGCGCTCGACGTCCTCGCGCTTCGTACCACGCAGCAGCAGACCGACGTTCTCACCGGCCTGACCCTCGTCCAGCAGCTTCCGGAACATCTCGATACCGGTGACCGTGGTGGTCTGCTTCTCCGGACGGATGCCGACGATGTCCACGGTCTCGTTGACCTTGATGACACCGCGCTCGATCCGGCCGGTGATGACCGTACCGCGACCCGTGATGGTGAAGACGTCCTCCACCGGCATCAGGAACGGCTTGTCGATCTCGCGCTCCGGCTGCGGGATGTACTCGTCGACCGCGTTCATCAGCTCGAGGATCGACTCGCCCCACTTGGCGTCGCCGGTCAGGGCCGGGTGCGCCGCGACGCGGACGATCGGCGCGTTGTCGCCGTCGAACTCCTGCTCCGAGAGCAGCTCCCGGACCTCGAGCTCGACGAGCTCCAGGATCTCCTCGTCGTCGACCATGTCGCACTTGTTCAGGGCGACGACCATCGCCGGCACGCCGACCTGACGGGCGAGCAGCACGTGCTCACGCGTCTGCGGCATCGGGCCGTCGGTGGCGGCGACGACCAGGATCGCGCCGTCCATCTGGGCCGCACCGGTGATCATGTTCTTGATGTAGTCCGCGTGACCCGGGCAGTCGACGTGGGCGTAGTGCCGGGCCTCGGTCTGGTACTCGACGTGCGCGATCGAGATGGTGATACCGCGCTGGCGCTCTTCCGGCGCCTTGTCGATCTGATCGAAGGCCGATGCCTCGTTCAGGTCCGGGTACTTGTCGTGCAGCACCTTGGTGATCGCCGCGGTAAGCGTGGTCTTACCGTGGTCGATGTGACCGATGGTACCGATGTTGACGTGCGGCTTGGTCCGCTCGAACTTCGCCTTCGCCACTGGGGCCCTCCTGGATAAATGTTGACTACGCCGTACGCCGACGCGCTTTGGGTGTGGTGGCCAGAAACGAGTGGGTTACTCGCCCCGGGCCTTCTTGATGATCTCTTCCGCCACGTTCTTCGGAACCTCGGCGTAGGAATCGAACTGCATCGAGTAGGACGCGCGGCCCTGCGTCTTGGAACGCAGGTCACCGACATACCCGAACATCTCCGACAGCGGCACCAGGGCCTTCACAACCCGGCTGCCACCGGGGCCTTCGTCCATCGACTGGATCTGGCCACGGCGTGAGTTGAGGTCGCCGATCACTTCACCCATGTAGTCCTCGGGGGTGGTGACCTCGACCGCGAACATCGGCTCGAGGATGACCGGAGTCGCCCGGCGGGCGGCGTCCTTGAAGGCCATCGAACCGGCGATCTTGAAGGCGAGCTCGGAGGAGTCGACGTCGTGGTACGCGCCGTCGGTCAGCGTGACCTTGACGTCCACCATCGGGTAGCCGGCCAGGACGCCGAACTCCATCGCCTCCTGGGCGCCCTCGTCCACCGACGGGATGTACTCCCGGGGGATGCGGCCACCGGTGACGGCGTTGACGAACTCGTAGCCACCCTCGCCACCGGCCTCGACCGAAGTCGGCTCGATGTTGATGATCACACGCGCGAACTGACCCGAACCACCGGTCTGCTTCTTGTGCGTGTAGTCGACCTTCTCGACCTTCTTCTTGATCGTCTCGCGGTACGCGACCTGCGGCTTGCCGACGTTCGCCTCGACCCGGAACTCACGCTTCATCCGGTCGACCAGCACCTCGAGGTGCAGCTCGCCCATACCGGCGATGATGGTCTGGCCGGTGTCCTCGTCGGTCCGGACCTGGAAGGTCGGGTCCTCCTCGGCCAGCCGCTGGATCGCGACACCCAGCTTCTCCTGGTCGGCCTTCGACTTCGGCTCGATCGCGACCGAGATCACCGGGGCCGGGAACTGCATCGACTCCAGTACGACCTGCTTGACCGGGTCGCACAGGGTCTCACCGGTGGTGGTGTCCTTCAGGCCCATCACCGCGACGATGTGACCGGCGCCGATCGAGGCGATCTCCTCACGCTTGTTCGCGTGCATCCGGTAGATCTTGCCGATCCGCTCCTTGCGGCCCTTGGTCGGGTTCAGCACCTGGGTGCCGGTCTCGAGCTTGCCCGAGTACACCCGGATGAAGGTCAGCTTGCCCAGGTGCGGGTCGGCCGCGATCTTGAACGCCAGCGCCGAGAACGGCTCGTCGTCGGCCGGCTTGCGCAGCACGACCTGCTCCGGGTCCTTGACGTCGTGGCCCTCGATGGCCGGGACGTCGATCGGGCTCGGCAGGTAGGCGTTGATCGCGTCCAGCAGCGGCTGGACACCCTTGTTCTTGAACGCCGTGCCGGTCAGTACCGGGGTCAGCTTGCTGGCCAGGGTGGCGCGCCGGATACCGGCGACCAGCTGCTCCTGGGTCGGCTGCTCGCCCTCGAGGTACTGCTCCATGATCTCGTCGTCGGCCTCGGCCAGCGTCTCGATCAGCTTGTCGCGCCACTCGGCGGCGATCTCGGTGTGCGACGCCGGGATCTCCTCGACGGTGTAGTCCTCACCCATCGTGGTCTCGCCGCGCCAGGTCAGCGCGCGCATCCCGATCAGGTCGACGACACCGATGAAGTCGGCCTCGGAGCCGATCGGCAGCTGCAGCACCAGCGGCACCGCGGCCAGCCGGTCGACGATCATGTCGACACAGCGCATGAACTCGGCACCGGTCCGGTCCAGCTTGTTCACGAAGCAGATCCGGGGCACGCCGTACCGGTCGGCCTGACGCCACACGGTCTCGGACTGCGGCTCCACGCCGGCCACGCCGTCGAACACCGCGACCGCGCCGTCCAGCACGCGCAGCGAGCGCTCCACCTCGACGGTGAAGTCGACGTGTCCGGGGGTGTCGATGATGTTGATGGTGTGGTCTTTCCAGGTGCAGGTCGTCGCGGCGGACGTGATCGTGATGCCGCGCTCCTGCTCCTGCTCCATCCAGTCCATCGTGGCGGCGCCGTCGTGGACCTCACCGATCTTGTAAGTGATACCGGTGTAGAAGAGGATCCGCTCGGTCGTCGTCGTCTTACCGGCGTCGATGTGGGCCATGATCCCGATGTTGCGGACCTTGGCCAGGTCGGTGGTGATTTGTACGGCCACCTCGGTGGTCTGCCTCTCGATTCTGTACTGCGTCAAAGGGGTGAACGCTGGGTCCGGATCGGACCCGGGATCACCAGCGGTAGTGGGCGAAAGCCTTGTTGGCTTCGGCCATCTTGTGCGTGTCCTCGCGGCGCTTCACCGACGCACCGAGACCGTTGGACGCGTCCAGGATCTCGTTCATCAGGCGCTCGGACATGGTCTTCTCGCGACGGGCCCGCGAGTACGACGTCAGCCAGCGCAGCGCCAGCGTGGTCGACCGGCCCGGCTTGACCTCGATCGGCACCTGGTAGGTGGCACCACCGACGCGGCGGCTCTTCACCTCGATGCTCGGCTTCACGTTGTCCAGCGCACGCTTCAGCGTGATCACCGGGTCGGTGCCGGTCTTGGTACGGGTGCCCTCGAGCGCGCTGTAGACGATGCTCTGCGCGATCTGCTTCTTGCCGTCGACCAGGATCTTCGAGATCAACTGGGTGACGAGCGGCGAACTGTAGACCGGGTCGATGATGACCGGGCGCTTCGGGGCCGGGCCCTTGCGCGGCATTAGCTCTTCTCCTTCTTCGCGCCGTAGAGGCTGCGAGCCTGCTTCCGGTTCTTCACACCCTGGGTGTCGAGCGAACCGCGGATGATCTTGTACCGGACACCCGGGAGGTCCTTCACCCGGCCACCGCGAACGAGCACGATCGAGTGCTCCTGCAGGTTGTGGCCGACACCGGGGATGTACGCGGTGACCTCGATGCCACTGGTCAGGCGGACACGTGCAACCTTCCGAAGGGCCGAGTTCGGCTTCTTCGGCGTGGTCGTGTAGACGCGCGTGCACACACCACGACGCTGAGGAGAACCCTTCAGGGCCGGCGTCTTGTTCTTCGACACCTTGTCCTGGCGGCCCTTGCGGACCAGCTGCTGAATGGTGGGCACCGCGTAGCTCTTTCTGTCGTCCGGCTGGGTTTGCTGCTGTTACCTGACCCCCGCGGTCGGGTGTGTCGCGTGCGCACGAGCAGACCGAAGCCGTAATCTTCCAGACTGTCGGCAGGAGTCCCGTGCCACGCGGCCCGACCCGTGGACGAGGGGCACGCATGACGGCCCAGGAAAGACCCCGGGCACGATCGTTAAGACTAGCGGCTGCCTCAAGCACGGTCAAAATGACTGATCGACCGGGACCGAGACCTTCCCGCGATCTCAGTGTACAGGGCCTCCGGCGGAGCGCTCGGCAAGCGCTTCCAGAGGCCCTCGACAGGTACCGCCCGACACCCCGTCAGGCGCGGAACTCGACGTCGGTGATCTGGCCGTCGACGACCCGGTACAGCGCCAGCTGCGGCACCGCTTCGCCGTCGTCGTGGCTGATCACGTGCTCGACCACCCACTCCCCCAGCATCAGCCGCTCGACGATCTCGGTCTTGCAGCGGCCGGCCTCGAAGCGCGGCCGGTGGTACTCGCGCAGGAACCGGCGGCCCTTCAGTTCGGACCCGTCGGCGCGCTGAATCCGGGCCGTCGGCGAGTACGTCGCGAGGAACGCTTCCAGGTCGTGCGCCGCGTACGCCGCGTGCTCCCGGGCGACGATCCGCGCCGCCGGGGTCTCGGTGCTGACGGCAGCCGCCGTGGCCAGGCCCAGATCGGCCAGTGTGGGCTGTGCGGGCGCCGGGACGACGGTTGGGGTGACCGGCTCCGGAGCGGCCGCAGGAACGGCTGTGGGAGCTGCCACGGGAGCTGTCGCGGGGGCCTGCTGAGTAGCGGGTTCAGCAGGAGCCGCCGGCTTGACCGTGACCGCGGTCTTCACTGCCGCGGGCGTACGCCGGGTGGTGGTCGTCGTGGTCGTCGCGGCCGTCGTGGCCGTCTTCCGGGCTGCGGCCGGCTTCTTGGCCGGGGGTGGTGGGACGAGGAGCTTGCCTTCGTCACCGGGCTCCTCGCCGAGGTGGGCGATCGCCCAATCCAGAGCCTTGGTGACGGCGGCGCGTGATTCTTCGGTGTGGTCGAGCATGTCGAACCCGTGGTGCCCTTTCGGTACGTCGATGATGTCCAGCGCGGCGCCTCCCGCGGAAACGAACTCCGCGACCGGACCGTCGAGCTCCTCAGACTCGAGTCCGGCTCTGGTCAGCAAGACCGGCAGGTCCTTGTGTTTGCCGACTACTTCAGCGGCATTAACCAACTCGTCGACACCGGGCGGGGTGGCGAGCCGGGGGTAGGTCAGGGCGACGAACCGCAACCAGTCGGGGCGGCTGTCCAGCCACTCCCCGGCCAGCAGGCCCGCGCCCGAGAAGAACCACAACCCGACCCGATCGGGGTCGACCCGTGGATCGGAACGCAGCACGCCGACCGCGGCCTCCACCTCGTCCGCGGCCGTGACCAGCCGGTCCAGACCGCGAATCAGGCTGTGGTCGACCACCGCTGTCACCACGCCAAGCCTGGCGGCAGCGGTCGCATAACCCTTGTAGACCGGCCAGTCCCGAGGCAGCACCTCGAGTCCGTCCGGGCCTGGTCCCCCGTGCACGAAAAGAATCGCGCCGCCTCGGGCGGTACCGGGCGGGCGATACAGGTCGAGCTCCCCCAAGCGATCGACCCTTACATCGGAACCTTCCAGAACCCCCAAGACGAAAGGCCGCAAGTAGGCCGGCAGATCCGTCATGCACCAATCTTGGCGCATCCCGCCCCCACTTTCAGCCGCCACCCCGAGTGTCTCGTCCAGACCGCACCTGCACCACGAGACCGGACCCCCCTCACCTCACCTCACACTCCGACCCTTTCCCTCATACACCCCCACCCCCGGCCCCTTCCCCGCAACGACAGATCCTCCCCAAATCGGTTTGGGGAAGACCTCGCCTCGAACCGGGGAAGCCCGTCCCCCCATCCCAGGGTGCGCATCTCCCCAAACCGGTTTGGGGAGATGCGGTTGGAGCAGTTGGGTGGGGGTGCAGGTGGGCGAGAGCGGGCGGGGATGTGCACAGGGTGTGAATTCGTGGCTGGGAGGAGGGGCCGGCGGGTGCATGTTCCCTCGTAGTGGGTCGGCGGGCGGCCCATCGAGAGGAGTTGCGATGCGGAACGTTGCGTGGGCCTCAGCCGCTGGTCCACCGATTGAGGCAGCCGAGGGGCCGAGCCGGTCGTTCGGGGAGCTGTGCGCGCGGCAACAGGGCGCCTTCAGCAGATCTCAGGCGATCGCGCACGGGATCACGGACAAGGTGCTTGCCCGCCGGTCGCGAGTGCGGCAGATCCAGCAGATCCATCGCGGTGTGTACGCCGAATTCACCGGACCACTGCCATGGGCGACCAGGGTCTGGGCGGCCTGGCTCGTGTACGGCCCGGATGCCGCTCTCACCGGCGCGACGGCTTTGCAGTGGTACGGCGTCGATGGCGCTGCGGGCGATGATCGCATCCACCTCGCGCTACCGCATTCACACCGGGCCATCCAGCGGCCTGGAATTCTCGTTACCCGGCATCGCGGTTACGAGACACAATTGCACGGCGCCCGGACACCACCGATCGTACGGCTGGAAGTCGCGGCCCTCGTGCGTGCGAGCGCCGACCCGAGCACGTCCCGGCAAGCTGCCCTGCTACTCGATGTCTGCCGGCAACGCGCCACCACTCCCGAGCGTCTGCTCGCCGAACTCGACCTGCTCACCAGGCTGCCCGCTCGCCAAGTGCTTCGGCGGATTGTGCTGGACGCGGCGGACGGGGTGCAGTCGTTCCTGGAACGGATCTACCTGCGCGATGTCGAACGAGCCCACGCCCTGCCACCGGGTCGGCGTCAAGTCCGTGCTGCTTCAAAGGACGGATCTGGCGTACACGTCAGCTATCGCGATGTCGAATACGTGCGGTATGGGCTCTTGGTCGAGATCGACGGCCAGGCCGGACATTCGGACTCCGCGTCACGATGGCGCGACATGCATCGCGACAACATCTCAGCGATCAGCGGCAAGCTGACTCTGCGGCTCGGCTACCAACTGGTGACCGAGCCCTGTGTTGCCGCCGCACAGGTAGCTAGCGCGCTCCACCGCAGCGGCTGGTCAGGTACCGCTCGTGCTTGCTCTCCCGGTTGTACTGCCGCCAGCATCGCCGTCTAGCCCAGTCCGGGGATGTTTGTTTCCCAAGTTGGACAGTTGCCTGCCCCAAACCGGTTTGGGGCAGTGCACTGCGGGCGGGGTGGGCGGGGGGTCGGCGCGGGGAGGGGGAGGGGTGGGCAGGCGAGGGGCGCGTGGGGTGTGGCGGCTGGTAAAAGCCGCAAGGGCGGCACTTCCGGGGTGGAAGTGCCGCCCTTGGCGGGTGACTCGGGCTCAGTTCTGGTACGAACCGAGGTCGAAGTCGTCGAGCGGGACCGACTGGCCGGACGACGGACCGAAGTCGTAGTCGTACGACTCGTAGCCGACCATCGAGTACATCGCGGCCTTCGCCTCCTCGGTGGGCTCCACCCGGATGTTGCGGTACCGGTCCATGCCCGTACCGGCCGGGATCAGCTTGCCGATGATGACGTTCTCCTTCAGACCGACCAGCGAGTCGGACTTGCCGTGGATCGCGGCCTCGGTGAGGACGCGGGTCGTCTCCTGGAAGGAGGCGGCCGACAGCCACGACTCGGTCGCCAGCGACGCCTTGGTGATACCCATCAGCACCGGACGGCCGGAAGCCGGCGTCCCGCCCTCGGCCACGACGCGGCGGTTCTCCGCCTCGAACATGATCCGGTCCGCGAGCTCACCCGGCAGCAGGTTCGCCTCGCCGGACTCGATCACCGTGACCCGGCGCAGCATCTGCCGGACGATGATCTCGATGTGCTTGTCGTGGATGGCCACACCCTGCGACCGGTACACCTCCTGGACCTCGTCCACCAGGTGCTCCTGCGCCTTCCGGACACCCAGGATCCGCAGTACCTCCTGCGGGTCCGGCGTACCCTGCGTCAGCTGCTGACCGACCTCGACGTGCTGACCTTCCTCGATCAGCAGGCGGCCCCGCTTGGAGACCGGGTAGGCGACCTCCTCGGACCCGTCGTCCGGCGTCAGCACCAGCTTCCGGGTCTTGTCGGTGTCCTCGATCGAGATCCGGCCGGCCGCCTCCGAGATCGGCGCCTTGCCCTTGGGCTGGCGGGCCTCGAAGAGCTCGACCACACGCGGCAGACCGTGGGTGATGTCATCACCCGCGACACCACCGGTGTGGAAGGTACGCATCGTCAGCTGCGTACCCGGCTCACCGATGGACTGGGCCGCGATGATGCCGACCGCCTCGCCGATGTCGACCGGCTTGCCGGTCGCCAGCGAACGGCCGTAGCACTTCGCGCAGGTACCGGTCTTGGCGTCACAGGTGAGCACCGACCGGACCTTGACCTCTTCGATCCCGGCCGCGACCAGCTGCGCGATCGACACGTCGCCCAGGTCGGCGCCGCCGGCCAGCACCACGTTGCCGTCGGCGTCGACGGCGTCGGTCGCCAGCGTCCGCGCGTACGCGCTGGTCTCCACGTTCTCGGCGTGGACGACCTTGCCGGACGGGTCCTTCTCGCCGATCTGCTTCGGCAGGCCACGCTCGGTGCCGCAGTCCTCCTCGCGGATGATCACGTCCTGCGAGACGTCCACCAGACGACGGGTCAGGTACCCGGAGTCGGCGGTCCGCAGCGCGGTGTCGGCCAGGCCCTTCCGGGCACCGTGGGTGGCGATGAAGTACTCGACCACCGACAGGCCCTCACGGAAGTTGGACTTGATCGGCCGGGCGATGATCTCGCCCTTCGGGTTCGCCACCAGGCCACGCATACCGGAGATCTGCCGGATCTGCATCATGTTGCCGCGGGCACCGGAGTGCACCATCATCCAGATCGGGTTGTCCTTGGCGAAGTTCTCCTCCATCGCCTTGCCGACCTCGGCGTTGGCGCCGGTCCAGATCTCGATCAGCTCCTGCCGCCGCTCGGACGAGGTGATCAGGCCCCGCTCGAACTGCTTCTGGACCTTCTCGGCCTGGGACTCGTACCGGGCCATGATCTCGGGCTTGCTCGGCGGCGTGCTGAAGTCGTCGATCGACACCGTGACACCGGACCGGGTGGACCAGTAGTAGCCCAGGTCCTTCAGCGCGTCCAGCGCGTGCGCGACCTCGACCTTGGTGTACCGCTCGGCCAGGTCGTTGACGATCCCACCGAGCTGCTTCTTGCCCACCTCGGTGTCGACGAACGTGTAGTCCGCCGGCAGCGCCTCGTTGAACAGCGCCCGGCCCAGCGTGGTCTCCAGCGCGAAACCGCCGTCGGCCAGCTCGATCGCGTTCGCCGGAGCGCCGGAGCCACTCAGCCGGATGGTGATCTTGGCCTGCAGCGACAGCTCCTTGCGGTCGAAGGCCATCAGCGCCTCCGCCACCGAGCTGAACGCCCGGCCCTCGCCGTTGGCGCCTTCCTTCAGCATGGTCAGGAAGTAGATGCCGATGATCATGTCCTGGGTCGGCATCGTGACCGGACGGCCGTCAGCGGGCTTCAGGATGTTGTTCGTCGACAGCATCAGGATCCGGGCCTCGGCCTGCGCCTCGGCCGACAGCGGCAGGTGCACCGCCATCTGGTCGCCGTCGAAGTCCGCGTTGAACGCGGAGCAGACGAGCGGGTGGATCTGGATCGCCTTGCCCTCGATCAGCTGCGGCTCGAAGGCCTGGATACCGAGCCGGTGCAGGGTTGGTGCCCGGTTCAGCAGCACCGGGTGCTCGGTGATGACCTCTTCCAGTACGTCCCAGACCTGGGCGCGCTGGCGCTCGACCATCCGCTTGGCGGACTTGATGTTCTGCGCGTGGTTGAGGTCGACCAGCCGCTTCATCACGAACGGCTTGAACAGCTCCAGCGCCATCGCCTTCGGCAGACCGCACTGGTGCAGCTTCAGCTGCGGGCCGACCACGATGACCGAACGGCCGGAGTAGTCGACGCGCTTGCCGAGCAGGTTCTGCCGGAAGCGGCCCTGCTTGCCCTTGAGCATGTCGGACAGCGACTTCAGCGGCCGGTTGCCTGGGCCGGTGACCGGACGGCCACGGCGGCCGTTGTCGAACAGCGCGTCGACGGCCTCCTGCAGCATCCGCTTCTCGTTGTTGACGATGATCTCCGGGGCGCCCAGGTCGAGCAGCCGCTTGAGCCGGTTGTTCCGGTTGATCACCCGGCGGTACAGGTCGTTCAGGTCCGAGGTGGCGAACCGGCCACCGTCGAGCTGAACCATCGGGCGCAGGTCCGGCGGGATCACCGGGACGCAGTCCAGCACCATGCCCATCGGGCTGTTGTTGGTGGCCAGGAACGCGGTCACGACCTTGAGCCGCTTCAGGGCGCGGGTCTTGCGCTGCCCCTTGCCGGTCTTGATCGTCTCGCGCAGGTTGGCGGCCTCGGCCTTCAGGTCGAAGGTCTCCAGCCGGCGCTGGATCGCGGCCGCGCCCATCGCACCCTTGAAGTACTTGCCGAACCGCTCGTTCATCGCGCGGTAGAGGATCTCGTCGCCCTCGAGGTCCTGGACCTTCAGGTTCTTGAACCTGCTCCAGACCTCGTCGAGGCGGTCGATCTCGCGCTGCGCGCGGTCGCGCAGCTGCTTGACCTCACGCTCGGCGCCTTCCTTCACCTTGCGGCGGACGTCGGCCTTGGCGCCCTCGGCCTCGAGCTGCGCCAGGTCCTCCTCGAGCTTCTTCATCCGCGTCTCGATGTCGTTGTCACGACGGTTCTCGAGCTGCTTGCGCTCCACGTCCACCCGGCCCTCGAGCGAGGACAGGTCGCGGTGCCGCGACTCCTCGTCGACGTCGGTGATCATGTACGCCGCGAAGTAGATGACCTTCTCCAGGTCCTTCGGGGCGAGGTCGAGCAGGTAGCCGAGCCGCGACGGGACACCCTTGAAGTACCAGATGTGGGTGACCGGCGCGGCCAGCTCGATGTGGCCCATCCGCTCCCGGCGTACCTTCGACCGGGTGACCTCGACGCCACACCGCTCGCAGATGATGCCCTTGAAGCGGACCCGCTTGTACTTGCCGCAGTAGCACTCCCAGTCCCGGGTGGGACCGAAGATCTTCTCGCAGAACAGACCGTCACGCTCGGGCTTGAGCGTCCGGTAGTTGATCGTCTCCGGCTTCTTGACCTCGCCGTGGGACCACTGGCGGATCTCGTCCGCGGTGGCCAGGCCGATCCGAAGCTCGTCGAAGAAGTTCACGTCGAGCACGATGTGTTATCTCCCGTTGCTAAGAGTGGTCTGAGTGAGTTGGTTGTTGATGTCGAACGGCAACCCGCTCAGACCTCCTCGACGCTGTTCGGCTCGCGCCGGGACAGGTCGATTCCCAGTTCCTCCGCCGCCCGGAAGACGTCCTCCTCGCTGTCGCGCATCTCGACCCGGCTTCCGTCGGACGAGAGCACCTCGACATTGAGGCAGAGGGACTGCATTTCCTTGACCAGAACCTTGAACGACTCCGGGATACCCGGCTCCGGGATGTTCTCGCCCTTGACGATCGCCTCGTACACCTTGACCCGCCCGACGACGTCGTCGGACTTGATCGTCAGCAGTTCCTGCAGCGCGAAGGCGGCACCGTAGGCCTCCAGGGCCCACACCTCCATCTCGCCGAACCGCTGACCACCGAACTGCGCCTTACCACCCAGCGGCTGCTGCGTGATCATCGAGTACGGGCCGGTCGAACGCGCGTGGATCTTGTCGTCGACCAGGTGGTGCAGCTTCAGGATGTACATGTAGCCGACCCCGATCGGGTCCGGGAACGGCTCACCCGAACGGCCGTCGAACAGCTTGGCCTTGCCCTGGCCGTTGACCATCCGGACGCCGTCCCGGTTCGGCAGCGTGGAGCTGAGCAGACCGGTGACCTCGTCCTCGGTCGCGCCGTCGAACACCGGGGTGGCGACGTTCGTCATCGGCTCGGCCGAACCGGCGCCGATCTTGATCAGCCGCTGCGCCCAGTCCTCTTCGTTCTCCGGGTCGACCTCCCAGCCGCGGGAGGCGATCCAGCCGAGGTGGGTCTCCAGCACCTGGCCGACGTTCATCCGGCCGGGCACGCCCAGCGGGTTCAGGATCACGTCGACGTGGGTGCCGTCCTCGAGGAACGGCATGTCCTCGACCGGCAGGATCTTCGAGATGACGCCCTTGTTGCCGTGCCGGCCGGCCAGCTTGTCGCCGACCGAGATCTTCCGCTTCTGGGCCACGTACACCCGGACCAGCTGGTTGACGCCCGGCGGCAGCTCGTCGCCGTTGTCGCGGTCGAAGACGCGGACACCGATCACGGTGCCCTCCTCGCCGTGCGGCACCTTCAGCGAGGTGTCGCGCACCTCGCGCGCCTTCTCACCGAAGATCGCGCGCAGCAGCCGCTCCTCCGGGGTCAGCTCGGTCTCGCCCTTCGGGGTGACCTTGCCGACCAGGATGTCACCGGTGGTGACCTCGGCGCCGATCCGGATGATGCCGCGCTCGTCCAGGTCGGACAGCATCTCGTCGGAGACGTTCGGGATGTCCCGGGTGATCTCCTCCGGGCCCAGCTTGGTGTCGCGGGCGTCGACCTCGTGCTCCTCGATGTGGATCGAGGTCAGCAGGTCCTGCTGCACGACGCGCTGGCTGAGGATGATCGCGTCCTCGTAGTTGTAGCCCTCCCACGTCATGAACGCGACCAGCATGTTCCGGCCGAGGGCCATCTCGCCCTCGTCGGTGCACGGACCGTCGGCCAGCGGCGTCCCGATCTCGACCCGCTGCCCGGCGTCGACCAGCGGGCGCTGGTTGATGCAGGTGCCCTGGTTCGAGCGGCGGAACTTCGCCATCCGGTAGGTCTGGTACGTGCCGTCGTCGGCGGCGATCTCGATCAGGTCGGCCGAGACCTCCTTGACCACACCCGCCTTGTCGGACACCACCACGTCGCCGGCGTCGACCGCGCCGCGGAACTCCATGCCGGTACCGACCAGCGGGGCGTCCGAGGTGATCAGCGGCACCGCCTGGCGCTGCATGTTCGAACCCATCAGCGCGCGGTTCGCGTCGTCGTGCTCGAGGAACGGGATCAGCGCGGTCGCGACCGACACCATCTGCCGCGGCGAGACGTCCATGTAGTCGACGTCGTCGACCGGGACCAGCTCGACCTCGCCGTGGCGCCGGCGGACCAGCACCCGCTCCTCGGCGAACCGGTTGTCGCCGGTCAGCGCGGCGTTCGCCTGCGCGATGACGAACCGGTCCTCCTCGTCGGCGGTCAGGTAGTCCACCTGGTCGGTGACCTGGCCGTCGACGACCTTGCGGTACGGAGTCTCGACGAAACCGAACGCGTTCACCCGGCCGTACGACGCGAGCGAACCGATCAGGCCGATGTTCGGGCCTTCCGGCGTCTCGATCGGGCACATCCGGCCGTAGTGCGACGGGTGCACGTCCCGGACCTCGAAGCCGGCCCGCTCGCGGCTCAGACCACCCGGGCCGAGCGCGTTCAGCCGGCGCTTGTGGGTCAGGCCCGCGACCGGGTTGGTCTGGTCCATGAACTGGGACAGCTGGGAGGTGCCGAAGAACTCCTTCAGCGCCGCCACCACCGGCCGGATGTTGATCAGGGTCTGCGGCGTGATCGCCTCGACGTCCTGGGTCGTCATCCGCTCCCGGACCACCCGCTCCATCCGGGCCAGGCCGGTGCGGAGCTGGTTCTGGATCAGCTCGCCGACGGTGCGCAGCCGGCGGTTGCCGAAGTGGTCGATGTCGTCCTCTTCGACCACGATCTCGCCGCGCGGAGCCGGCAGCTCGGTCTTGCCCTCGTGCAGCGCGACCAGGTACTTGATCGTGGCGACGATGTCGTCGACGGTCAGCACCGCCTGGTCGTGCGCCTCGTCCCGGCCGAGCTTCTTGTTGATCTTGTAGCGGCCGACCTTGGCCAGGTCGTAGCGCTTGCCGTTGAAGTAGTAGTTCTCCAGCAGCGCCTGCGCGGCCTCGCGGGTCGGCGGTTCACCCGGCCGCAGCTTGCGGTAGATGTCCAGCAGCGCGTCGTCCTGCCCGGAGGTGTGGTCCTTCTCCAGGGTCAGCCGGATCGACTCGTAGTCGCCGAACTCCTCCAGGATCTGCGCGTCGGTCCAGCCCAGCGCCTTCAGCAGCACGGTGACGTTCTGCTTGCGCTTGCGGTCCAGGCGGACGCCGACCATGTCGCGCTTGTCCACCTCGAACTCCAGCCACGCACCGCGGGACGGGATGATCTTGGCGGTGAAGATGTCCTTGTCGGACGTCTTGTCCGGAGTGCGCTCGAAGTACACACCGGGCGAACGGACCAGCTGGGACACGACGACCCGCTCGGTGCCGTTGATCACGAACGTGCCCTTGCGGGTCATCAGCGGGAAGTCGCCCATGAACACGGTCTGGCTCTTGATCTCGCCAGTCTCGTTGTTCATGAACTCGGCCGTGACGAACAGCGGAGCCGAGTACGTGACGTCTCGCTCCTTGCACTCGTCGACCGTGTTCTTCGGCGGCTCGAAGCGGTGGTCGCGGAACGACAGCGACATGGTGCCGCTGAAGTCCTCGATCGGGGAGATCTCCTCGAAAATCTCTTCCAGGCCGCTGGGGCCGGACAGGTCCGACCGCCCCTCGGCTTCAGCGGCGGCCACCCGGGCCTGCCACGTTTCGTTTCCGACCAGCCAGTCGAAACTGTCCACCTGCAGGGCAAGGAGATCCGGAACCTGGAGAGGCTCGGAGATCTTCGCGAAGGAGATGCGGCGGGGGCCGGAGACGTTGGAAATGCTGTCGGACTGGGGGTTGCGCGAGGCGACCAAGGGGCGTCCTTCCACGGGCTCGCAAAAAATCACTTCGGTGCTGGGAGCGCACGCCAAGCCGCCCCAGTCAAGTCGGAGACCCGAGCGAGGGCGAGAGAAAGGCAGCGCAAAGCAATAGGTTACCCGATCCAGGCAAACCTGTCCAATGGGGTCCAACAGTTTGCCGTCGGACCACCCTCTCCGTCAAGGACCGACCCGGAGTCTCCAGTGGGCAGATCACCCACGAGCCCAGCCGGCGTCCTCTTGGTGCGGAGTCACCTAGAGGTTACAGTCCGGCGATCTCCTGGACCAGCCATCGGCCGCCGTTTCGGACCATCGTGAACCGGGTCCGGTTCAGGTCCACCCGGGGCTTACCCTGCGTGATCGTGCTGGTGGTGGTCTGGTTGACGAAGATGATCAGCGTGACCCGGTCGGCGTCGCCGTCGCGGACCCCGACCTCGCGGACATCGGCCTTCACCGTCGCCTTGGTCTTGGTGGCCAGCTCACCGGCCACCTTGGCGGTCTCGTCGAACTTGGCGGCGAAGTCCGGGGTCATCGTCGCCCGGGCGGCGGCGAAGCTCTTGTCCAGGTCACGGTAGTCGTAGCTGAGCGCGGTCTCGGCCGCCTTCCGGCCGGCCGCGGCGGCCTGGCTCCGGGCGTCCTCGGCCTGGTTGCCGTGCCAGGCCTTGATCCCGAGCAGGACCGCGACGCCCAGCGTCAGCACCACCACGATCGCGAGCGCGACGGTGAGCAGGTTCCCGAGGCCCTGCTTACCTTCCCTGGGCACGGCGGCCTCGGCGGGCTCGGTGGCCCCGGCGGGCTCGGCGGGCTTGGCGGGCTCGGTGGGCTCGGATTGCTTACCTTCTGTAGCTGCCGGCGGTTGCTGAGGGACCTTCACTTCAGCCTCGGCAGCCTCCGGTGTGGCTGGCGTCACATCCGCCTCGACCTCGGTTTCCGCGGGCGGTGCGGCCGGCGTACGCCGCTGGCCGGCGATCCGGGGCCGGTTCGGGGTGCGGCCGGGCATCAGCCCACCACCTGGAGGTCGGCGGTCAGCCACTGGTTCTTCTCGCGGACCAGGTCCAGTTTGATCCGGTACCGCCGCTCGACGCCCTGGGCCGAGGCCGTGTTCGTCACCACCGCGTTCACGATCACCAGGACCTGCGCGGAGTCCTTGTCGTTCGAGACCACTCCGGCCTCCTTCACGTCCCCCTTCGAAGTGGCCTTGTTGGTCACCACGTCGGTCTTCACCGCGTCGATCCCGGACTGGAACTCCTGCTTGAACTGCCCGGTGGAGTCGTCCAGGACGCGCTTCGAGTCCGCGTCCCAGGTCTGGTAGTCGTACGTGGTGAAGTCCAGCGCGAGCTGCCGCGCCGCCTTCATCGCGCCGTCGCGCGCCGAGTCCGCGGCCCGCTGCTTGCTCAGCGCGACCACCGAGAGGGTCAGGCCGGCCAGCGCGACCACGAGCAGCACGCTGAGTGCCCAGGCCAGCAGCAGCCGTCCGTTCAGTCGGGACTTGAGAGTCACTTGCTGGTCACCGGTCCGAGGATCAGGGCCTTCCAGGAGTCGCTGCCGAGCAGCTCTTCCTGACCGCCGGTCGAGCCGAGCACCATCTCCGGCATCCCACCGGTCCCGCCGGCCGCGCCGGTGGCCGGGTCATAGCCGATCCCGTAGCCGATCCGGTTCAGGTTGCGCGCGGAGGGCGCGGGCTTGTTCTGCGAGCCGCGGACATTGATCCCGGTCGACGGGTTCGCCGTACACCCGGCCTTGGTGTTGGCCGGGGTGTTGCTGACATCCTGCGGTACGCGCTTGTCGGTGCCGCCGTATCCGGGCCGGCAGGCCGGCGGGGTCAGCCCCAGGACCAGCCCGAAGTGCGCGTCGTAATGCCCGGTGCCCGGGTCCTTGGCCGGTACGACGTACCCGCCCATCGAGACCGCCGGGTACACCACCAGCAACTGCTCGACGGCGTCCAGCCGGACCGCTGTCAGTTCGCTCACCGTCAGCAGGTTACCGAGCAGCACCGCGATGTCCGCACTGTTGTCCTGGATCAGGCCGGTCAGCTGGGTCGACGCGGCCGAGCCCTGGTCGATCACCTTGCGCAGGTTCGCGTCCGAGCTGACCAGGGTGTCGGACAGCAGCGCGAGGTTCTTCGCCCAGGTCTTGATCGCGTCGCCGCTGGCCACCTGGGTGGCGAGCACGGTGTCGCCGTCGTTGATCAGCTTGATCGTCTGCAGGACGTTCGCGTCCGCGTTGTCGATCAGCTTGCCGGAGCTGTCGATGATCTTCTGCAGATCGCCGCCCTTGCCCTTGAGCGCCGCGCCGAGCTCGCGGACGGTGGTCCGCAGGCTGTTCTTGTCGACCGAGTTCACCAGCTGGTCCAGGTTCAGCAGCAGTTCGGTGGTGTCGATCGGGATCGCGGTGTCCTGGCGGGCGATCTTCGAGTTGTTCTGCAGGTACGGCGACCCGTCGCGGCGCGGTTGCAGGTCGACGTACTGCTCGCCGATGGCGGACCGGTTCGCGACCACCGCCATCAGGTCGTTCGGGATCTTGAACTTCTTCTCGATCTCCAGGTCCACGTCGACCCCATCGGGCAGCAGCTTCAGCTCGCCGACCCGCCCGACCGGCTGCCCGCGGTACGTCACCTCGGCGCCGGAGAAGATGCCACCGGACTCGGCGAAGCTGGCGCTGACGGTGTAGTTCTTGTCCACGACCAGCTGGTCCACCTGCGCGTACCGGGCGCCGACGAAGGCCACGCCGACGACGGTGATCAGCAGGAACACCATCAGCTGGATCCGGACCGCTCTGGTGATCATGAGACCGCTCCCGGCATCAGTGCGCGCGCCAGGTCCGGATCGAACCCGGACCGGTTCAGCTTCGGTGTACAGACCGGCAGCCCGAGCAGGGTGATGCAGGTCGTCGCGGTACCGGTGGGAACCGGCAGCGACGGCAGCACACCGCCCGTGCCCCGGCTCGTCGGCAGGTGCAGCGGCAGGCTGATCCGCCCGGTCGGCAGCGCGGTCGGGCCGAGGGTCGGCAGGTCGAGGTTGATCAGGCCCTTGAGCGCCTTCTGGGTGTTCACGTCGAGGGTGATCCCGAGGTTGGTGAAGTCGCCCTTCGCCGCCTTCGCCGCGTTGTCCGGGAACGGGTACGTGAACAGCAGCTCGAGCGACTTCGGCAGATCCGCACCGGCCTTCGCCAGGTTGGTCAGGATCGGGTACAGCGACTGCAGGTTCGCGACCAGGTCCTTCTGCGCCGAGGTGATCACCCGGGTCGCGGTGTTGCCCAGGGTCGCCAGCGCCTGCAGTGTCTTGACCAGCGCGGCCCGCTGCTTGTCCAGTACGGCGATCGACTTCGGCAACGAGTCGATCGCGGTGGCCAGCGTGGCCTTCTGCGCGTTCAGCTTCTTCGCCAACTGGTCGACGGCCGTGATCGCGGTGACGATCCGCTGCTTGTTCTGATCCAGCGTGCCGACGAAGACGTTCAGCTGCGTCAGTACGTCCCGGATGGCCGGTTCGTTGCCGGTCAGGGCCTTGTTCAGCTCTTGGGTGATGATCTGGAGCTGGGCGACGCCACCACCGTTCAGCAGCAGCGACAGGGCGGACAGTACTTCCTCCACCTCGACGTTGCTGGTCGTCCTGGACAGCGGGATGACTTCGCCGTTCTCCAGGTGACCACGCGGCCGCTCCGACCCGGTCGGCCGGGACAGCGAGACGAACTTCTCGCCGAGCAAGCTGGTCTGCCGGATGGTCGCGTGGGTGTTGTCCGGCAGATCGAGGCTCTTCGGCAGCTTGATCCGCACCTTGGCGACGTACCCGTCCAGCCAGACCTTCTCGACCGTACCGACGGTGACGTCGTCGACCTTCACCGACGACTTCGGCACCAGGTCCAGGACGTCGCTGAACTCGACAGTGACCGTGTACGCCGGCCCCTTGATCTTCGCGCCACCCGGCAGCGGCAGCGAGTACACGCTGAAATCGCAGCCGGTGAGCAGCGTCGCCAGCGCGACCACGCCCGCGAGGAGAGAGATCCGCCGTCTCATTTGACCAGCCCCCCGAGCGTCGGGTCGACCGGGTCGGGGCTGTTCAGCGGGGCCTTCGGCGCCGGCGCCCAGGGCGTACCGGCCGGGCCACCGCTGGCCGGTGCGGCTCCGGTCAGCGAGGTCAGCAGCGGCAGCTTGGCCAGGGCGTCCAGGACCGGCTTCAGCGCGGAACAGGACGACATGCCCTGGTTCGCCTGCAGCAGCAGGGAACAGACGAAGGTCGCCGGGTCGTCCAGCTGGCCCAGGTTGAGCCGTTGGTCCAGCGTGCCGAACTGCGGGTTGTAGATCCGCGCCAGGTTGCCGAGACCGAGCGGAGCGGTGTCGAGGATCTCGGCCAGCGCGGCCTTCTCCTTGACCAGGATCTGCGACAGCGCGGCCGCGCTGGTGACGGTCGTCTTCACCAGCGTGCGGTTGTCCTTGACGAACGTCGCGACCTCACCGAGGGCAGTCGCCAGCAAGGACAGCGCCGACGCCAGGTCCTTGCGCTCACCCGCCAAGGTGGTCGAGACGGCCGAGAAGTTGGTGTTGAACTGCCGGACCAGCTGATCGTTCGCGGCCAGCGCGGACACGAACGTCTGCAGCTGCCGGATCGTGTTGAACAGCGCGGACGAGTTCCCCGACAACGTGCTGGTCAGCTTGGACACGTCGGTGATCGTCTGGTTCAGCTTGGCGCCCTGGCCGTTCAGGTTCTTCGCCGAGACGTCCAGCAACCGGGCCAGTGCGCCCTGGTCGTTCGCGCCCTTCGGACCGAGCGCCACCGACAGGTCGTTCAGGCTCTGGTAGATCTGGTCCAGCTCCAGCGGTACGGCGGTGCGCTCGATCGGGATCTGCGCGCCGTCCGCCATCGCGGCACCCTTCGAGTACGCGGGCGTGAGCTGCACGTACCGGTCGGCGACGATCGACGGTGAGGCGATCACGGCCTTCGCGTCGGCCGGCACCTTGTGCTTGGCGTCCCACCAGAACTTCACCCGGACGGTACGACCGGCCGGCGTGATGCTCTCCACCTCGCCGACCTTGATGCCGAGGATCCGGACGTCCGACCCCGGGTACACCGACACCGCGCGCGGGAAGTACGCCGTCGCGGTCACCCGCTCCGGTTTCGGCCACAGCGTGACGAGTCCGACCGCGACGATCACCACGACCACCGCGATCGCGATCAGCCGGGACAGCGCGTTCACCTTCATCAGCCACCACCCCCGAGGATCGGCGGCAGTCCGGGCGGCAACAGCCTCGGCAGCGGAATCTCGGGTACGGGCGCCAGGTTCTGCAGGTACGTGTCGAACCACGGGCCGGTGCCGAGCGTGTTGGTGAAGACCCGGACGAACGGCGCCAGGCCCTTGATGCTGGCGTCCAGGTCGTTCTGGTTCTTCAGCAGCACGGCGAGGACCGCGTTCACCTTCTGCAGGGTCGGCGCGAGGTCCTTGCGGTTCTCCCGGACCAGCGCGGTGATCTGCGCGGACAGCGCCTGCGTCGACACCAGCAGCTGGTGGATCAGTGCGCGCCGCGCCTGCACCGCCTGGAACACGGTGTTGCCGTCCTTCATCAGCTTGATCAGCTGCTGGTTGCGGTCGGCAAGGATCTTGGTGACGACGTTCGAGTTCTGCAGCAGCAGTTTGAGCTGTTCGTCGCGTTTGGCCACGTTCTGCGACAGGCGGGACAGTCCGGTCAGCGAAGCGCGTACCTCGTCCGGCGTGTTCTTGAAGGTCGCCGACAACGTGTCCAGGGCCTTCGCCAGCTGCGCGGTGTTGATCCGGTCGGTGGTGTTGGCCAGGTCGGTGAAGGCGTCCACCACGTCGTACGCCGACGTCGTCCGCGCCAGCGGGATCTCCGCGCCGGGTTTGAGCTGCCCCGAACCGGCCGGGTCCAGCTTCAGGTACTTCTGCCCGAGCAGCGTCTTGATCTTCATCTCCGCGCCGGTCTGGTCACCGAGCTTCACGCCCTGATCGACCACGAAGTCGACCCGGACGTGAGTACCCTCCAGCTCGACGCTGCGCACCTTGCCGACCCGGACACCGGCCACCCGGATCTCGTCGTTCGGCTTCAGCCCGCCCGCCTCGGAGAACTGCGCCGAGTACTTGGTGCCGCCACCGATCAGCGGCAGGTCCTGCGCCTTGAACGCGGCCAGCATGATCAGCCCGATCACGGTCAGCCCGATCACACCGATCGTCACCTGGTTCTGCTCGCGGAAAGGTTTCACTTCTTGCACCTCGCCGAGTTCAGGTCGTACGCGACCGGGATGCGGGTGCCGGTCGGCAGCGTGACGTTGCCGTCGAAGTTGCACAGGTAGAAGTTGAACCAGGAGCCGTACGAGGCGGTCCGGGTCATCGTGTTCAGCTTCCCGGGCAACGTGTTCAGCGTCTTCACCCAGATCGCCTGGGTGTCGTCCAGCGTGGACGCGGTGATCCGCAGCTTGTCCAGGTCGGCCTTGATCGGCACCCGGGTCTGCTGCAGCAGGCCGGCGGTTTTGGTGTTCAGCGAGTTGATCGAGCCGAGCGAGTTCAGGATCGGGGTGACGTCCTGGCTCAGGCCGGTGATGAACTGCTGCAGGTTCACCAGCAACTGGGAGAAGTTCTGCTGCCGCTGCGACACGATCTGCAGGGTCCCGGTCAGGTTGGTGATCAGGTCGCCGATCACCTGGTCGGCGTCGGCCAGCGTGGTGGTCAGCGACGCGGTCTTGGCCAGCAGCGACTCGATCGTGCCGCCTTCGCCCTGCAGCACCTTGATCACCTCGAACGCGAACTGGTTCACGTCCGCCGGGGTGAGCGCGGTGAACAACGGTTTGAACCCGTTGAACAGCACCGACAGATCGAGCGCGGGCGACGTACGCTCCTTCGGGATCAGACCGTTCTTCTGCAGCCGCGGCCCGCCGCCGACCCCGTCGGTGAGCGCGACGTACCGGTTGCCGACCAGGTTCCGGTACCGCAGCGTCGCGTGCGTCGAGGCGTCCAGCACCTGATCGGAGTCGACGCTGAACGTCACCATCGCGTACTTGTCCTGGTACAGCGCGATCTTGTCGACCTGCCCGACCTTCACGCCGGCGATCCGGATGTCGTCACCCTGGTTCAGCCCGACCGCGTCGGTGAACACGGCCCGGTACTTGGTGGTCGTGTTGAAGGTGATGTTCCCGATCGTCACCGCCAGCAACGCGGTCGCGATCGTCGTCACCACCACGAAGATCCCCAGCCGAACGGTGTCGAACGTGGTCTTCCGGTCGAAGAAGCTCATGTGGTGACCCCCCTCGGCTGTTGGTGCGTAGCTCCGGTGTCCAGGCGGGTGCATCGCAAGGCGGAGGAGGTGCTCGATGCGGGTTTCATCGTGCGCCGACGACAACGCGGCGAGGCGCCCGCCTGGGCGCCGGAGATGCGTGCCGAACAGCCGAGGGGGGTCACCTTAGGTTCACCTGCCCGCCGCGGAGCAACGGTCCGACCATCAAGGTGGTCAGGTCCGGTACGTCGTTCGCGGGTACGCCCATGGCCGGGCCGACGACCGAGTCGATCACCTTTTGCTCGGCCGGGGTGCCGACGCCCTGGGTGTCCATCGCATAGCCGGGCATCGCGCGGTTCAGTTTCAGGTTCAGCGGGAAGCGCTGGTTCTTGTTGTGGTCGCCGATCACGCCGTCGTCAGCAGTCACGTACGGCGCCGGGTTCTCCTGGTTGTACGGGCCGGGCTTCTCCCCCGGGACGCTGTAGTTCTTGCCGACACACGTCGGGCCGCGATGGTCCTTGTACGCCGGGAGCTCGTTCGGCTCGTACGGGGTCGGCTGGTTGGTGATCAGCTCGAGGTTGATGTTCAGCCGGCCGTCGCGGAACGTGTCGTTCAGGATCGGAGCCGTGTCGCTCAGCACCTTGAGGAAGCACGGCACCTCCGGCGAGTACCGCTCCAGCAGGTTCAGCACCGGACGGCTGACCTGACCGAGCCGGATCACCCGATCCTCGTTCTGTTGCAGGAAGGTGTTCCCGGTGGTCGACAGCTTCTGCACATCGCCGAAGAAGGTCTGCAGTTGCTGTTCCTTCTCCACCACGGTGTTGCCGGTGATCGTCAGGTTGCGCAGTGCGCGGACCAGGTCGGGGGTCGCGTCGCCGTACAGGTTCGAGACCTGGGTCAGCTTGGCCAGTGCGTCCATCAGCTTCGGGACGCTCGGGTTCAGCTTCTTCAGGTAGCCGTCCAGCTGGGTCAGCGTGCCGGCGATCTCGGCGCCGCGGCCTTCGAGCGCGGTGGCGAGCGTGTTCAGGGTCGCGTTCAGGTCGGCCGGGTCGACCGCCTGGAGCAGCGGCAGCGCGTCGTTCAGCACCTTCTCGATCTCGATGCCGACGGCGGTCTTGTCCCGGCTGATCACGTCACCGGCCTTGATGTGCGCGCCCTCGGGTCCTTTCGGTGGGACCAGCGCCACATACTTCTCGCCGAACAGCGTCTTCGGCAGGATCCGGGCGCTGACCGCGCTGGAGATCTCGCCGATCTGGTCGGGTTTGAGCGCCAGCTGGACGGTCGCCTCGTCACCGTCGGTGGACACCTTGCGCACCTCGCCGACGATGATGCCGCGCAGTTTCACGTCCGCGTGCTCGTTCAGCTGCAGGCCGATGTGGCTGGTCTTCAGCTCGACGTCGACGGTCTTCACGAAGATCTTGGCGTAGAACGCGTACGTCAGCCAGAGCAGGAAGCACAGCACGCCGATGAACGCGACCCCGAGCACCTTGTGCGAGATGAATCTGCTCATCCGGCCAGCCTCACGGTGGTCGTCGTACCCCAGATGGCCATCGACAGCAGCAGGTCGACGACGTTGATCACCACGATCGACGTACGCACCGCGCGCCCGACCGCGACGCCGACGCCCGCGGGACCACCGGTGGCGTGGTACCCGTGGTAGCAGTGCACCAGGATCACCAGCACCGAGAACACCAGCACCTTGCCGAACGACCACAGCACATCGCCTGGTGGCAGGAACAGATGGAAATAATGGTCGTACGTGCCGGTGCTCTGTCCGTAGAACGTGGTGACGGTGAGTCTCGTCGCGAAGTACGAGGCGAGCAGCCCGACCACGTACAGCGGGATGACCGCGACCAGGCCGGCGATGATCCGGGTGGTGACCAGGAACGGCAGCGACGGGATCGCCATCACCTCGAGGGCGTCGATCTCCTCGCTGATCCGCATCGCGCCGAGCTGCGCGGTGAAGCCGCAGCCGACGGTCGCGGCCAGCGCGATGCCGGCGATCAGCGGGCCGATCTCGCGGGTGTTGATGTACGCCGAGACGAAGCCGGCGAACGCCGAGGTGCCGATCTGGTTCAGCGCCGAGTATCCCTGCAGGCCGACCTCGGTGCCGGTGAAGAAGGCCAGGAAGGTGATCACGCCGACGGTGCCGCCGATCACCGCGAGCGCGCCGGTGCCGAGCGTGACCTCGGCCAGCAGCCGCAGGATCTCCTTGCGGTACCGGGTGACGGACTTGCCGGACCAGGCCAGCGCCTTGAGGTAGAAGGCGAGCTGCTCACCGAGCTTGTCCAGCGAGTTCAGCGGCTTCTTGACCAGGGTGTCCACCAGGGCCGACACGTCAGGCCCCCTTCGGCGGGACGAGCTGGAAGTAGATCGCGGTCATCGAGAAGTTCGCGACGAACAGCAGCATGAAGGTGATCACCACGGACTGGTTCACCGCGTCGCCGACGCCCTTCGGGCCACCGCCCGCGTTGACCCCTTTGTACGCGGCAACGACCGCCGCGATGAAGCCGAAGACCAGCGCCTTCGCCTGGCCCTGCCACAGGTCGGGAAGATGCGCGAGCGCGGTGAACGACGCGATGTAACTGCCCGGGGTGCCGTCCTGCAGGACGACGTTGAAGATGTAGCCGCCCATCACGCCGACCACGCTGACGAATCCGTTCAGGAAGAACGCGACCAGCATGGTGGCCAGTACGCGCGGAACCACCAGGCGCTGGATCGGGTCGATGCCCAGCACCATCATCGCGTCCAGTTCCTCGCGGATCTTCCGGGAGCCGAGGTCCGCGCAGATCGCCGAACCGCCGGCGCCGGCGATCAGCAGCGCGGTCGCGATCGGCGACGCCTCCCGCACCACCGCCAGGACGGCCGCCGAACCGGTGAAGGCCTGCGCGCCGAACTGCTTGATCAGCCCACCGACCTGCAGCGCGATCACCGCACCGAACGGGATCGCGACCAGCGCAGTCGGGATGATCGTCACGCTCGCCACGAACCAGGCCTGCTGCAGGAACTCCTTCAGCTGGAACGGCCGCCGGAAGGTGGCCCGGCCGGTGTCCAGGGCGAAGGCGAACAACGAGCCCGCGTGCTTGAGCGGCGCGGTTGCCGAGACGGTCACCGCGCGCCCACCGTGTTGGTTTGGAAGGAGCCTGGGGGCGGGACGACGCCGTGTTCGCGGCACCATTCGCCCGGCGGGCGCTGGGTCGGGCGGAGCATGCCGCTGCTGGGCAGCTGCTGGATCGGGATCGGCGGCAGCGGCGGCAGTTCCTGGCCGGCCTCGGCGGCGAGTTCCTCGGCGTCCTTCTCCTCGGACATCCCGATCGGGCCGATCATCTGCGCGTTCAGGAACTGGCGGATCACCGGTTCCTCACTGGACAGCAGCATCTCCCGCGGGCCGAACATGGCCAGGTGCCGGTGGTACAGCATGCCGATGTTGTCCGGTACGGTCCGCGCGGTGTTGACGTCGTGCGTGACGATCAGGAAGGTCGCGCCGAACGCCTCGTTCAGGTCGATCATCACCTGGTTCAGGAACGACGTACGCACCGGGTCCAGGCCGGAGTCGGGCTCGTCGACCAGCAGGATCTGCGGGTCCAGCACCAGCGCCCGGGCCAGGCCGGCTCTTTTGCGCATGCCGCCGGAGATCTCGCCGGGCAGCTTCTTCTCCGCGCCGACCAGGCCGACCATCTCCATCTTCTCCATCACGATGGAGCGGATGTCGGACTCGGACTTCTTGGTGTGCTCGCGGAGCGGGAAGGCGACGTTGTCGTAGAGGTTCATCGAACCGAACATCGCGCCGTCCTGGAACAGTACGCCGAACAGCCGGCGTACTTCGTACAGCTCCCGCTCGCTGCAGGTGGCGATGTCCGTGCCTTCGATCCAGACATGCCCGCGCTCGGGTTTGATCAGCCCGATCAGCGTCTTCAGGAACACCGACTTCCCGGTACCGGACGGGCCGAGCATCACGCAGATCTCACCGGCGGGCAGGGTGAGGGACACGTCACCCCAGATGAGCTGGCTGCCGAAGGACTTGGTCAGACCCTCGACGCGGACCTCTACGCCCACCGGCCCTCCTCACGGATATGTCTGCTGCTGCCCAACGACAGGGCAGTGGCCTAGGTTACGCACGAGTACGGTTTGCGTAAACCCTTGGAAGTCAAGCGGTTGAGATACTAGCCAGGGTGAAATGCAAGAAGGGCGGTCCCTGTGCGGGGACCGCCCTTCTCAACACATTCGTTACGTCCCGTGGCGGAACGTCACCGGGGTCACTTCAGGGTGACGGTGGCGCCGGCGCCCTCGAGGGCCTCCTTGGCCTTCTCCGCGGCAGCCTTGTCGACCTTCTCCAGGATCGGCTTCGGGGCCGACTCCACCAGGTCCTTGGCCTCCTTCAGCCCAAGGCTGGTGAGACCGCGCACCTCCTTGATGACCTGGATCTTCTTGTCGCCGGCGCTCTCGAGGACGACGTCGAACTCGTCCTGCTCGGCGGCTTCCTCGGCGGCCGGGGCACCCGGCGCGCCCGCGGCGGCGGCAACGGCGACCGGGGCGGCGGCGGTGACGCCGAACTCCTCCTCGAACGCCTTAACGAACTCCGACAGCTCCAGCAGGGTCAGTTCCTTGAACTGGCCGAGGAGCTCTTCGGTGCTGAGCTTCGCCATGATGGCGGTCCTTCCTGACAGATGGTGCTTGTGATCACTGATGGGGTGTTGCGGTGAGATGCCTCAGCTGTCCGCTGCGGCAGTCTCCTCGGTGCTCGCCTCGGCAGGTGCCTCGACCGCGTCCTGGACCTCTGCCGGAGCAGCGGTCCCGGAAGCGTCGGCCGGCAGCTTGTCCTGCAGCGCCGCGAACAGGCGCGCGGCCTGCGACAGCGGAGCAGCGAACAGCGACACCGCTTGCTGCGGGGCCGCCTTCATCGCACCTGCGAGCTTCGCGAGGAGAACCTCACGCGACTCCAGGTCAGCGAGCTTGCTGATCTCGTCAGAGCTGAGCGACTTGCCCTCGAGCACGCCGCCCTTGATGACGAGAAGGGGATTCGCCTTGGCGAAGTCACGCAGACCCTTGGCCGCAACCACCGCGTCGCCCTTGATGAAGGCGATAGCGGAGGGGCCTTCGAGCAGGCTGTCGAACGAGTCGACGCCGGCGTCCTTGGCCGCGATCTTGGTCAGCGTGTTCTTCACCACGGCGTAGTTCACGTCGTCACCGAGCGAAACTCGAAGTTGCTTGAGCTGCGCGACGGTGAGACCGCGGTACTCGGTCAGCACGGCGCCGTTGGAGCTACGGAACTCGTCCGTCAGCTCCGCGACAGCGGCTGCCTTGTCCGGCCTCGCCATGGGGGTCTCCTTCTCTCGGCTTCCACGCCTAGACCCCTGAAAAGGAGAAACGCCCCTGCGCAGGCGCAAGGGCGTGAACATACAATCTGTCACTGTCCAAGTCACCTGCGCGGGCCGCCCACCTTGCGATGGGACCTTCAGCTACCTAGGGCAGCAACCAGCGGTCTTCGGCAGTCAACAGTGTGCCTGAGCCTGCCCCGGAAACCAAATCGGTTCCCGGGGCAGGTCCCGGTCAGGTCTCGCTCAGCGTTCCGGCAGCCCCAGCAGCCAGTCGAACTCGCCGTTGCGGGCCAGCCGCTCCACCGCTGCCTCCACGGCCGTCCTGGACAGTGCGGGCAGCATGATCACGTTCGGTTCGTAGTACGGCTCGCCGGCCTCGGTTCCGATCGCGGCCGCGCTCCGGATCCGCTCCGGGTCGAAGAAGATCACCGGGAACTGCCGCCCGGCCCGCTCGAGCCGGGCGTTCAGCAGCACGCCGCGGCTCTCGGCCTCGGCCCAGTCGTAGTCGTCCATCTCCTGGGCCAGGACCAGCACCCAGCCGGCCTCGTCGGCTGCCATCTCATCTCCTCGCCGGTGGTCCGAACCTGATCTGGCCGAGCAGGTCCGAGAACTCCTGCGGTCTCAGCTTGACCCCCTCCGCCGGCACCACTTCGTAATGGGTGCCGCTGGTCCGCATGATCCGCAGCTGCGGCGGCACGCTTTCCACGATGACTTCCCACGGTATCCGGTTGTACTTGCGGATCTGGTTCGGATCGGTGTTGGTCGACGGCCCGAACTGCGGCTTGACGTACCCCTCCTTGTCCACCTGGTAGTCCTTGGCGTCCGGCCGCAAAGTCGGTGCGTCGCCCGGCTTCGCGCCGCGGTAGAGCTTGCCCTCGTCCTCGTCGTACTTGTCCTTCAGCCGGCCCTTCGGTTCCTGCTTCGGGGTCGGCGCGGGTTTCGGTATCCGCGGCGTCGGGTCCTTCTTCGGCGGGGCCGGCTTCGGCGGCGGCGCGGGTTTCGGTGGGTCCTTCCGCGGCGGTGGCTGCCGCGGCACCGCCTTGTCCGGCACCTGTCTGATGATCGTCCTCAGGATCGTCTGGGTCTGCTGGATCACGTACGTGACCAGGACCTGGATCAGGCGCCAGAGGATCACGATCGCGGTCCAGACGAAGGTGACGAACTTGACGATCTGTTTCCACAGGAAGGCGAAGAAGTCCCAGACCGATTCGCGGACCTCGCGGGTGTCGACCATCGTCACCGGCTGGCTGTACGCCTGCTGGTACGCGTAGTAGAACGCCACCACGATCAGGACGATCAGCACCACCGGTACCACGACCACCTGCGCGAACTTGCCGTCCGAGTCGTCGAAGCTGACCGGGTTGTTGTTCGCGTACGAGTAGCCGTTCATCTGTTGTGGATCGGTGTTGTCCACCACCGGATCGACCGACAAGAACCTTCCGGTCGACTTGTCGTACTCGCGGGCACCCATGTGCACGAGCCCGGTGTCCGGATCACTCGTACCGCCGTGGAAGTCCCGCTGCCCCGGCCAGTTGGCTGCCGCGGTACCACGTGACTCCCCGTACGGAGTGTTCCGGCGGCGCTGTACTGCCTGCGTGGTCGCGTCGATGGCTGTGGTCGGACTGCCGTGCAGGTCCGAGAACAGCCACGTCAGCTTGCCACCGGTGCGGACACCGACCAGCCGGTCGCCAAAGGTGTAGTAGCGCGTACCTGTGACGGTGTTGCCGGCCTTGTCGAGGTGGAGCTCCGTCTCACCGAGGTACAACGTGGTGCCGGAGCTGTCCCGGCGGATCAGCCGGTTGCCCTCGGTGTCATAGACAGCTGCCGTCTTGACTCCGCCCTTGGTGGTGTCAGCCAGTTGTCCTTCGGCGTTCCAGTTGAGGATCTCGTCCACGCCGTCAGCGGTGCGCTTGTTGGTATTGCCGATGGCGTCATAGCCGTACGTCTTGCTGGTCGTACCGGCCGGTCCGGTGGTGTTGACCGCAGTCAGCGCGTGCGGCTTCGTACTGCCGTACTCGTAGGTGCTGGTCGTCGTACCGGCTGCTGAGATCGTCTGCTCGCTCTTGCGATTACCTGTCTTGTCGAACGTCCACTGCTGCCAGTACGGCGCCGGACCACCCAGGCCGGCCACTGACGGCGCCCCTGTGCAGTCACCGGCGGTGTTGTCCGCACCCGGCTTCGGTGTCCACGCCTTTGTCAGTCGGCGCAGGTAGTCGTAGTTGAAGCACTGGGTGTCAGTAGCTTCACCAGAAGCAGCCGGAGCGATGTCCGTTGCCTTGGTGATGTTGCCGCCCGGGTCGTACTGGTACTGCGTGTCGGACACCCGGGTCGGCGACAGCTGCTTGTCGATGACGATCCGGTTGACTCGGCGGGTCACCGGGTCGTACTCGAACTTCTGCTGGACGAACGGACCGGACGCGGTGCCGAGCGTCAGTACGTCGGCGTCCTCGAACGGCGTGTAGGACAGCTGCCGTACGTACGTGTCCTGACCGCGCAGCGACTTCAGCAAGCCCTGGTCGTTGTAGTCGTACGTCAGCGTCTCGGCGTCGAGTCCACCGGCAGCGGAGTCACCGACCTTCGGCAGCGTCCGCGTCGCCAGTTCACCGTCGTCGTTGAAGGTCTGGCCGACCGTGTACGTACCGGCCAGCTTCCCCTCCGACGCCGGCAGTGTCAGCGACGTACCAGTCGGCTGACCGGACGGGTCGTACCCGGTGATCGCAGTGGTGTACTCGTCGGTCCCCACGTACTTGGTAGCGGACGTGGGCCGCCCCGGCGCGACGGTGTCGTACTTCCACGAGCTGAGCAACGGACCGTCCGCCGCGCCCTGGTGGATCGCCGTTTTGCGTCCGACGTTGTCGTAGTCGTAGAAGAGCTGCACGCCACGCGCATCGGTCGACGAGGTGATCTGGTCACCCACGTCGTACGTGAACTTGGTGATGCCCTTGTCCGGGTCGTTCTCCTCGATCTTGCGGCCCTGGACGTCGTACTTGTAGCTCCAGACGTTGCCGGCCGGGTCGGTGGTCGTCTTGAGCTGTCCGGACGGCCAGTACGTGTAGGTGGTCTTGTCGTACGCACCGCTCGGGCTGTTGCCCTGGTACTGACGCAGCTCGATCAACCGGCCCTGCGAGTCGGTGATGCGGGTAGTAGGTGTCTGCCCGTCCGGCGGGTCGATGGTCTGGACGTTCGTACCGACTTCGTGGTCGATGGACCACTTGGTCTGGCCGAGCGACTTGAACAGCTGCTGCTTCGGCCGGGCCGCCTCGTCGTACACGTTGACGGTCTGCTTCGGCAGCGTCGCCTCGTCGACCAGGTTGAGCTCCTTCTCGGCCAGCACCCGGGTGAAGTACGGACCGTTGATCTTCACCTCGTTGTTGCGCGAGTCGTACCGGTGGTCCGTGACCAGCCAGCCGCCGTTCGGTGCCTTCTCCTGGGTCTGCCGCAGTCGCTGCAGACCGTCGTACAGCTCGTAGCTGGTGTCGTACACACCTGGCTTGAGCAGGCGCTTGGTGGTGCGTACGGACGGTCCGTCGTCGCGGACCGAGTACTCGGTCTCGATGTCCGGCGGTCCGCTCTTCGGGTGGCCGGGGCTCCAGGTCTTGGTCACCCGTCCGAATGCGTCCAGCTCCTTGTCGGACCGGCGGCCGTCCGGTGTGGTCATCCCGATCGCCGCACCGAAGGCCGGCTCGTAGTCCGTGACGCTTTCCATCCCGTTCGCGGCGACTTCGGTGATCTTGGTGATCGGTCCGTAGTCCGGGTTGTAGATGTTGCGTACGGTGCGGTTCAGCCCGTCCGTCTTGCGGATCTGGCGGCCGATCGAGTCGTACGCCGCGGTGAACGCCAGCTCGTACGTCGGCTTGCCGGCCGCGTCGAAACCGGACAGCCGCTCGGCCCGGGTCAGCAGGCCCTTGGTGGGCGGCGTACTGACATCGGTGGCGCCGTCGTAGTACATCCGGTCGTCCCGGATCACGTCGGCGTTGGTGAAGGCAGCACCGCAGCTCTTGTCGACGAGCTGTTGCCGTGACGGCAGCTCCCGCAGGTTCGCGGCGCTGTTCTCGTTGTAGTAGTACCGCGTACAGGTGTCGTCGGCCGGCGTGGAGATGTCGTTCGACTCGTCCTTTCTGGTCAGTCGTCCCTGCGTGTCGTACGTGTTCGCAGTACCCAGCTTCAGGTCACCGGTAGGAGTCGGCAGGTACTGCGTGACCTGCTTCTGACCGGATCGCCTTGCGGTCAGCGTGCCCCACGGCTGCGTCATGGAGGCCGTCGGATCACCGAGGTAGTAGTCGGAGATGCTCCGGTTCACTACAGCAGTGCCGTTGAACGTGGTCTGCTCGCGGGACTGACCGGCCAGCTCGTTGGTGTCCTTGACCTGTGTACCGGTGGAGTCCGTGATCTTGACGTCCTTGACCGGTCCGGCGGTGGTGCGGTCGCCGTCCATGCCGCGGTAGTACAGCGTCTCGGTGACGGACTGCGGCTCGTCCGCACGTCCTTTGGCCACCTTGATGTCGCTGTAGCCGCGCCACTGCGACCAGGTCGACTCCTTCAGGTCGGTACCGGCGTCCTGCTCCGAGAACCGCCAGGCCGGCTTGTCCTGGTACGACACCGTCGTCACGTTCGGGACCGGTGCCTGCCACGGGTCGTTCGCCGCAGCGGTCCGGTCCGTCTCGACGACCTGCTTCACGACGTACTTGTGGTACCAGTCCTGACGCTCGGCTGATCCCTCCGGAGTCCACTTCTGCGGCCGGCACCTGCGGTCGTTGTGGTCCGGCTGGGGCAGGTCCGTCGGAGTGCAGTCCACCCCGTCGTACGCGACTGTGAGGTCACCGCCGGAGCCGTTGTGCACTGCACTGATCCGGAACCACTCCAACGGCGGCACCGCATCGCTTCCGGTGTCGACGCGGTTTCCCATCGCGACGCCGTCGAAGCTGGTTGTCTGCAGCTGCTGTGGGTTCGGACCGACCAGGCCGGTTGGAGTGACCTCGCGCAACCACAAGGACGGACTGCTGTTGTCACCACGCAGGTACTCCTGCCGGAACGCGACGGACTGCACGTCCTCGAACTTGCTGCTGGCAGCTCGCCACACCTGTGAGGTGATCTTGGTCAGCCGGCGCTGGCTCCAGTACGTCGGCGTGTAGTGGTTCTCGCAGTTGGTAGTACTCGCACAGTTCAGGTCCCACGGGGTGTCCGGGTAGGTACTGGTCTGACTCGGACCACATGGTTCCGGCGTACACCGCTCGGCCGTGGTGAACAGCACCTGCGCGACCGGCTTCTGGTTGTACACCTGCCCATCGACCTGTCCGTACTCGATCCGCTTCAAGTTGCCGGCGCGTACGTACGGGCTGACAGCGCTCTTCGTCACCATCCGGGCGTAATTGCCCAGCTCGGTGTCGTAGTACAGGCTCATCGTGTTGCCGAACCGGTCCACGACGTAGTCCAGGTTCCACTGGTACGCCTGCTGGCACCACGAGTCGGCGAAGGCGGTCTTGTTGCACTGCTCGCCGGGGTTGTTGCCGTACGCGGGCACGGTCCAGGCCGACTTGGTCTCGTCCTTGCCGCTGGTCCAGCCCGGCAGCCGGTTCAGGCCGAAGTAGTACTTCGTCCCCTCCGGCGACGTCATCCGCCAGTACTCGCCCTTGTCGGCGGCCAGGACACCCTCGTCGCCGTTGGCCGCGCCGCTCAGCCGCTCGATCACCGAGCCGTCGTCCCCGCGCATCCGCCAGACCTCGCCGCTCGCGTCCTTGTGGTCGAGGACGAGCGAGCCGGACTTGCCGTTCACGGCGATGTTCAAGCTGTCGCCGGCGAAGCAGAGGTCACCGGTGTTCTTGTCGCCGTTGTTGCCGGACTTGTCCTTGGAGCACGACCGGAACCGGCGCTCGATCGAACCGCCACCGCTCAGCGAGAAGCCTTGGCCGATCAGCGACGTCTGGTTGTTCGTCGCGGAGGACAGGCCGTCCAGGGCACCCGAGGAGTACTGCAGGCCGACCGACGGGGCCGGGCCACCGATCGAGGGCGGCGTCGTGATCGGCAGCGACCACTCGAAGTCGCCCGACGATCCGCCGATGCTCCAGGTCGCCGCACCGGCACTCTGGTCCGACTTCTTGTAGTCGCCGGCGCCGCTGCTGTCGCCGGCCGCCACCATCAACGTCTGCGGCTGCGCGCCGACCGGGACGTCGGCGATCACCTCACCCGATCCGTTGTTCAGGCTCGGGACGACGGTTCGGCGGTCGCCGTTCTGGGTGGTGAACCGCAACCGGGTCGCCCAGTCACCGCCGAAGGCATCGCGGAAGGCCCGGTAGTCCAGGCCGAGCGTGACCTTGCCGGACTTGGCCACGCCGTCGGCGCGGCTGACCTTCAGCTCGAGCGCGTCACCGCGCCGGCCGACCAGGTCGACCTTCACCTTCGCCGGTGACGTTGCCGCGACGCCGGTCTGGAGCCGTTCCTTGGCGGCCGCGGCGGTCGGCGCCACCCAGACCGGCAGGTTGCCGGCCTTGGCGCGCTGTGCCACCCGGCCGCCGTTCAGGCCGAGCGCCCAGGCGTTGCTGCCGCCGGGGGCCGGGACCGCGACCTCGGCGCTTCCGGCCGCGGGCCAGGTCACCGTCGGCGTACCGGTCAGCACCTTGCCGGCCGACGGATCGGCCGGGCGCGCGTCCGCCTTGGCGGTCCGGCCGCCGAGCGACTTGAACTCGGTCGGGTTGAACTTCGGGTCGCGCTTGGTGGCCGCGGCGGCGGACAGACCGCTCTGCTGGTCACCGAGGAGCATCGCGGCCGCGACCAGGGCCGCGGTCAGCGTTCGGAAGATAGTTGCTCTACGCAACCGTGAGGACATCACGTGGTACCTCCTGGGCGGGGAGATCGGCGAGCCGAGTGTCACACGCCGGAAAATCCCGTGGAAGCCCTTCAGACACCGTCGAATGGCCTGCCCGGCTGCCTGTTTTGAGCAGCGATCTGGGCAGGTTTCCAGGCAGGTTTCGACGGTGGTGGAAAGGTGCGCGGAGACCGGCCGGGGCGTGCGATCGTGCTCGCGTACTCCGCCCGTCCGACGGTGAGGTGACCAGCATGTGGGGTGTCAGGAGGCGGTTCACGGCGTACGTGTCGGCGTTCGCGCTGGCCGTACCGCTCGCAACAGCCGCGACCGCGTCCGCCGATTCCGCCGGAGCCGACGCCGGAACCAGCGCTGGAGCCAGCGCCGCCGGTGTCGTCGTGGACCAGCAGCAGAGCGCTGCCGAGCAAGCTTTGATGGCATCGCCGGACACTCGCGCGGTCCTGACCGCCCGGCGGACCGGGAAGCCGCAGGAACTCGTGTCGATGCGCACCGAGACTGGCCAGGTGTTCGCGAATCCGGACGGCAGCAAGACCATGGAACAACACGCGATGCCGGTACGGGTCCGGAAGGGATCTGGTTGGACACACCCCGATCCGACCTTGCGGCAGCTGCCTGACGGAACAGTACGACCTGTCGCGACAGTCTCCCCGATCATCCTCTCCGGCGGTGGCTCGACTGATCTGCTGACGATCGGCAAGCCGGGCGCCCGCGTATACCTCGGCTGGCCGGGCACGCTGCCGAAACCAGTGCTTTCCGGCGACACGGCTACGTACCCGGAAGTCCTGCCAGGAGTCGATCTGCAGATCAAGGTCGGAGTGGACCGCTTCTCGCACCTCCTGGTCGTGAAGAACCGCGCCGCCGCGGCCAACCCCGCGCTCCGCCGCCTGCGCTACCCGATCCGAGGCGAGGGCGTCACCCTGCGAGTCGCCACCGACGGATCAACAGTTGCTACTGACAACGATGGCAAGGTCGTGTACTCGGCCGATCCGCCGACGATGTGGGACGCGTCCAGCGCGACGAAGCCCCGGCAGGCCCGGCTCGGTATCCGGAAGACCGCGCGGGAGCTCGTCCTGACTCCGGATCTGAAGCTGCTCGGCGATCCGGCCGCGAAGTTCCCGGTGTCGATCGACCCGTCGATGTCCGGCACGCTGGTCAACTGGTTGCACGTCAACGAGCGCTCCGGCGGCGTCGACGGCTGGACGTACGACCGCAACGACGAAGGCGCGAAGGTCGGCCGCGCGTACCAGGACACCGCCAACCTGTACCGCTCGATGTTCCTGCTCAACACCACCAGCGGCGCGATGACGATCGGCGGCAGTACGATCCTCAGCGCCCAGTTCCGGATCACGCTGAACAAGACCCCGCACGGTACGCCCGAGCCGGTCGAACTGTGGCACGTGAACGACCTGAACACCGCCGACCACAACCTGAACTGGAACACCACTGCCGGTTTCTGGAAGACCCGGCTGGACACGCGCTCCGGCGAGGCGTACCCGTGGACCGAGGACAACCCGATGGAGTTCGGCGACCCGAACGGCCCAAGCGCTTTGAGTGCGGTGGTGCAGGGCGTTGCCGACGCGCGGCGGACCACCTTGTCACTCGGGCTGAAGGCACCGGACGAGAGCACCAGCGCCGCGGCCCAGTGGCAGTGGAAGAAGTTCCACCCGAACACTGCCGTGCTCGCGATCCGCTACAACACCACCCCGCGGGTGCCGAAGGGTTTGACGATGACCCGGCCGCGCCCGTGCGGTACGGCGGCGGCACCGACCCGTATCCCGACCACGACGCCGCAGTGGGCCGCGGTCGCGAACGATCCGGACATCGGCGACTCCGTCACCACAACGCTGCAGATCCGCAACGCGGCCGGTGCGGTGGCGTACGAGAGCAAGGTCGGCCCGACTGTCAGCGGTGCGGCGTTCTCCTGGCCGGAGGTACCGGCTGGGAAGCTCGCGGCCGGTGTGGTGTACAGCTACCGCGCATTCGCCGACGACAGCATCGCGACCAGTCCGAGTACGCCCGATTGCTACTTCGTCATCGACTCCACTCCCCCGAACGTGCCGGTGATCGTCTCGACCGACTTCCCGGACGGGCAGGACCCGGTGACCGAGGCGCGGGTCGCGGGCAACGTCACGTTCAAGCCGGGTGGTACGCCGGCCGACACGGACGTGGCCGAGTACAACTACGGGTTCCAGGGCGACACACTGACCGCGCGGGTGAAGGCGAACGCGGATGGCACCGCCACGATCCCGATCACTGTGCATCCCGATCCGGAGACCGGCGTACCAGCGCTGCGGTTGTATGTGCGTGCTGTGGACAAGGCGGGGAACTACAGCCAGATCAGGCAGGCGTGGGAGTTGTCGGCGAAGTTCCCAGCGCCCGGTACGACACCGCCGCACGTACGGGCGGATGCGAACGGGGACGGGAAGGCCGATGTGACCGCCGTGCTCGACCATGGTTTCGGCCGGACCGCGATCTGGAACATCACCTCGAAGGACAACAGCTTCGCGTCCGGGGTGATGGCGCTGGACACCGGTGAGGGCACTGGGTTCGCGTTGTCGAACATCAAGCCGGTACAGGGCGATCTGGACGGCGACGGGCGTACCGACATGGCTGTCTTCCGCGAAGGCGCCGGGCGGCAGCTCTGGCTGTACCCGTTCCCGTCGGACGGCAACGAGTACGTGGCACCGGCTGCCGCATGGACCAGTGGACCGAACGGCTGGCCGTTGAACACTGCTCGGCCGATCGCCGCTGATGTCGACGGTGACGGGAAGGACGACATCGTCGTACAGAAGGCAGGTACTGGAGACAACTGGCAGGCACTGGTGTTCCTGGCCGCTAATGGGTTCAAGACTCCGGTGAATTGGGTGCAGGCTACTGCGGGCAACACGTGGTCGCAGAGCACGCCGCTGCTCGCTGACATCGACGGTGATGGCAAAGCGGACCTGTTGAGCATGCGGAACCAGACTGGTTGCCGGACCACGGTTGACCTCTACAAGTCGACAGGTACTGCGTTTGCGGCACCGACGACGATCTACGACTCCGGTGCGGGTGGTTACTGCTGGGACAAGAGCAGGGCAGTAGTGGCTGACCCGGATGGTGACGGGCGTGACGACATCGTCGCGCTGTACGAGAACACACCAACCGACGGCAGCCTGCTCGTACTGAAGTCGAGTGGCACTGCACTCACCAAGACGGACTGGGGCCGTACGACCGGTCTGGAGCTGGCCAAGGCCACGCTGGTTGCCGGTGACTACGACGGCGACCACAAGGAGGACGCCGCGATCCTGTACGCCGGCGACAACGGCAGCCGGCAGGTGTACGAGTTCCGCTCTACCGGTACGGCGTTCGCGGACAGGTCACTGGCCTGGAGTGGAGCAGTGGATGCGGTCACTGGTCCAAAGTTCAGTCTGGAGCACCGGCAGTACGAGCTGGTGAACAAGAACAGCGGTAAGTGCCTCAACGTCCACTTCGCTGATCCCAGTGATGGGCAGGAGTTCATCCAGTACCAGTGCTTGCCGCTCGACCTGAATGCACGGTTCCGGTTGATGCCTGTTCCAGGGACCGATCAGTACAGCGTGCGGCCGGCGCACACTGCGGTGGGAGATGGTCCGGTCAAGTGCCTCGACACGTTGAACGGTAGTACCGAAGACAACACCAAGATGATCCAGTACGCGTGCGGCGGTGGTACTGGTGATCCGTTCGCCTGGCAGCAGGTTACTTTCACGTACGTGGATGGGGCGGCGTACGACACTGTCGTACAGCTGAAGCTGGCGCACAGCGGGAAGTGCGTGGCGGTTGCGGATGCACGGTTGGACGACACAGCGCCGGTAGTGCAGCAGACCTGTGGTCAGAGCACCAACCAGCAGTGGATTCTGCGGCCCGCGTTCAACGCTGATCAGTTGGGTGCCGGTGGCGCGGGGCGGTACCGGACCGAGGCGGCGACGAGCAACCGGGTACTGGACATCACCGATTGCCACAAGGAGCCAGGATCGCAAGTACGGATGTGGGACTGGGTGACCGGTAGTCCATGCCAGAAGTGGAAGCTGGAGAGCCTGGGCGACGACGTGTACAAGATCATCGACCCGAACTCCGGGAACGCACTGGAGATCCAGGGCTGCTCCAAGCTGCCGCGTGCGACGGTCTTCATGTTCCCCAGCAACGCCTCGCCTTGTGAACGGTGGCGGATCGAGCCGACGCCCGGCGGGAGCTACAGCGTGACCGCGGTGAGCTCTGGACTCTCACTGGACGTTGCCGGGTGCAGCTCGGCGGCCGGTGCGGAAGTGATCACGTGGTTCTACCACGGTGGCCCTTGCCAGCGGTGGTACTTCAAGCAGCAGTAGTTGTCCGCGGGTGTGGTGGTATCCAGCGGTGCATCGCGGTGGCAGCGGCCCAGCCGGTGCCGGCCATGATGACGATTGCTGGACCCAACCCGAGCAGCGCGGTGGCGCCGGCCAGCAACAGCGGGCCGGCGCCGTTGCCAGTGTCAGCGAAGAGGCGGAACGCTCCTAGGAACTGTGCTCGTCCGACTGCGGGCGACGCATCAGCTCCGAGTGTCATGATCACCCCGGCGCCCAGACCGTTCCCGATGCCCATCAGCAGTGCTACAGCGGTCAGCGTGGCAGTCGTGTGGGTGAGCGGCAGCAGCAAGTGCGCCAACCCCAGTACGAACATGGATGGTACGGCGACCCACTTCCGGCCGAGGCGATCCATCACTGAGCCTGCTGGATAGAACAGCAGCATGTCGACCGCACCGGAGAGTCCGAAGATGATGCTGGTCGTCTGTGCATCCAGACCGATGTGCAGTGCCCACAGCGGAATCACCACCTGCCGCGAGGCACGTACTGCTCCGACTAGAAGTGCGCCGACACCGAGCGTACGTAGTACTGGCAGGTGGTCGCGGATGACGCCCCAGGTGGATTGCGCAGCGACCGGTCCGCGGCCGCGGGCGTGGGCGACATCGGGCAGGCTGATCAGGACGCCGCAGGCGAGTAGTGCGGCTACCAGGTGCACCCAGTACGCGCCGTCCGTACCGAGGAACTTCATGACGCCGGCACCGAGGAACGGGCCGATGAAGGAGCCGATGCGCCCTACGCCGCCCAGTGTGGACAGGGCGCGGGCGCGCAGCTCGATTGGTACCGCCTCACTCAGGTACGCCTGCCGGGCGAGGCCCCAGACCGCACCGGCCAGTCCGGTGCAGCCGATCGCGATGGCCAGGCCCCAGACGTTCGGTACTACCAAGCACGCAGCCAGTGCGAGTGAGACAAGCACAGTGGCGGACAGCATCGCGCTGCGCTCGCCGATCCGGTTCGTCAGCGCACCTGCGGGGATGTCACCGATCACCTGGCCCAGCCCGGCAGCTGCGACGACCAGACCGGCCACAGCAACGGATGCTCCTCGGTGCGTAGCCGACAACGCCACTACTGGAGCTATAGCGCCTTGGCCGATGCCGTAGAGCAGGGCAGGCAGGTAGACGGCTGGTGCGATCTTCCACAGACTGCGCGCCTGCGACATCACCGGCCGCCGGCCAGCGCCGTACCGCGATCCCGGGCGGCTGGAGTGGCTCCCAGCAACTCGGACACTGACCAGGCACCAGCAGCGACCCGCATCCCGTACTCCTCCATCTGCTCCACCGGCATCCGCATCTCGGGGCCGGACACACTCAGACAGCCGGCGACCTGGCCGGTGTAGCCGAACACCGGTGCCGCGACACTGCAGATCCCCGGCGTCCGCTCGGTCCGCGACATCGCGTACCCACACCGGCGGATCTCCGCGAACTGCTCCGCGAGCACTACCGGATCGGTGATCGTGGCCGGCAGCACCTGCTCCAGCGGTCCCTTCAGCACCTCTTGCTGCTGCTCGAACGGCAGGAACGCGAGCAGCACCTTCCCCGGCGCACCAAGCGGCAACGCAACCGGCAGCCCGAACTCGGTGTACGTGCGGCGCAGCTGGTGGTGACTCTCGACCTGATCCAGCACGACCCGCTGCCCCGACGGCAGCAACTCATGCACCGCCGCGGTCTCCCCCGTGTCGTCCCGCAGCCCCTTCAGCACCGGCATCGCGGCATCCCGAAGCCCCGCCGGTATCCCACCACTGTGCGCCAGCTGCGCAACCAGCGGACCGATCGCATACCGCCGGTGCGCCGTCTGCCGAACCAGCCCGTTCTCCTGCATCGCCAGCAACAACCGATGCACCGTACTGGTCGACAGCCCGGTCGCCCGCGCCAAGTCACTGATCCCCAGCTCCGGCGTCCGCACATCGAAACACCGCAAGATCGCCACAGCCCGGTCAATCGACTGCACAGACCCCCTGACTTCCTGCATAGCGGAACCCTATCCCGCTCTCCGGGAAAGCACCCAGACAGTCCAAAGCCCGGACCCCATCCAGGGATCCGGGCTCCGGAAGACTCAGCTCAGGACGGGCGCCGCACCGGGACGACGATCAGAAGGTCTTCCAGTCCTTTGAAGTCATCCACGTTGGTGGTGAACAGCGGGAGCTGCTCTGCGACCGCGATGCTCGCGATCATCAGATCGGCGACTCTCCGTCGCGGCGTCCTGCCCGCGGCCACCACCGCCGCGCAGATCCGTCCGTAGATCCGCGCCGCATCGGCGCCGAACGGGATCGGGTCGAACTCATTCTCGGCCCTCTGCAGCAGGTCCACCCGCCGGGCGCGCTCGACGTTCGGGTCGTACCCCATCTGGTCCAGCACCTGGTGTGGGCCGGCCGACAGCTCGGCCAGCGTGATCGCGCTGATCGCCATCTCAGAAGTCGGATCGTAGCCATGTCGTTCTGTGAGCCAAGGAGTTGGTCTTGTGAGTTGTCTTCCTAAGACCGCTTGGCCTCCGACTTCCAGCTCCTGTTCGGCGTGCGCTTCCTGATCCGCCCGGAACGCGTCCAGCCCAACTTCCGGTGCGGTCAGCGACAACGCCGAGAACTCCGCCCGGGGCACGAACTTCCGCTTGCGGCGCAGCGGAACCAGCTCACCGATCTGGTGACCGTCGCGCGTCACGACGAACGTTTGCCCGCCTTGAACAGCGTCCATGATCTCCCGGGACCGCATCCGCAGGTCCCGCTGAGTGATCTCCGGCAGCCCATTCATGGCGCCATGATAGCACCGGGTGCTACCAGGTAGCACCCGGTGCTCCATCAGCTCAGGACGGCGAGGGCGTCGATTTCCACCAGCATGTCGGGGAGCGGGAGACCGGTGAAGACGGTGGTGCGGGACGGGAGGACGCCGCTCGGGGTGCGGGTCGAGACGAAGTCGGCGTAGGCCTCGTTCATCAGGGTGAAGTCCTCGCGCTTGGTCAGGTAGACGCGGAGCATCACCACGTCGTCCAGGCTCGCGCCGCCGGCCTTCAGGATCGCCTCGATGTTCTGCAGGACGCGGGTGGTCTGCGCCTTCACGTCACCGGTGCCGACGAACTCGCCGCTGGCCGGGTCGACCGAGCCCTGGCCGGACACCTGCAGGATGTTGCCCTTCCGGACGCCCTGCGAGAACACGGGCATCGGCGGCGGCGCGTCGGTGGTGGAGACTGCGGTCTTGTCGGACATCAGGTCTGACACCTCTCAGTTGTAGTCGGTTGTGATCGCGGCTGCGGTGGCGAGCAGGTCAGGGAGCAACTCGAGCACCTGCTCATAGTTCAGCAGTACGTCCGGAACGGACAACGACACGGCCCCCACGACCCGGCCGGTGCGGTCCTTCAGCGGCGCACCGATGCAGTTGATGAACGCCTCGTGCTCCGCCTTGTCCTGCGCCCAGCCACGCTCTTTGGTCGTCGCCAGCTCAGTCCGGAGCCGGTCCGCGTCGGTGATCGTGTTCGGCGTGTACGAGCGGTAATCCAGCGATGCCAGCACCGCCTCCTGCAAGCGCCTCGGCTGAGCGGCGAGCAGTACCTTGCCAACGGCTGTGCAGTGCAATGCGGCAGGTACGCCGACCTGCGAGTACATCCGTACCGAACGCACGCTGTCGAGCTTGTCGACGTAGATGACCTCACCGTTCTCCCACGCCGCGAGGTGGACCGTCTGACCGGTCTTCTGGTTCAGCTCGCGCAGATGCGGCGCGGCGACCTCGCGTACGACGTACTGCTCGCGCGCCACGTCCGCGAGGGCGAACAGCCGCGAGCCCAGCCGGTACCGGTGCGAGTCGTCGCGCCGTACGAACCGGTCTGCTTCCATCGTGCGCAGCAACCGCAGCACCGTCGTCTTGTGCACGCTCAGCTCAGCTGCGAGCTGGTCAAGCGACCTGTCACCCTCCCCAAGACTGGTGAGGATCTGCAGCGCCCTGGCCAGGCTCTGACTCATGCCGGACCGATCTTTGTCGCGGCCCACTCCTCATCAGTCGCTGCGAGCAGCCGCTCCCGCACCTCGACTGCCGGCGGTGGCGCATGGTCCTCCGGCGCAGTCAGCACAGCCGCAGCAGTCAGATGCCCCAGCCGGAGCCGCTGCACCATCGGCAGGTCCTGCAGTGTCGCCGCCAGGAAGCCGGCCGCAAACGCGTCCCCGGCGCCGACTGTCTCAACTACTTCAACAGACAATGCTGGAACCTCAGTACGACCACCGGGCTCAAGTACTAGCGCAGTATGCGCGTCGTCCTTCACAACCAACGTCTTGGCGCCCAGTCGCTCGTAGAGCTCATCAGGGTTCCTGGTCCCGGCAAAGACCTCCGCCTCGTCCGCACCGATCAGCACAATGTCGGCCGCCTTCAACAGCCGCCACAGTGACTCCGGGTCCATGTCACGCCACAGCGCCGGCCGCCAGTTCAGGTCGACGCTCAGCAGGAACTCACGCGGCTCAGTGGCCAGGCGCTCCAGCATGTCCGCACTGGTCGTGGAAATCGCGGCCGTGATGCCAGTCGTGTGTACTAGTCGCGCCTGCGCAAGCCGATCACGTACTTCAGGCCGCTCGAGGTACTGCTCGTCCATCGCGGCAGCTGCCGAACCGGATCGGTAGTAGTGCATCCGCGAGCGCCCGTCGTGCGACTCCTTGACGTAGAGCGCGGTCGGTCGTACCTGATCCAGCTCCACACCGCCGACCTCCACGCCACGCGCCTGCAGGTCCCGCAGCACGTGCTGACCGAAGCCGTCGTCGCCGAGCCGGGAGAGCCAGCCGGTCGGCACGCCCAGCGCCGCCAGCCCACCAGCCACGTTGCACTCGGCCCCACCGACCGACCGCGTGAACACCTCGACGTCCGCCAGCGGTCCCGGCCCGCCGGCGAACATGATCATCGCCTCACCCAGACAGAGCGCTTCCGTCGCGGCGGGTGTCTCGGGGAGCGGTTCGGGCATCGCGACTCCTCGGCTGGGTGGTGATGAGATAGGCGTACGTTGACGCGACTTCGGCCGTGATGTTACAACCGACGCGTCAGAATGCGCAATGAGCGTTGCGCATTCTGCAATCTCCGAGACCCAGGGGGTCAGATGCCCGGATACGATGCCAACGCCGTCGCCAAACTCGCCGATGAGCCGGTGAGCTGGCAGGACAAGGCGCTGCCGCCGGCGTTCTGGGGCCGCACGGTCGCCGACGTGCTGGCCTCGCGGCCGCGGCTGTCGCAGCTGCCGACGCCGCTGATGACGCTGTCCGCGCCCGGCCTGCGGCACAACGTCGACACCCTCGCGACCTGGTGCACCCGCCACGGCGTCGAGCTCGCGCCGCACGGCAAGACCACGATGGCGCCCGCGCTCTGGGCGATGCAGCTCGACGCCGGCGCCTGGGCGATCACGCTGGCCAACGCGTTCCAGCTCGGCGTCGCCCGCGCGTACGGCGTGCAACGAGTGCTGCTCGCGAACGCGGTGATCTCCCCGCTGCAACTGCGCTGGATCGCCGACGAGCTCGCCGCCGATCCGTCCTTCGAGGTGATGGTCTGGGCGGACTCGGTTCGTACCGTCGAGCTGATGGAGGCGGCCCGGTCGGCGTACGTCGCCCCGGACGCGCGCCCACTGGACGTGATGGTCGAGGTCGGCGGGATCGGTGGCCGGACCGGCGCCCGCGACGCCGAGACCGCGCTGGCCGTCGGCGCGGCGATCGCCGAGGCGTCAACGCTCCGGCTCGTCGGCGTCGCCGGGTACGAAGGCGCGATCGGGCATGGCGTCGACGAGGCCGACCTCGAGGAGGTTCGCGCGTACCTGCGGGACCTGGCCGCGGTGCATCACCGGCTGCGTGACCGGTACGACGCGGACGTCCAGCCGATCGTCAGCGCGGGCGGAAGCCAGTACTTCGAGCAGGTCGCGAAGGTCCTTGCCGCCGAGGCGGGCGCCGGTGCGCGGGTCGTGCTGCGGTCCGGCGCGTACGTCACGCACGACGACGGGCTGTACCGCCGGGTGTCACCGCTCGGCGCTCATCCGCGGACCGATGGCGAGCAACTCGTACCGGCGATGCACGGCTGGATGCGGATCACCTCCCAGCCCGAGCCCGGCCTGGCGATCTTCGATGCGGGCCGCCGCGACTTCCCGTTCGACCAGGACCTGCCCGAGCCGCAGCTGATCCGGCCGCGGACCGACGGCTCGCCGATCCTGCCGGCCACCGGGATGACGGTGACCAAGCTGAACGACCAGCACGGGTACCTGGAGTTCGGCGACGAGCAGTCCGTGGTGATCGGCGACGAGCTGCGCGTCGGCCTGTCGCACCCGTGCACCGCCTTCGACAAGTGGGGGCTGATCCCGGTCATCGACGACCCGGACGCCGCCGATCCGGTCGTCGTCGATCTGGTCCGGACGTTCTTCTGAGATGCCTGCGCCCACCTCTTCGGCCCGCGCGTCGACGACCAGTGCCGACCTCCTGATCACCGATGCGCTGGTCGTCGACGGGACCGGCGCGCCCGGGTACCACGCCGACGTCGCGATCGACGCCGGCCGGATCGTCGCCATCGGCAACGATCTCCCGGCCGCGTACCGGACGATCGCCGCCGACGGGCTGGTGCTGTCGCCCGGCTTCATCGACATGCACTCGCACTCCGACCTGCAGATCCTGGTGAACCCGGAGCACACCGCGAAGGTGAGTCAGGGCGTCACGCTCGAGGTGCTCGGGCAGGACGGTCTCTCGTTCGCGCCGATCGACGAGCCGGCGCGGGCCGTCGTACGCCGCCAGATCGCCGGCTGGAACGGTGAGCCGGACGACTTCGACTTCTCCTGGTCGACCGTCGCCGGGTACCTGGACCGGCTTGGGCAGGGCATCGCGTGCAACGCCGCGTACCTGGTCCCGCAGGGCACGCTGCGGATGATGGTTGTTGGTACGTCCAACCGTCCGGCGACAGCTGCCGAACTGGGCCGAATGAAAGAACTGCTCGCCGATGGGCTGCGGGACGGCGCGGTCGGGATGAGCAGCGGGCTGACGTACACGCCGGGCATGTTCGCAAGCACGGACGAGCTGGTCGCGTTGTGCGAGGTCGTCGCGTCGTACGGCGGGTACTACGCGCCGCATCAACGCTCGTACGGGAAGGGCGCGCTCGAGGCGTACGCGGAAATGATCGACGTGGCGCGCCGGTCCGGCTGCCCGCTGCACCTCACGCACGCGGTGATGAACTTCCGGCCGAACGCCGGCCGCGGCACGGACCTGGTCGCGATGATCGACGCGGGGCTGGCGTCCGGCGTGGACATCACCACCGACACGTACCCCTATTTGCCTGGAGCAACGACCTTGGCGGCGATCCTGCCGAGCTGGACCGCCGAGGGCGGCCCGGACGCGCAGCTCGACCGGTTGCGCGATCCGTCCGCGCGGGCCCGGATCACGCACGAGCTGGAGCAGGTCGGTACCGATGGGTGCCACGGATGCGTCGTCGAATGGGAAACGATCGAGATCGGCGGCGTACGCAATCCGGCGCTGTCCGACTTTGTGGGACACACTGTCGCAGCGCTCGCGGCCCGCTCTGGCCGGCCGGCTGCTGAGATCTTCTTCGATCTTTTGCTGGCCGACGATCTCGCCACGTCGATCCTGCAGCACGTCGGGCACGAGGAGAACGTCCGCGAGATCATGCGGCATCGGAGCCACACCGGCGGGACCGACGGGATCCTGGTCGGCGGCAAACCGCATCCGCGGTCGTGGGGCACGTTCCCGCGGTACCTGGCCCAGTACGTGCGCGAACTCGGCGTACTCGACCTCCCCGACTGCATCCACCACTTGACCGGCCGCCCGGCCCGCCGCCTCCGGCTGACCGATCGCGGGCAGATCCAGCTCGGCTACGCCGCCGACCTGGTCCTCTTCGACCCCACCACGATCCAGGACACCGCCACCTTCGCCGACCCCCGCCGGCAAGCCACCGGCATCCCGTACGTCCTGGTCAACGGCACCCCGGTCATCGACGAAACCCACCGAACCCCAGCCCTGCCCGGCCGCCCCATCCACCGCACTCCCCGCGCTTGACCATCGTTTGAGAGGAACCTGTTGTGAACACCCTGGAGCTACTTCGTGCCGACCGTGTACTGACCGTCGTCCGGGCACCGGAGATCTCCGACGCCCGCGACCTCTGCGCCGCGCTGGTGGCAGGCGGTATCCACGTCGTCGAACTCACCTACACGACGCCCGACCTCCCCCGGCACCTGGAACGCGCCGCCTCCACCGCCGGCGAAACCGGCGCGGTCGTCGGCGCCGGCACCGTCCAGACCGCCGATCAAGCCACCCAGGCGATCAACGCCGGCGCCCAGTTCCTCGTCACCCCCGGCCAGGGCCCCGAAGCCGCCGCGATCGCCGAGGCGGCACATGCGGCCGGCATCCCGGTCGTCCTCGGCGCCTTCACCCCGTCCGAGGTGATGACCGCCCTCGCCCTCGGTTCCACCGCGGTGAAGGTCTTCCCCGCCCACCACCTCGGCCCGAAGTACTTCAAGGACCTGAACGGCCCGTTCCCCGGCGTACCCCTGATCCCGTCCGGCGGCGTCAACGTCACCAACGCCCACGACTTCCTCGCCGCCGGCGCCCTGGCCGTCAGCGCCGGCACCGACGTCGTCTCGCCCGCCGACGTAGCAGCCGCCAACTGGCCCACCATCACCACCAAAGCCAAAACCTTCTGCGCCGCCCTCTGACCGACGCCCCGCCCGATCAGGTGCCGCCCGATCAGGTGCCGCCCGACCAGGTCCCGCCCGATCAGGTCCCGCTGGCGTGCACTCCCCAAACCGGTTTGGGGCCGCTAACCGCCCGCTCCAGGGGTACAACCCTCCCCGCTCCACGCACACAACCACCCCCAAACCGGTTTGGGGCGCCCAACACCCCGCTTCGACGAAACCCGTAGGGACAACCCCCGACACAGAGCTGTCGTGGAGTGGGTGGAGTGCTCAGTTGCAGGCGGACTACTGGACGGTGATGCTGCCGTAGCTGGAGCGCAGGTAGAGGTGGTTGGTGGCGGTCATGTCGTTCGGAACGCTCACGTTGGTTGAGCCCTGGGCCGCGACCGCATCGATGGTGTACGGCTCCGTACGTGGCACCTGCACCCAGATGGAGCCATCGCTCGAGGTGGCCGACACCTGCTTGGGCGGATTGTCGAAGCTCATCCCCACCGACCCGCCCTGCGCATCCACCGACACCTGGGGGCTGCGGATGCGCGCCATGTCGACCGACCCGTCCTTGGCATCCAAGGACAACGGCGACGTCAACCCGACCACGTTGATCGATGACCCGTCGACCTTCGCCTTGACCATCTTCACCGCCGGCACCTCGACGGTCAGATCGACCGCACAATGCACATCGGGGCAGGACGTCTGCACCACCAGCTCCTGCCCCGTCGTGCCGATCCGCACATCCGGCTTCGCCGCGGCGTACGTCCCGTCGATCGTGACGTGCACCTGCCCATCGATGCTCGCCTCCACCTGCGTCGCCACATCGGCCACGATCCGCACCCCAGCCGGCCCCGGCGTGAACGCGGCGGAATAGTTGTACGGCAGCTTGCCCCGAATCACCCCGACCGTGACCAACCCACCGCCGACCAGCAACGCCAGCAACGGGACCACCCCGACGAGCAGCATCGCCACCCGCCCTCTGGTCATCCGCACGCCGGACACCGTCCTGGCCATCAGGTCTCCAGGTACTTCAGGACGGCGAGCACGCGACGATGCTCACCATCGGTCGGCGCCAGCTGCAGTTTCATGAAGATGTTGCTGATGTGCTTCTCCACGGCACCTTCGCCGACGACCAGCGCCTGCGCGATGCCGGCGTTGGACTTCCCTTCCGCCATCGATCGGAGAACGTCCTGTTCCCGCGGGCTCAGCACGGCCAGCGGATCGCTCTGCCGGGACCGCACCAGCAGCTGCGAGATCACCTCCGGGTCCAGCGCCGCGCCACCGCCCGCCACCCGGCGCAGTCCGTCGATGAACTGATCCACATCCGCGACCCGGTCCTTCAGCAAGTACCCGACTCCGCCCGGGTTCCCACCGATCAGCTCGCTCGCATACCGCTCTTCGACATACTGCGACAGCACCAGTACGCCAACCTCCGCGTACTGCTCGCGGATCACCAGCGCCGCCCGCAACCCCTCGTCGGTGAACGTCGGCGGCATCCGTACGTCGACGACGCACACCTCCGGCCGGTGCAGCTCGACGGCCTTCAGCAGGCTGTCGCCGTCCCCGACCGCGGCGACGACCGTGCAGTGCTGTTCCTCCAGCAACCGCACGATGCCTTCCCGCAGCAGTACCGAGTCCTCGGCGATCACAACCCGCATCCGCTCAGTCTCCCCTGTCACACCGTTCAGCTCGGCCGATTCATCCACAGGGCACCTCCGCGATCAGCGTGGTGCCGCCACCTGGTGGGCTGTCCACCGTGAGCCGTCCGTCGACACCGGACACCCGGTCGGTCAGCCCCCGCAAACCACTCCCGCGAACCGGATCCGCGCCGCCCTGCCCGTTGTCGCGCACCTCGACCCGCAGCACATCGCCCTTCCGCGTCACCCGTACCTCGGCCTGCGCGGCTTCCGCGTGTTTGGCCACGTTCGTCAGCGCTTCGGTGACGACGAAGTACGCGATCGACTCGATCGTCAGCGACGGCCGTGGCTGGACGTCGACACTCAGGCGGACCGGCACCGGTGACCGGGCCGCGACCGCCGACAGCGCAGCGTCCAGCCCGCGGTCGGTCAGCACCGGTGGATGCAAGCCCCGGGTCAGGTCGCGGATCTCGGCGATCGCCTGCATCGCCTCCGAATGCGCCTCCTCGATCAGCGTCCGCACCGCCGGTTCACGATCGCCGAGCCGGTTCTTCGCCCGCCCGAGGGTCATCGCCAGCGACACCAGCCGCTGCTGAGCACCGTCGTGCAGGTCGCGCTCCATCCGGCGCCGCTCGACCTCCACCGAGTCGACCACCTGCTGCCGGCTCGCGACCAGCTGGCTGACCCGCTCCGCCAGCACACCGGTCTCGGACGGGCCGAGCAGCATCTTCGCCAGCCAGCCGTCGAACGCGGAGGACCAGCGCATGATCAGCGGCGACACCAGCACCAGGAACACCGCGGCCAGTACGGACACCACGACTGCCTTCGTCGTGCTGTCGATGGTGAACGGGCCGAGCTGGGCCTGCGCCGCGGCGAACCGCGAGTAGTACAGCGGCAGGGCCATCAGCACCGGCGGGATCGACCACGCCAGCACGACCGCGAAGATCCAGACGAAGGACAGCGGAAACAACATCAAGTAGTAGGTGAACTGGCGCCAGACGCCCGGGTCGCCGAGCGCGAGCAGCGCGTCCTCGGCCCACAAGCCGGTCCGCGGCGGCGGCACCAGCGCCTGCACTTCCTGCCCGCGGGTGAGCCGGGCCCTGGCCCGCTCCCACGAGGCGATCCCGTACACCGCGCGGTTGGACCAGACGGAGAGCGGAATGCGGATCATCGCGAGCGGGAACGCCAGAAGCATCAGCACGACCGCCGCCAGCACCAGTACGCCGGAGGTCAGCACAACCACCGCGTCACCGAGCAGATGGATCGTTGCCAGCCACAAGTACGGCGAGCGCCAGAGCCGCCACGGTGCCCGGGGAACCGGAGTCGCAGCAACCGTCATCCGGATCACCTCCCCGTGTCAGCGCCTGCTTGCCGTCACAACTTACGTCGTCCGCGCGCCGGGCGGCATGGGGACATCCCACGGAGCCCACCGGGGGTTATCCCCACCCCCGTTCGTGGGCTGACCGGACTGTGCCGGACGCCCGCGCCCGGGATGCTCGATGACATGACGACGACAGCGATCGGCAACAGAATGACCGGCGATCTCGGCCGGGTGATGGACGGGCAGCTCGGGGACGCGATCGACGATCGCGTGGCCGACGCGCTGGAGGACTACATCGCCGAGGGGCGCCTCGACGGGCGGGTCCGGGCCCGCCGGTCGCCCGGTGGCATCGCGGCGATCGTCGCCGCCGGTGTCGCCGCGGTGCTGCTGCCCTGGTGCCTGATCCTCGCGGCCACCCTGCCGAGTACGTATGAGGCAGGCAACTGGAAGCTGACCTGGATCGGCTTGGACTGCGCGACGGCGGTGGCCGCCGGCATCACGGCGTACCTGCTGCACAAGGGCAACAAGTACGCCGCTCTGACCGCGATGGCGGCCGGCACGCTGCTGATCGCCGACGCCTGGTTCGACGTCAGTACGGCGGGAGCCGGCTTCGACCGGACGCTCTCGATGACCGAAGCCCTGCTGCTCGAGCTCCCGCTGGCGGTGTGCGCGTTCGTCGTCGCCACCCGCGAGCTCGGCCGGCGCTGACCGATCAGCTCGTTAACCGATCAGCTCCAGGACAGGACCCTCGTGCAACGCTCGGTAGACCTGGTCCCGCAAGGTGTTGGCCTCGGCGTCGGTGAGAGTACGATCCACCGGCCGCAGGATCAGCCTGACCAGGACGTTCCGTTGCCCCGGGGTCAGTTGGAGACGCTCCCGGGCGGCCGTCGGCAAGTCGTCGTACGACGTTTCGCCCAGCACCTCCAGCGACTCCGCGGCATCGGCCGCCGGACCGAGCGCGGCCCGCGCCTTGTCACCCAGCACCTCGGCCGACACGTCCGCGTCCGGACCGACCACCACCGACAGGTCGCGCCGGACCGGTGGCATCGCCGACACCGGCTTGTAGGGCGACAGATCCAGCATCTGACCCGCCACCCGCGGCTCCGGCGATCGGAGCAGCCGGATGTCGTGGATCCCCTTCCGCAGCATCAGCAGCCGGTCGAGCCCGGACCCCATCGCCAGTCCGGTCCAGCTGTCGTCCAGACCGGCCAGGCGGAGTACGTCCGGCGCCGCGACCCCGCACTCCCCGATCTCGATCCACTGATCGTCGAGCAGCACATCGACCTGGCGCCCATGAATCGTGTACGGATGAACCGCGGGCACTGTCCGATACGTCTGCCCCGGCAGAACCGTGTCGACCAGCCGAGCGATCATGTCCTCCAGCTCGGCCTCGCCCAACGTGACGTTGCGGCTGATCCGCCAAAGGTCGAGCTGATGCGGAGTGCCCGTGTGCTGCCAGTCGACCGAATCCCGGCGATAGCAGATCCCGGCGCAGATCATCAGTACATCCGACGAGTCCGACCGCGCGAGCTCCCGAAGCGCCGGCGGAATCATCGCCGAGGTGTGACTCCGCAGCACCTCGTTGTCCGAGACGTATCGCGTGTAGCGGGCTTCCCGAGTCACCGCACCCGCGGCGTACCCAAGATTGTCGTAGTTGTCCGCCAGCGATACGACCGGATGATCCCGCCGAGTCCAAACCTCCGTATACGGCCACGCCGCCCCCAACGCCCCCCGAACCGAATCAACAATGAGCTGAAGCGCATGCGCCCCCTGCCCCGGATCACTAAGATCCCGAATCCCCAACGCCCCCTGCACCTCCCCCACCGAAAGCACAGCAACACCCCCCACCCCAGACCCCGCTGGCAGCACGGAACCGCTCGGCAGCACCGAACCACCCGCCGACACGGACACAGCCGACTCCACGGGACCACCCGCCGACATGGACGCAGCCGACTCCACTGAAGAACCTGCCGACATGGAGGCAGCCGACTCCACTGAAGAACCTGCCGACGTGGAGGCAGTCGGCTCCACTGAAGTACCTGGCAGCGTGGAGGCAGTCGGCAGTGCAGAGGTCTTCATCCGCGCGGAAGTCATCGGCGCCACAGAGATGGTGGGCGGCGCAGAACTCGTCGGCTGCGCGGAGGTGGCCGGTGCCGCGGAAGTGGTGGGCGGCGCAGAGCTGGTGGGCGCCGCGGAAGTGGTCGCCGCGGGGCTGGCAGGAAGTGCGGAGCTGCTCGGCTTTGCGGAGTTGGTGGGCCGTGCGGAAGGGGCAGGAACTGCAGACATGATCTTCTCCAGGATGACGGTCTCGACGGGGGTCCACCCCGGTCGGCCGCGGTCACCTCAGGAGAGAGCGCAGCAGCAGCTCACCCCGTCGGCACCGTCGTGCCGGCCGGGGCGCAGAAATCGCCGCCCGTACTGCGTCATACCCCCAGCGTACCCGCTCACCACCTCCCCACCCCAGCCGCACTGCCCTGCCTCCCACCCAGCTGAACACGGCCCACCTCCCACCCAGCTGCACACGGCCCATCTCCCACCCAGCTGCCCACGACCCGCCTCCCACCCAGCCAAGCGCGATCGCTTCTCGTCACGGTCGACTACCCGCCGTCCTACCCCAGCCGAATGTCTCGCAGGCGGCTCCGGCCGGCGCCATTTGAGTGGTGAACCTCTCGGGTTGCCCGTTCACCCCCTGCATGCGGATGGTGAACGGACCATTTGAGGGGTTCACCACCCAAACGGCTGGAAACTGAACCGGCACGCACCGCAGTCGAGCGTCAGCAGCACGCACCCCGGGGAGCGCCAGTCGGCTCGTGCCGTGGATGGGCGTGAGGTGGTAGGCGCCGCCGGCGAACATCAACTGGTACGCGCCGCGCGTGGGCATCAGCAGGTACGCGCCGTGGGCGGGCGTGAGCTGGTACACGCCGCGGGCGGACGTCAGCCGGTGCGCGCCGTGGATCGGCGTGAGCTGGTACACGCCGCGGGCGGACGTCAGCCGGTACGCGCCGTGCATGGACGTGAGCTGGTACACGCCGCGGGCGGACGTCAGCCGGTGCGCGCCGTGGATCGGCG
>NZ_BAAAPH010000005.1:0-116356 GCF_039531045.1 Kribbella hippodromi | reverse complement strand
GTGAGCTGGTACACGCCGTAGGTGGACACCAGCCGGTACGCGCCGTGGGTTGACGTGAGCTGGTACTTGCCGCGCGTGGGCGTCAGCCGGTACGCACCTCCGGCGAGCATCGACTGGTACGCACCGTGGTGGGCGTCAGCCGGTACGTGTCGCCAGCGGGCGTCAGCCGGTAGGCGTCGTGAGTGGGCGTGAGCTGGTACGTGTCGGCGGCGGGGCATTAGGTGGTGGGTGTGGGTGTGGGTTTGGGTTGGGAAAGGCGTCGTGGAGGGCCGGTGTGGTGCGACTATGGGGCGCATGCGCTGGATTGATGGGCTGGAGGGTGCCGCCGGGGAGAGGCTTCCGGAGGCTGTGCATCGGTACTTTCGGCAGGGTTCGGCCGCGGGGGTGAGTGTTGGTGAGGCCGTTGCTGCCTGGTCGGCGTACCGGTTTCGGCCGCGGGTGCTGAATGATGTTTCCAGCATCGATCTGAAAACCACGGTTCTCGGCGTACCGGTTGATGCGCCGATCCTGGTTGCGCCGTCGACCATGCAGCGGATGGCCGATCCGGAGGGTGAGCTCGCGATGGCGCGGGGGGTCAGTGCGGCTGGTTCGGTGCTTGGGGTTTCGAGCAACGCCGGTACGAAGTTCGCCGAGTTGGGTACGACCGGGGTGCCGTGGTGGCTGCAGATTTATGTCGTACGGAATCGGGAAATCACCCGGCAGATGCTTGATGCCGCCGTCGAGGCGGGCGCGCGGGCGATCGTGCTCACTGTGGATACCCCGGTGGTTGGGCGGAAGGAAGACGACGGCCCTACCGTCTGGGACCTCGTGCAGCCGGGTCAGCTGCTGGCCAATCTGCCGGTTGGCGAGTGGACCAACGATGATCTGGCGAAGGCGGACGACCTCAATCCGGATGTGATCGGGTGGCTCGCGGAACGTACCGGGCTGCCGGTGGTGGTGAAGGGTGTACTTCGCGGCGACGACGCCAAGCGGTGCGCGGACGCGGGTGCGGGCGGCATCATCGTGTCCAACCACGGTGGGCGTCAGCTTGATGGCTCGATTCCGACCGCGCAGGCCCTGCCTGAGGTGGCTGAGGCGCTCGCGGGGAGCGGGGTCGAGCTGTACGTCGACGGTGGGATCCGCCGGGGCGAACACATCCTCACCGCGCTAGCTCTTGGCGCCCGGGCCGTCTTCGTCGGCCGTCCCGCACTCTGGGCTCTCACCGTCGAATCGGCGCCCGGCGTGACCCGCCTTCTCACGGACCTGGCCGAAGAACTAGCCCACGCCCTCCGCCTGAGCGGTCACTCCTCCCCCAGCTCACTCACCCCCGACCTCATCACCAGCATCACCAACCTCTGAACCTTGCCCCCTGAGATGGAGGGTTGGCCCCTCGAATTTCCAGGGGGCAACCCACCATCTGAGGGGCCAACCCCTCCCAAGAAAAGACCAAGCCCCCAGGACATGGTCCCGGGGGCTTGGTGAAGGGTGAGGGGTCAGGCGTCGGCCTGGTCCTCGGTGAGGTTGCGGGTGAGGTTGGGGTCAACCTGGACACCCGGGCCCATCGTGGTCGAGAAGACCGTCTTCTTGATGTAGCGGCCCTTCGAGCTGGCCGGCTTCAGGCGGAGGATCTCGTCCAGGGCGGCGCTGTAGTTCTCCGCCAGCTGGGCCTCGTCGAAGGAGGCCTTGCCGATGATGAAGTGCAGGTTCGCGTGCCGGTCGACCCGGAACTCGATCTTGCCGCCCTTGATGTCGGACACGGCCTTGGCCACGTCCGGGGTGACCGTACCCGTCTTCGGGTTCGGCATCAGACCACGCGGGCCGAGGACGCGGCCGAGGCGGCCGACCTTGCCCATCAGGTCGGGGGTGGCGACGACGGCGTCGAAGTCGAGCCAGCCGTCGGTGACCTTCTTGATCATGTCGTCGTCGCCGATGAAGTCGGCGCCGGCGGCCTTCGCGGCTTCGGCCTTCTCACCGGTGGCGAAGACGAGGACCCGTGCCGTCTTGCCGGTACCGTGCGGAAGGTTGACGGTGCCGCGCACCATCTGGTCGGCCTTGCGGGGGTCGACCCCGAGCCGCATCGCCACGTCCACGGTGGAGTTGAACTTCTTGCTTCCGGCGGCCTCCTTGGCCAGCCGGATCGCCTCCAACGGCGTGTACAGGTGATCGAAGTCGATCTTCTCCGCGATCGCGCGGTAAGCCTTGCTGCGCTGTGCCATTACTGCTGTGCTCCCTTCAACGAACGACGGATGCATCGTTCGCGGTTTGTGGTTCGGCGGGCGATGATGGCGCCCTTCCACACCTGCTGATCCACCATGGCGGACCTGGTGGATGTCTTACTTGTCGACGACGACGCCCATGGAGCGCGCCGTACCCTCGATGATCTTCATCGCGGCGTCGATGTCGCGGGCGTTCAGGTCCGGCATCTTGGTGGTGGCGATCTCGCGGACCTGGTCCTTGGTGATCTTGCCGACCTTGTCCCGCTGCGGGACGGCCGAGCCCTTCTGCAGACCGGCAGCCTTCTTGATCATCTCCGGCGCCGGCGGCGTCTTGGTGACGAAGGTGAAGGAACGGTCTTCGTAGATCGTGATCTCGACCGGTACGACGTTGCCGCGCATGGATTCGGTCTGGGCGTTGTACGCCTTGCAGAATTCCATGATGTTGACGCCGTGCGGACCGAGCGCGGTACCGACCGGCGGGGCCGGCGTCGCGGCACCGGCCTGGAGCTGCACCTTGACCAGGGCAGCGATCTTCTTCTTGGGAGGCATTCTGTCGGGTCCTTAGACTTTCTGGATCTGGTTGAAGCTGAGTTCCACCGGGGTCTCCCGGCCGAAGATCTCAACCAGGGCCTTGATCCGCTGGGCCTCGGCGTTGATCTCCGTGACTGTGGCGTGCAGGGTCGCGAACGGCCCGTCGACCACCATGACCGAGTCACCGACACCGAAGTCGGCGACCTCGACCTTCTTCTTGGCCGCGGTCTTGGCAGGTGCGGCACCGGCTTCGGCTGCCGCCGCCTCGGCCGCCGCCACGACGGCCGGTGCGAGCATCTTCTCCACCTCTTCGAGGCTGAGCGGGACCGGCTTCTGGCTGTTCCCGACGAAACCGGTCACCGACGGCGTGTGCCGTACGGTCGACCAGGACTCGTCGGTCAGGTCCATCCGGACCAGCACGTAACCGGGGAGCACGGTGCGCTTGACCATCCGGCGCTGACCGTTCTTGATCTCGGCGACCTCTTCGGTCGGCACGATGATCTCGAAGATGTAGTCCTCCATGTTCAGGGAGTTGATCCGGTTCTCGAGGTTGCCCTTGACCCGGTTCTCCATCCCCGAGTACGTGTGCACCACGTACCAGTCGCCGATCTGCGACCGCAGCCGGCTGCGCAGCTCCTCGAGCGGGTCGCCCGGCTCTTCCGGCTCCGCCTCCTCGGCCACGTCATCGTCGTCGTCCGCCGCGGCGGCGGCCGCCACAGCCAGCGCAGCCACATCGGCTTCGTCGTCAGCGGAGTCGGTGTCGTCGCTGGAGAAGACGACCTCGTCCGCCGCGACCGGCGCCTCGGTAGTGCTGTCCGGCGCGGTCTCCGCGGTCTCCTCGGCCAGCTCCTCGGCGGCGTCCTCGACGTCGCTCCCGGTCACCACCTCGGCGGCCTCGGCGTCGTCGGCCGCGGCCACCACGACCACCGGCTCGTCGTCGGAGCTGTCGGCGTCGGCCGGCGGCGTCTCGGACTCGTCGTCCGCGGCGTACTCGGCGTCGTCCTCGGACTCGTCGTCGTCCTCGTCACCCTCGTCCTCGTCGTCGAGGCCGGCGAACGGGTCGTCGTCATCGTCGTCGCCGTCGGCGAACAGGTCGTCGTCGTCGGTGGCGTTCTCGTCGAAGTCGAGATCCTCGTCGGAGGCGGATACGTCGAACTCGTCCTCGTAGTCGAGGACCTCGTCGTCGCGCTCGGACACGTCGTACTCCGTCATCTGTTCATCGGGTGGTGGCTGGCGTCTTGGTCGGGCCGGTGTGCCGGGACCTGCGGGTGCGGTCGTGGTGGTGGCCTCAGCCGAAGATCTTGAACATCGCCCAGCCGAAGGCCAGGTCGAGGACCGAGACGATCGCGATGACGAACACCACGAAGGTCAGGACGACCACGAAGTAGGTGGAGAGCTGCTTGCGGGTCGGCCAAACCACCTTGCGGAGCTCGGCGACCACCTGACGGTAGAAACGCAGCAGGCCCCTGCCCTGCTTGCCTTCCGCAGGCTTGCCGGCGCCGGACGGTGCCGGGGTGCGCGTCTCCGTCACGACCTACCTCTTTCGCTAGCGGCGGCCTGACCGGCCCTGCGCCGGTCAGGATTTGCAGGGCACGAGGGACTTGAACCCCCAACCTTCGGTTTTGGAGACCGATGCTCTGCCAGTTGAGCTAGTGCCCTCTGCAATCCATCCGGACGCCGCGTCGGACCTGATCTCGGGCATGCCGGATCAGGGCCATCAACGCCCGGACTAGATGAGTGTACGGGGTCGAAGCCACCTGGTCGAACTCAGCCTCCCGGCGTCGTCCGACCTGGTCCTTACCCGTACGACCCCCTGCCAGGCGCCGCACCGCGGTCAGAACCATACAGCCTTCACCGGTCCCCAACGGACCACACCCCCACTGTGTTCCCTTGTTCACCTCCTGAAACTGCCCTCCGCGACCAGGAGCCGTGGTGCCAGGATGGGCGTATGAGTTCCAGGATCTCGGCGCGGATCGGCGCCATCAGTGAATCGGCGACGCTGGCGGTGGACAGCAAGGCGAAGGCGCTCAAGGCGGCCGGCCGGCCGGTGATCGGCTTCGGCGCGGGTGAGCCGGACTTCCCGACCCCGGACTACATCGTCGACGCGGCGGTCGCGGCGGCCCGGGATCCGAAGAACCACCGGTACAGCCCGGCCGGCGGCCTGCCGGAGCTCAAGCAGGCGATCGCCGCGAAGACCAAGCGCGATTCCGGGTACGAGATCGAGCCGGCCCAGGTGCTGGTCACGAACGGCGGCAAGCACGCCGTGTACAACGCGTTCGCGACCCTGCTCGACCCAGGCGACGAGGTACTCCTGCCGGCGCCGTACTGGACCACCTACCCGGAGGCGATCCGGCTGGCCGGCGGCGTACCGGTCGAGGTACTCGCGGACGAGACGCAGAACTACAGCGTCACCGTGGAGCAGTTGGAGGCGGCGCGTACGCCCAGGACCAAGGCGCTGCTGTTCTGTTCGCCGAGCAACCCGACCGGCGCGGTCGACGCCCCGGAGGCGATCGAGGCGATCGGCCGCTGGGCGCTCGAGCACGATCTGTGGGTGATCACGGACGAGATCTACGAGCACCTCACGTACGGTGACGCAGCGTTCACCTCGCTCCCGGTCGCGGTACCGGAGCTCGCGGACAGGACCGTTGTACTGAACGGTGTCGCCAAGACGTACGCGATGACCGGCTGGCGGGTCGGCTGGATGATCGGCCCCAAGGACGTGATCAAGGCCGCGACGAACCTGCAGTCGCACCAGACCTCGAACGTCTGCAACATCGCGCAGCGCGCCGCACTCGCCGCGGTGTCCGGCGATCTGGCCGCGGTCGACGAGATGAAGGTCGCGTTCGACCGGCGGCGCAAGACCATGGTCCGGATGCTCAACGAGATCCCCGGCGTCGAGTGCCCGGAGCCGACCGGCGCCTTCTACGCGTACCCGTCGGTGAAGGGCGTGCTCGGCAAGCGGATCGCCGGGCGTACGCCGGAATCGTCCGCCGAGCTGGCCGATCTGATCCTGGACGAGGCGGAGGTGGCGGTCGTGCCGGGCGAGGCGTTCGGCGCGCCCGGGTACCTGCGGCTGTCCTACGCGCTCGGCGACGACGACCTGGCCGAAGGCCTCACCCGGATCGCCAAGCTGCTGGGCTGAGGTCACCATGCCCGACCGCCGGCAGCCGCGGACTCGCCCGGATTTCCCCGGGCGGGTAGGCCCTCGGTAACCTTCGGTAATGACGCAGCGGGATCTGCGGGTGCTGCCCAAAACACACCTGCATCTGCACTTCTCCGGGTCGATGCGGCACCTGACGCTGGTCGAGCTGGCCGACAAGCACGGCGTCCGGCTGCCGGACGCGCTGCGCACCGAATGGCCGCCGGACCTGTCGGCCGCGGACGAGCGCGGCTGGTTCCGGTTCCAGCGGCTGTACGACATCGCCCGGTCGGTGCTGCGGACCGAGGACGACGTCCGGCGCCTGGTCCGCGAAGCCGCCGAGGACGATCGCGCCGACGGATCGCGCTGGCTGGAGATCCAGGTCGACCCGTCCGGGTACGCGAATCGTTTCCACGGCATCACCGAGTTCACCGACCTGGTCCTGGACGCCGCGCGCGACGCCGCCGCGTCGACCGGGATCGAGGTCCAGGTCATCATCGCCGCGAACCGCACCCGCCACCCGCTGGATGCACGGACGCTGGCCCGGCTCGCGTCGCAGTACGTCGGCCGGGGCGTGGTCGGCTTCGGATTGTCGAACGACGAACGCCGGGGCACCACGTCGGAGTTCGCGCCGGCCTTCCGGATCGCGCGAAACGCCGGTCTGCTGGCGGCCCCACATGGTGGCGAACTGTGCGGCCCCGCCACCGTACGCACCTGTCTGGACGAGCTGGGCGCCGGCCGGATCGGCCATGGCGTCCGCGCGGTCGAGGATCCGGACCTGCTGAAGCGGGTGGTCGAGGCCCAGATCGCCCTCGAGGTCTGCCCCGCGTCCAACGTGTCGCTCGGCGTGTATCACCGCCCCGAGGACGTCCCGCTGCGTGAGTTGTACGAGGCCGGCGCCCGGATCGCGCTCGGCGCCGACGACCCGCTGCTGTTCGGGTCGCGGCTGGCCGAGCAGTACGAGACCGCCCGTACTGTGCACGGCTTCACCGATGCCGAGCTGGCGGACCTGGCCCGGGGCTCTGTACTGGCCTCCACTGCCCCGCCGGAAGTCCAGCAGACGCTGCTCGCCGAGATCTCCCAGTGGCTGGGTGCTCCGGCAGCCGTACCAGCCTGACTCGTGCCGGTCCGGGCGGCGGAATTGGCCCCTTGTCCCACCCTTGGCCGTTTCATAGGATGAAACGAGCAAACTAATTCCACGCCGAGGGCTTACGGGGGCCCACGTAGATAGAGGGTGAGTCCGCTGACTCCGCAAGCCGTTACCAAGGACAGGATCCAGCCCGGCGAGACCGTCGAGGACGAAGGCCGGGTGTACGCGGTCCGCTCGATCGAGCGGGTCGTCTCGGTGCTGAACCTGCTGCAGGAATCGATCGACGGCGTCACGCTCAAGGAGGTCGCCGACGCCGCGGATCTGCCCAAGTCGTCCGCGTTCCGGTACCTGTGGACCCTGGAGAAGAGCCGCTACGTCGAGCGCGACACCGACAGCGGCCTGTTCCGGATCGGTCTCGGTTTCCTCGGCATGCAGTCCCGCCACACCGAGGTACTGCGCGAACGCGTCCGCCCTTCGCTGGAACGGCTTCGCGACGATCTGGACGAAACCACCAACCTCGGGCTGCTCGACGGTCACCACGTGATCTACCTGGAGATCATCGAGTCCCGCCGCAGCGTCCGGCTGGCGGCCAGCCGGGGTACGCACGACCCACTGCACTCGACCGCGCTGGGCAAGGCGATCGCCGCGCACCTGCCCGAGGACCGGGTCCGCGAGCTGCTGGCCGAGGCCGGGATGCCGAGCCGGACCGCCGAGACCATCACCAGCGTCGACGACTACCTGGCCGAGCTGGCAAAGGTCCGCCGGCTCGGGTACGCGGTCGACAACCGCGAGAACGAGCCGGACGGCCGGTGCGTCGCGGTGCCGATCCTCGGCACCCGGCTGCCGGCCGCCCTGAGTGTGAGCGCCCCCGAGGCACGCTTCTCGATGCGGGACGTGGAGAAGACCGCGCGCACCCTGATCGAGGTCGCCGGCCAGATCACGCTGACGCCCGCCGAAACCGCCTGAGTCAGTCGAACGGCATCGGTGCGAAACCCGTACTCTCAAAGGGGTACAAGGGTTTGCGCCGGTGCCGGTAGTCGAACCGGTCGAGGCCCATCGCGCTGACGCCCTCGGTGTCGACGACCAGCATCCGGGTCGCGATCGGGGCGTACCCGGCCCGCGGTGAGTTGACGCCCTTCCCCACCACGATCCGGTACGAAGACGGCGTCACCCCGACCGACAACAGTTGCTGCAAACTCGTACCCATCACGGGGATCGACGAGATCACCAGCGTGTGCCCGGCGGTGGTGTCGACCACGGCCGTCGGCCCCATGTCGAAGAACCGGAACCCACCGTGCGTCGGGTTCGGCTCCTCGAACTTTCCGTCCGACACGGCGCGTACGCGGCCGGTGATCTGCACCGGCTGCCCCGCCGAGTGCGACTGCCACGCACCGACCGCGAGGCTCACGGTCGAGTTGACCCCGGCTTCGATGCAGTGTTGCGCGGACTTCGGATCGCAAATCGTCTGCACGAGCGAACGCTGCCCACGCCGGACGGCTGCCTCGAGAATCACGGTGGAATCCCCGGGTGAACCGCCGCCGATGTTGTCACCGGCATCGAGCAGCACCACCGGTCCGTGCCGGTCCGCGACCGCGATGTCGAGCGCCTCGTCGACGGTCATCCCAGTGGTCTGCAGCGCGTCCCGCTGCGCCCAGATGCTGCCGGCCAGCTCATCCGCGGCGCGCTTGGCCTGGTCCGCATCGCCGTCGTGGATCACCACACAGGACATCCCGACCTGCGGCACATCCGCGTACGGAAAGCCTTCGACCACGTTCGCGGACAGGATGCCCGGCCGGCCGGCGATCTCGCGCGCCTTCGCGAGCAGCCCCACCATCGGCTCCTCGCTGGTGTCCTGACAGGCGATGTTGCACACCAGCGGCAACGCCACCATCGCCTGCCGCGGCTGGAGCTCACCACGGATCGTACGAACCACCAGCTCGGTGCACCGGATCGCCTGCTGTTTCGCGTCGACATGTGGATTCGTTTGGTACACCAACGTTATGGTCAACGCGTCGATCAGGCGCTGCGAGACGTTGGCGTGCAGGTCGAGAACAGTGCCCACTGGTACGCCGGGGCCGACCACCGCGCGTACGCGCGTCGCGATCTCCGCGTCCGCATCCGCGTGGTTCTCCGCGACCGCCGCGCCGTGCAGATTGAGCAGCACGCCGTCCCACGGCCCCTGGTCGCGCAGCAGGCCGATCATCTCGTCGACCAGCCAGTCGAAGGCGTCCGCGGCGATCCGTCCGGTCGGTGTCACGAACGCGAACATCAGCGGTACGACCTCGGCACCCTGCTCCGCCGCCCCGACCAGGAAGCCACCATTCGTGGAGGACGACATCGCGTACGCCTCGACGATCTCGTCGCCGCGCCACACCCCGCCGTTCCGGAACATGGCGCGATCGGCGCGGACGGGTGAGAACGTATTGGTTTCGTGGTACAGGCCCAGGAGTGCCAATCGCATGCTCTACCGCTCCACCTTCAGCGCCCACTCGCTGAGCGTCTTCTCGAACCGGGTCAGTGCGACGTCGAGCTCACGCGGTCCATGCGCACCGGACACGTACCAGATGCCACGACCGGCCAGCCAGATCCCATTCTCCACCAGGGCAGCCGCCAGCCGTTCGTACCGCGCCAGGTCGAGCTGCTGCAACGAGCGATAGTCCGTCACGTCCGCATCGCCGAACGACACATGGAACGCTGCCGGAAGACCGGCGACTCGCAGCTGTACGTCATGTTTCGCGGCGATCTCGCGCAGGCCGGCCATCAGCGCACCGCCGTGCTCCTCCACCGACGCGTACGGCGGTCTGTCGCGCAAGGTGGTCAGTGTCGCGGTGACGGCGGCCATCGCCATCACGGACGCGTTGAACGTGCCGGAGTGGTTGACCATGCCCGTACCGAGCAGACTCATCAGATCGGACCGGCCGACCAGAGCGGCAACCGGGTACCCACCGGCGAACGCCTTGCCGTACGTGGCGAGGTCCGGCGTCACACCGTACCGCTGCGTCGCGCCACCGAGACCGACCCGGAAACCGGAGATCACCTCGTCGAAGATCAGCACCACTCCGTACTTGGTGCACAGCTCCCGCACGGTTTCCAGGTAACCGGGCTTCGGCTCGATCACCCCGGTGTTGATCATGATCGGTTCCATGATCACTGCGGCCAGCCGCGATCCGTACTGCTCGAACTGCGCGGTCAACAGCTCCGCGTCGTTCCACGGCAGGATGTGGCACGGCCGCAGGTTGTCGGCGACCTGCCCGGCGCTCGCCACCCCCCAGTCCCCATCGCGCTCGCCGATCAGGATGTTGTCGACCCAACCGTGGTAATGCCCTTGAAAACGGACGATCTCGGTCCGCCCGGTCGCCGCCCGGGCAACTCGCAAGGCCGCCTGCACGGCCTCGGTCCCGCTGGTCGAAAACCGCACCATCTCCGGCCAGCCGGCCACTTCACACACCAGCTCGGCCGCCTGCACCTCCAGCTCATGCTGTCCCCCAAACAGCAAACCGCCCTCGCAGGCGGCCGAAACAGCTTGCACCACCGCGTCCGGCGCATGCCCGAGGAAGTTCGGGCCCTGACCCAGCAGGTAGTCCACATAGTCACGCCCATCGACACCGAACAGCCACGCCCCCTTCGCGGACCGAATGAACGGATGCGGCCCCCGAAGCCGGACATTCGAGTGCACCCCACCCGGAGCCCGCACCACCGCCCGAGCCCGCAACCCCTCCGAAATCCCATCGACCCGGAGCTGTTCCGTCGTCATGACCATCCCCCAACAGTTTCACTGAATGAAATGACCGTGCTATTAATTCAACGCTACGGTCGCACGCAGGTTGGGTCAAGGGCGGCGCATTACACCGCGCAAACAGAGCTCACTATGTGGGCACGAAACCGGGGTCTTGGCGTACCGCGCGACCCTCAGGAGGCCGGTCGGGTACTAGCGCGCAAGGCCGGTGGTGTTTTTGAGGGGTTCCCACCAGGAGCGGTGGTTTGTGTACCAGCGGACTGTTTCGGTGAGGCCGGTGGTGAAGTCGACGGTGGGGTGGTAGCCGAGTTCGGTGCTGATCTTGGTGATGTCGACGCAGTAGCGGCGGTCGTGGCCCTGGCGGTCTGGAACGTGTTCCACCATTGACCAATCGCGGCCCAGAGCGTCCAGGAGGCGGCCGACGAGGTCGTGGTTCGTCAGTTCGGTGCCGCCGCCGATGTTGTAGATCTCGCCGGGCCGGCCGTGGTCGGCGACCAATTGGATGCCGCGGCAATGGTCGTCGACGTGCAGCCAGTCGCGGACGTTGAGGCCGTCGCCGTACAGCGGGATCGGTCGCCCGTCGAGCAGGTTGGTGACGAACAACGGGATGGCCTTCTCCGGGTACTGGTGCGGGCCGTAGTTGTTCGAGCAGCGGGTGATACAGACGGGAAGCCCGTACGTTCGGTGGAAAGCACGCGCGAGGTGGTCCGAGGCGGCCTTCGAGGCCGAGTACGGCGAGTTGGGTTCGAGCGCCTGTTCCTCCACCGATGCACCGGAATCGACCGACCCGTAGACCTCGTCAGTGGAGACGTGGACGAACTTGTTCACCCCGGCGTCGAGCGCCGCCCGCAGCATCGTGGCCGTGCCCAGCACGTTCGACAGCACGAAGTCGGCCGAGCCGAGGATCGAGCGGTCCACGTGGGACTCGGCGGCGAAGTGCACGACCAGATCGGCGCCGGTCATCACGTCGGCCGCGAGGTCCGGGTCGCAGACATCTCCGCGTACGAAGCGCAGCCGCGGATCGCCCGTGACCTGGGCGAGATTGGCCAGATTCCCTGCGTACGTGAGCTTGTCGAGCACGATCACCTCGGCCTCGCGGAGCGCCGGGTACGCGCCGGCCATCACCCGCCGGACATAGTGCGAACCGATGAACCCGGCTCCACCGGTGACCAGAACTCGCATTGGCGCTCCCCTGCCCGAGTTTCCCCACGGTGCCTGGAGCGTACGGCGATGCGGCGGGTCGGCTCATCAGGGCTAGTTACACCGCACCACTAACCGGACGGCGCAACCTGCACTTTGGGAGCGCTCGTTCCGGGCACTTTTCCACCATTACGCAGGATTCCGGCCACCCGCTCCAGCCCGACGGTGGTCGCGATCATCGGGTAAACGTCGACACCATCGCTTTGGAGCAGAGCGATCGCATCATCGATACAGGCCGATCCGCCAAGGACGCCGACCGCGGTGATGTCGTTGAGAACAAGGCGATTCACCTCCAGTACGCCCGGTTCCGGCGCGACACCGAGCAAGGCGAGTACGCCGCCTGGAGAGATGTGATGCAACGCCTGTTCAGGCACCGTCGGCGCACCGGTCGCATCGATGGCGCTGTCGAACTGACGGCCACCCAAATCGTCAGCTCGTACGACATCCTCGAAGCCAAGGCGCTTCGCCAGCTCCAACTGCCCGGCAACGACGCCTGCGACGCAAACCGAAGCGCCCAAAGCACGGGCGAACTGGGCCGCAAGCAGTCCGAGCGTGCCCGTACCCCAAACGAGCACCGCGGCGCCATCGCCCACCCGGGCCGCGCGCACGCCACGCAACGCGCACGACCCCGGTTCGATGAACGCTCCGACCGCCGCGGACATCGACGGTGGCAGCTTGTGCACCGCGACCTCCGGTACGGCGATCCGCTCGGCCAGAGCGCCCGGCAAACCGTCCCGTACGCCGATCTCGTCATGCACCGCACAAAGATGATGCCGACGGGTACGGCAGAGTTCGCACGCACCGCAGCCGACGAACGTGTCGGCGGTGACGCGATCGCCCGGCTGGACGGACGTCACCTCGGGCCCGATCTCGCGCACCGTCCCGGCCCACTCGTGCCCGGGGCGGACCGGGTAGGTCAGGAGTCCTTGGCGGAAGTACGGCATGGTCCCCGCGAACAACTCGACGTCGGTTCCACACAGACCCACGGTTTCGACGTCGACGACCACGCGGCTTCCGGTCGCCTTCGGTTCCGGCACGTCGCGTACCGAGCCCGACATCGGACCATCGATCATGAACGCCCGCATCAACTCGCCCCCACTCGGTCAGTACGTGGCCCGGCCGCCGCTGATGTCGTGCACCGAACCGGTGGAGAAAGTGCACCGCTCCGAGCACAACCAAGCGATCAGTTCGGCAACTTCTTCCGGCTCACCGAGCCGTCCCATCGGGATGCGGTCGATCATGTACCGCAACGTCTCCGGCGCGGTCCCGGCGTTCATCGGCGTCGAGATCACCGCGGGCGCGATCGCATGCACGAGTACGCCGCTGGTGGCCAGCTCCTTGCCGAGTGATTTCGTCAGCCCGATCACGCCCGCCTTGGCCGCCGAGTACGCGGACAGGTTCGGATTGCCCTCTTTGCCGGCGATGCTTGCCACGTTCACGATCCGGCCCCAGCCGCGCTCGATCATGCCCGGGATCACCGCCCGGCAGCAGTTGAAGACACCGGTCAGGTCAACCTTCATGACCCGGTCCCACTGTTCGTCGGTGATCTCCCACAGCGGCGCGTTCGGGCCGACGATGCCGGCGCTGTTGACCAGGATGTCGATGTCGCCGATCGAAGCGGCCGCATCGGCGACGTCCTTGGCGGATGACACATCCACGGCGACATCCGCGTCCGCGGCCAGATCCGCGGTCACTACCCGAATCCCGTCGGTTCTCAATCTGTTCGCGGCAGCAAGACCGATCCCACTGCAGCCACCGGTGACCAGCGCCGTACGCGTCATCCGGCGAACGCCGCCGTCGGCAACCCGGGTACGCCCGGACGAGCCACGAAGAGATTGCCACCGGTCGCGGAATCGGGCCCCTGCCCGGTGGTGATGACCAGGTGATCAAGCTCTTCACCCGCGAACGCACAACTGGTCACATGGCGATCGGGGACTTCGATGGTTGCGAGCAAGGAACCTCCAGGTGAGAAGCGGCGGACAGCGCCACCGCCGAAGAACGCGACCCACAAACAGCCCTCGGCGTCGACCGCCAGCCCGTCCGGCATACCGGCGTACTCCGACGTGTCGATCAGAACCCGTCGATCCACAGCGTCACCGGTGCCTGGGTCGTAGTCCAGTACGTCGACGGTCTTGATCGGGCTGTCGATGTAGTACATCCGGCGGCCGTCCGGACTCCAGCCGAGCCCGTTGCTGATCGATACGCCGGTCAGCACCGTCGTCCGCGACCAGTCCGCCGAGATCCGGTACAGGCTGCCGCTCCGCGGACTCGCGTCATCGGCCATCGTGCCGACCCAGAGCCGTCCGTACGGATCGCACTTCGCGTCGTTCGTACGCATCCAGGAGATGTCCTCGTCGATCAGCATCCCCAGCCGAAGATCGTCCCCGGCCAGCGTCGCCACCCCCCGCCGGCAGGCGACGACCTCACCACCCTCCACCCGCGGAATCACCGCACTCACCGCTTCACCGGCCTCAATCCGCTCGAGCCGCCGGTCGGACCACCCGTACGCAAAGATCGTGCCCCGCGGAATGTCCACAAACCACAACCGCCCCGTACGCCCGTCCCAGCAAGGCCCTTCCAAACACTCACCCCCAACCCGAAGCAGCCCCTCACACCCAATCCGCTGATCCGCCACACCACTCATCCGAAATCCTCCAACCAACCGGCCCCCGCCGCGGGCGACTCGTCGCTCACGGCCTCGATCCACTCGTCGACATGCTGCGAAACACTTCCGACCGCGACCGTCGGCAAGCGGGACGCGTCCGGGGCGAAGCGGCCGAGGTCCTTCCAGCCGGCGCCGGTCAGGATCAGCAGCGGACGCGCATCGGCTCGCAGCCGCCCGCGGTCGGCGTCGGCGAGCGCAGCCGCGACCGTCGCGGCCGCCGCCGGTTCGACGAACACCCCCTCCGCCGACGCTAGCCAGCGCTGGGCGGCCAAAATGTCCTCGTCCTCGATCGCGGTCCCCCAACCCTGCGAGCCGGCCACCGCCTCGACCGCTGCCTCCCCATCGGGCGGGCGCGGCAACTGCAAGGCGGAGATGCCGGTCGTGCTGCCCTCGACCGTCACCGCCGGGATTTCCCCGTCCAAGTACCGAACGACCGGCGCACATCCCGTCGGCTGACACGCGATCAACCGCGGCGCCAGACCGCGATCAGCCATCCCGCGGGACAGCGCCACCAGCAATCCACCACCACCCACCGGCGCGTACACATGTGTTGCTTCGGGCAGTTGCTCGGCAAGCTCGTACGCGATCGTGTCGATGCCGCGCATGCCATCCGGATTGAACGCATGCAACGTGACACCGAGATAGAGCTTGTGCCTGGCCGCCGCCTCCCGTACCTGATCGAACATCGCGCCATCAACCTCCGGCCGCCCGGCGCCATCGACCCGTACGACCTGCAGCGCGCCTTCGCCGAAGGCCAGCAACGGCAACGACTTCTCCGGCGGCACCGACCCGGCCAAGCACAGGAAGCCGGGGATGCCGGCCCGTGCCCCGTACGCCGCCATCGCCATCCCCGCATTGCCCGACGACGTCGCGACCCACCCGCGATACCCCCGGCTCCGCGCCAGCGACATCGACAACGCCGCCACCCGGTCCTTGTACGAACCGGTCGGATTCGCCGTCTCCAGCTTGGCGGCCACCGACCGCACGCCCAACCGGCGTGCAAGCACCGGCAGCTCGACGACTGGCGTGTTTCCCTCACCCAGACAGACGGTTTCACTCGTCGACGGCAGCTCAGCGGCAAATCGATTCAGCACACACCGCGCCATGGTCCCCTCACAAGGATCGCGAACACGAACAGCACAGATCCGAGCTTCTCAGCTGAGGTCAAAAATTGAAACCCGAGTTCCAATATAGTTGACATCGCCGATGCCGGGAACCAAACTCACAGAGTCGGAACAGCTCTGACGCGCGGCTTCTGGAACGGAGACCGACTACCGTGGAACGTCCCGTCGCTATCGTGACCGGGGCCGGTTCGGGCCTCGGCGGAGTGATCGCAGTCAGTCTCGCCAGCCGCTACGACCTGATCCTGACGCATCTGGCCCTGGATGCCGACCTGACGGATGTACTCACGCAGGTCAAGCAGCAAGGCGCCGCGGCAGTCGCCGTCACCGGGGATCTGACCGAACCAGGGACGATCGATTCGCTCGAGCGAGAGATCGAGCGGTCTGCCGGCAAGCTCCAGGTCCTGGTGTCGAACGCCGGCGCCTATCCACGCATCCCGTGGGAGAGCCTCGACCTGGCGACACTCCGCCGCCAGCTGGAAATCAACCTGATTACCCATGCCGCCTGCGCCCGGCTGGTCAGCCCGGTCTTCACCAAGCTCGGGTACGGACGCATCGTGGCCACCTCGTCCGTCTTCACCCAGCTCGGCCAGGGCGACCTGGCGGCCTACATCGCGGCCAAGAGCGGGCTGGAAGGTTTGGTTCGCGCTCTGGCGCGGGAGCTCGGGCCGCACGGCGTGACGGTCAACTGCGTTCGCCCAGGCTCGATCGAGGTCGCCGCCGAACGTGCCGCCGTCGCCGATCTGGCGGCCGTGGTGGCGCGCCAGATCGAGTTGCAGTGCGTCAAGCGCCGGGGCCGGCCCGAGGACATCGCCGCCGCGGTCGACTTTCTCGTCTCGCCCGGCGCCGGGTTCATCACCGGTCAGTGCCTCACCGTCGACGGCGGCTGGTGCATGACCTGAGCCAAGTTCCCGTCCCGGAACTGGCGGTCAGTTTGCGGTCAGCGCCCGACGCAGGGTGGCAATCATGTCGCCGGACATCCGCCGCGCGATCGTAGCCTCTTCGACGAGCTCGGTCCCGTGGATGGCGCCGGGGTAGACGATCAACTCGGCAGGCACATTCGCCTGCGCCAGCCGCTGCGCGTACCGGATGTCCTCGTCGCGAAGCGGGTCGAACTGGCACGCGGTGACGAAAGCCGGCGGCAGACCGGACAGGTCTTCGGCCCGTGCCGGCGCCGCATAGGGCGAGACATTGTCCGATCCTCGCTTTCCGACCCCGAGATAGCTGTCCCAGCTGAACTCGGCGAACCGCCGGTTCCAGATCGGCGTATCCACGTACGCGAGCATCGACGGCGTGTCCAGGCGGTCGTCGATCTCCGGCACCCCGAGGTACTGGAAGCAGATCGCCGGACCGCCACGGTCCCGGGCGAGCAACGCGAGGGCGGCAGCGAGCCCGCCACCCGCGCTGTGCCCACACACGGCCAGCCGTTGCGGGTCGATGCCGAGCTCGGCGGCGTACTTGGCTGCCCAGGCCAGAACCGCGTAGCAGTCGTCCAGCCCAGCGGGAAAGGGATTCTCCGGCGCCAGCCGGTACTCGACCGAGACAACGACAACGCCGACCTCCGCCGAGATCCGGAGGATGACCGGATCAACCTGCGCAACCGTTCCAGCTACGAACCCGCCGCTGTGCAGGTACAACATTCCGGGCAGGCCGTCGCCGTGCCCCGAAGGGCGGTAGACCCGCACCGGAACATCCGGGGCCCCCTCAGGTCCCTCGACCGCAAGATCGGTGGTGACGACCGGCGTCGGCGGTTCGTACTGCAGCACTGGACCGTAACTCGACTCCGCGGCCCGGACGGCCTTGTAATCCGTGAAGTCCACGCCGGCAAGTGCCGGAATCCGAGGGATCAGCTCTGGGTCGTACGCGTACACAGGTCCTCCCTTGCGATGCGGGCGGGCTAAATGGCAATGCTCGGGCGATAAATGTCGAACCAGTGATGAAGATCCAGAACCCAGTCCAGCGAAGCCGTACTCACATCATCGGGCCGGTCCGATGATGTTGCTTCCTGCAACCACTTCCGCGGTACGACGGAGAAGACGCGGGATGTCGGGTCCGCGGCCAGCTCCCGGGCCTGTGCGCGGACCTCTGACTCGTACGACGGATCGTGCGACCACGGATAGCCGCTCTTCTCACGGAGCGCCACCGACCGCGGCATCACCTGCGACGTCGCATGGCGCAGCAAGCTCTTCTCCCGGTGGTCGAAGCTCTTGAGCGCCCACGGCACGTTGTACACGTACTCGACGAGGCGATGGTCGCAGAAGGGCACCCGTACCTCGAGACCGACGGCCATCGACATCCGGTCCTTGCGCTCCAGCCACATCTGCAGGAAGCGCCGAAGGGCGAGGTACGACAGCGTCCGCATCTGGCGCGTCGTCCCGGATTCGCCGTCCAGGTGGTCCACCTCCGCGACCGCGGTCGCGTACTGATCCGCCACGTACGCCGGAATGTCCAGCTTCCGGACCAGTTCGGGGTCCAAGGCACTTCCGCGAATTCCGAAGGACCCCAGCCCGGCTGCCAGCCATGGAAACGTTCGGGCCGTGGCGATGCGTGGATCATGGAACCACTTGTACCCACCGAACAACTCGTCCGCGGACTCACCGGACAGGGCAACGGTGGATTCTTCCCGGATAGCCTTGAAAAGAAGGTAAAGCGACGCATCCATCTGACCGAACGTCGGGGCGTCTCGCGCCGCGACGGCCGCGCGCCGGATCGCCGGATCGGCCATCTGCCCGGCCTGCAACTGAACCACCTCGTGCTTCGACCCGACGTGCGCCGCCATCTCCAGCGCGAACGGCGTGTCCGGCGCCGCATGGACCGGGTCGACGACGAAGCCGTCCTGATTGTTGCTCACCTCAACCGAGAACGTACGCAGTTGCTCGGCCTGATCGCGGAGGCTCTCGGCCGCGACACCGGTGATCGCGCTCGAGTCCAGGCCGCCGGACAACAGGATGCAGCGCGGCACATCGGACACCAGCTGACGCTGCACCGAATCCGCGAACAGCGACCTGACTGTGTCGACGGTGGACCGCTGATCCTGCCCGTGTGCAGCAGCGGCCAGTTGCCAGTACGACATGGTCCGGATGCCCGAATCGTCCACGGTCACCATCGATCCGGGCACGACGCTGCGCATTCCCTTCCACAGCGACCATCCCGGCGGTTGGGTCAGCTCCACGAGCTCCCGCAGCCCGTCGGCATCCACTACCGGTTCGGCACACGGACTCGCCAGGATCGCCTTGGGCTCCGAGCCGAACACGACGCCGTCCGGGGTCGGGAAGTAGTAGAGCGGCTTCACGCCGAGGCGGTCACGGAGGAGCACCAGCCGGCGGCGCGGTCCGTCCCAGATGCCGGCGGCGAACATTCCGTTCAGCCGGCCGGCCAACTGGTCGCCCCATTCCAGGTAGCCACGCAGCAGGACCTCGGTGTCGCTGCCGGTCCGGAAGCGATGCCCATGCTTCTCCAGCAGCGTCCGGAGCTCGACGAAGTTGTAGATCTCGCCGGCGAAGACCAGCGCCACCGTGCCCGCGGGCGTATCCACCGTCATCGGCTGTTTGCCACCGGGAAGGTCGATGACCGCCAGCCGGCGATGGCCCAGGGCGATCGAAGGACGCACCCAGGTGCCCGACTCATCGGGCCCTCGGCAGGCCATCGTCTCGGTCATGGCCGCGAGCGCGGCGCGTTCACGGGTGAGGTCCCGCTCGCTCGAAAGCCATCCGGTGAACCCGCACATGACTAGGCCTCTCCTCGTGCTTGAGCGAGCTCGGCCGGCCGGCCGATGTCCTGCCAATGCTCACGGACGGGCCAGAGCCCGACCGGGCGGCCTTCACTGAGACATTGATCGAGCAGTTCGGTGATCGGGAACAGCCGTCCGGCCGGAATCTTCGCGATCACTTCGGGTTCGATCACATAGATCCCCGCGTTCACCGGCCAGGACGGCGCCGGCTTCTCGACGACCCGCACCAGCCGCCCGTCCGTCTGCTCGAGCACGCCGAACGGAACCTGGTGCTGATACTGCGTGGTCGCGACGGTCGCGACCACATTCGCCGCGGCGTGGGCGTCGAGGAGCCCACCGACGGAGAAGTCCGTCACCAGGTCGCCGTTCATGACCAGGACCGGCTCGGTCACCTCGCCGTACTGTGCCAGCAGCCGAAGCGAGCCTCCGGTGCCCAGCGGTACGGTCCGGTCCTCGCGCAGGTACTCGATCCGGCAGCCGAAGTTGTGCCCGTCACCGAAGTAGTCCTCGATCACCTCGGCGAGATAGTTGAGCGAGATGAAGATCCGGGTGATGCCCGAGCCGACCAGATGCAGCACCAGCCGTTCGAGAATCGGGCGCCCGGCAACGGAAAGCATCGGCTTCGGGACATGATCGGTCAACGGCGCGAGCCTGGTACCTCTGCCTCCGGCCATGATGACCGCGACGTTGTAGCGCTGCTCGGCACCAGCCAGAGCCCGTTCGGTGTGGACTTCGACAACCCGTCCGTCTTCGTCGACCACCGGCACCTCCCGTACGCCGAGGGCGTGCATCAGGTCGATGACCTCTGCCCGTCCCACTCCGGGTTTGGTGGAGATCCCCGCATCCCGTACGAGCGGGCTGGACGGTGACTCGAGGCCGGCACCGTCGAGCAGCGCTCTGCGGATGTCACTCTCACTGACCGCGCCGATCAGCCGGCCAGCCGAATCCGTGACGAACGCCCGGGAAGATCCGGCCCGTTCGATCGCCTGGAGGACCGCGCGGATCGAGTCCTCTTGATGGATCAGCACCTCAGCAATACGCATGATCTCCCCTCAGATCCCTACCGATCCCACGAGTGCAAGAGTCGCAGACCTGCCGATCGCCAACCAGGAGACGAATTCAGCCGTCGCCGGCGGCCCTACCGAGCGGCCCGCGGATGCTGGAACACCGGCAGAATGCCCTGCCGGCAAGCAGTTGCGAGCGACGGCGCCTCTGCATCCCGGTCCGACAGGCGGATCGACAGTTCCGTTCCGTCGGAGCGTCCTGCCGGCCAATCGATACCGATCTCTTTGTCCAGCGGCGTGACCGTGCGCTCGAAATGCGGCTGGTACGGCGTCGAAGTCAGGTACGCGATGGTGGACTGCTCGGTCAACGACATGACCGCATGGCCAAGCCCTTCGGACAGGTACACGGCCGATCGGTCCACGTCGTCCAGGATTGCCGAGTCCCACCGGCCGAACGTCGGTGAGCCGACTCGTACGTCGACGACCACGTCCAGCACCGCACCGGCCACGCAGACGACGTACTTCGCCTGGCCGGGTGGAGTGTCGACGAAATGAATGCCCCGGATCACACCAGCAGCCGAAACCGCGCAGTTGAGTTGACTGACCGCCAACGGGTGACCGGCCGCGGCAGTCAACAGGTCCTGGCGGAAGGGGACGACGAAGGTTCCACGGTCGTCGTCGAACTGTCGCGGCCGCAGTTTCCACGCACCGCTGATCGCCAACGGCTCCATGGCCTCGCCACCGTGGCCGGCAGCTCCAGACCCGATCATCCGCGCCGGCCCGTCATACGAGCGATTCCAGGATGCCTACGGCCGCGTTGACGCCGTCTTCGTGACGGACCCGCCGCCCGATGTCCGCCGCTCGCTCAGCCATCCGCGCGTCCGTGACCGCCATCGACATCGCGCTCGCGAGACCGTCCGCGGTCAGACCCCGGTGCGGCCGCGGCGGCGGTGCGACCCCGCGCGTGTGCAGTTGACGAGCGTAGAACAACTGGTCGAACGCCATGAATGGGCACACCACTTGCGGTCGGCCCGCGGCCAACGCGTAGCCGATCGTGCCGTTGCCGCCATGGTGAACAACTGCGGCGGTCCGCGGGAACAGCCAGTCGAGCGGTGCCTCCGGCAAGTACAGCGTCCCCGCTCCGAGCTCGGCAGGATCAATCGCACCCCAGCCGCCGACGACGATCGCGCGCACGCCGGCACGGCGGACCGCCGCGGCGACGATGCGGCCCAGCCGACGCGGATCGTTCAGTGCCATACTCCCGAACCCGATGTAGACCGGCGGATCGCCGCTGTCGAGAAATGCGGTCAGCTGATCCGGTGGACTCCACCCTTCGGACAGCGGCAGCAGCCAGTAGCCCCCGGTGAAAACCGACTCCGGGTAGTTCAGCGGCGTCGGCAGTGCGTACCGGCTGAAGGCCTGCAGCACCTTCACCGGCCTGCCGTCCGGCCGCCGGAGCGCGTTGCGATGACCTCGACGCCGCGGCATGCCGAGACGATCACGCCGCCACCGGCCCATACTCGGGAACAAGGTGCGCAGGTAGAGCGACGTCCAGGAGTAGGTGGCCCGGTTGAGCGCCGGTGGCACGCGGACCGGGAAATAGGGGTTCGCGAAGCTGTCCGTCGGCACGTACGACGGATGCAGACAGACCGGGATCGCCGGCACGCCAAGCGATTCGGCGATTTGGTGGCCCGGCAGACCGGCGTGGTGGACGACGAGGTCCGGCTCGCTGTCGAGCGCGGTGGCGAAGTCCTCCAGCATCCCGGCCAGCTCACGGCGCGCCGGCGGAATGAACTGGAACGGGACACCCTTGCCGTACAGGCGGCGAACCGCGGGCTGCCGCGAGATGTTCCGATCCCGGTCTTCGAACCCGATCACAGCGGTCGAGTAGGGGCGCAACAACTCCCGCGACGTGCCCGGGGCACCGATGACCACTTCATGACCGCATTCACGCAAGGTCTTCGCCAGCGCGGCGAACGGCTGGATGTCTCCCCTGCTGAAGTGCGTGAGGATGAGCACTCGCATCGTGTCAGCCGCCCGTTCAGCTCGCCAGCGCCGCGCGCGCGACGGCGACGACGTAATCGCCGTAGTGGGAGTTCGACAGTTTGCGGCCGAGCGCCATGCACTCGTCAGCGCTGATGTAGCCCATCCCGAGCGCGATCTCCTCCAGGCACGCGATGCACACACCGGTTCGGTGCTCGAGTACCTGGACGAACTGGCCGGCCTCGAGCAGCGATTCGTGCGTCCCGGTGTCGAGCCAGGCGAAACCACGGCCGAGGTTCACCAGTTTCGCCCGTCCACTGCGCAGGTAGGCAAGATTCACATCGGTGATCTCGAGCTCACCGCGGGCGGACGGCGTGAGGCCACGGGCGATCTCGACCACCTGGTTGTCGTAGAAGTACAGCCCGGTGATGGCCAGGTTCGACCTCGGCTCGCTCGGCTTCTCCTCGATCGACACCAGTTGTCCGAGCTCGTCGAGCTCCCCGACGCCGTAGCGGCCCGGGTCCTGGACGGGATAGCCGAACAGCACACAGCCGTCGAGCTCCTTCAATTCCTGGCGCATCCGGGCCGAGAATCCCTGACCGTGAAAGATGTTGTCGCCGAGTACGAAGGCGACATCGTCGCCGCCGATGAACTCCTGCCCGATCAGGAAGGCTTCCGCCAGGCCGTTCGGGCTGGGCTGCTCGGCATAGCTGAGCCGGATTCCGTACTGGTCGCCCGAACCCAGCAGCCGCCAGAAGTTCGGCAGGTCGGACGGCGTCGAGATGATCAGGATGTCCCTGACACCGGCCAGCATCAGCACCGAGAGCGGGTAGTAGATCATCGGCTTGTCATAGACGGGCAGCAGTTGTTTGGAGACTGCCGATGTCACCGGATGCAGCCGCGTACCGCTGCCGCCGGCGAGCACGATTCCCTTCATCGAGATCGCCCTTCCTGGTTCGGTGTCAGAGCCTGGTTCGGGATCAGAGTTGGCATCGCGGCGTCGAAGGCCGCTCGCCAGTGGCGCATGGGTGGCAGTACGGTGCGTCGCCAGCCGTCGTGGGACAGCACCGAATAGCGCGGCCGTGGTGCCGCTCGGCCGAGCCGATCCGAGGTCGTCGGGCGAACCCGGCCCGGATCATGCCCGGTCGCCGCGAACACCGCACGAGCGAGCTCGAACCAGGTGGCAGAACCGCCGTTCGTCGCGTGGTAGATCCCGGCCGGCACGCCGACCTCGACGACCCGCACGATCCGCTCCGCCAGATCCCTGGCCCAGGTCGGCTGCCCGGTCTGATCGGTGACCACGTCGACGTGGTCGCGGGTCTCGGCGAGGCGGTGCATGGTGCCGACGAAGTTCTTGCCGTAGGCACCGAACAGCCACGCCGTGCGCAGGATCAACCCGGTTTCCGGCAAGCACGCCAGAACGGCCCGCTCACCCTCGGCCTTCCCTCTTCCGTACGCGGAGATGGGCCGCACCGTCGCATCCTCCGGGTACGGTTCGGTGGCCGACCCGTCGAAGACGTAGTCGCTCGAGATGTGGATCATCCGGGCGCCGTGCAGCCGGCAGGCGCGCGCGACGTTCGCCGCCCCGGTCGCATTGACTCTCGACGCGGGGCCTGGCTCAGCTTCGGCGCGGTCGGCATCCACCCAGGCCGCCAAGTTCGCCACGACATCGTGGCCGGCCACGGCAGCCAGCACCGCCTGCTCGTTCGTGACATCCAGATCTCGTCTGGACAAAGCAGTCGTCGTAGACCGCGGCAGTAGCGGAACCAGCTCTTGCCCGAGCATGCCGCCGGCGCCGGTCACCAGCCAACGCACCATCGCGTCACTCCAGGGCGGGATGGTGACGCGTCGGATGCCGCAAGTGGGCGCGGACCGATGAATCCAGCGCCACTGGTGACCAGGACCCGCATTGCCCCTCCCCACTCGAGGTATCCGGCTCCTGGAGCGTATGCCGCGGCGTCCCGTCAGCCCACCTGGGCTAGTTACACCGCCCTACTTCCGTCACCGCACGAATGCCTCATGGTCGTTCGAGCGGGACTTCGCGGACCGGGCTTCGGGGCGCGATGGAGATACCCAAGCCAGGTACGCGGCTCAACTCGATCTGACCGTCCACCGCCTTCGCCTCGCCGTCGAACAACAGATGAGGCATCTCGTTGCCGACAAGCGGCTGTGGGTTCACCGGAAAGTACTCGGCCAGTGGGCATGCGGGTTGCGAAGAGACGAGGTGGTAGTTGTGTGCCTGCCCGGCATGTGGAATCACCGGGACACCTGCCGCCTCCGCCAGCGCGCACACCTTGCGGCCGGCAGTCAAACCACCGACTCGGTTCACATCAGGCTGGGCGATGTCGATCGCACCGCTCGTGATCAGGTGATAGAACGCCGCCGGTGTCGCCTCGTGCTCACCGGCCGCGATCGGGATCGCGCTCGCGGCCCGCACCTGCTGATACCCGGCGATGTCGTCAGGAAGCAACGGTTCCTCGAGCCAGCGCAGGTCATAGGGCTCGAGCATGCGCACCATCCGCAGCGCGTACTCCCGATCCCAGCCCATGTACGCGTCGGCGGCGAGGTCGACGTCGAAGCCGATCGCTTGCCGAACCGCTTCGACCAGCTCCACATTGCGACGGAGCCCGGCCCGGCCGTCCTTCGGGCCGTACAACAACCGTTGCTTCATCACACCGAAGCCGGCATCGACGTAGCTCTTCGCCTCCGCGGCCAGCGCTTCCAGATCATCCGTCGGGTAGAGCTGACTCGCGTACACCTGAGTCTTGGCGGCTTTCAGGCCGCCCAGCAACTCGTAGACCGGTACGCCGAGGTGCTTGGCCTCCGCGTCCCACAACGCGATGTCGACGGCGCTCACCGCGGCCATGCCGACGCCTCGGCGCCCGAACGGAACGACCGTCCGGTACATCCGTTGCCACAACGCCTCACGGTCCGCCGAGTTCTGGCCGAGGACCAACGGAGCAAGGTGGCCGGAGACGATCTGGATGGCCAGTCGCGGGGTCAGCGCGGCGTTGCCGATACCGATCTCACCGGTCGCTAGCTCGAGCTCGACCGTCATCCATTCGTGGAACCCGAATGCCCCCTCGGCAGCCGGGGCCCCGTCCCAGGCCCGCAAGGGATTCGCATACATCACCTGATGAGGGCCGGTCGGCGCCTCGAACAGCCGGCAGCGAAGGTCAACGATCTTCGTCATCACGCGGCTCCGCGGGTCGCAGTACCAGCAGCCAGTCAGCCCAGCCAGGCAATGTCGACAGTCCGTCCGGCGCGCTCCGCAAGCGTGCGGAGCCGTCACCGTCCGGATCGATCACGAACTCGTGCTGAGTGCTTCCGGTGGAAGGATCGATCAACTGTGCGTGCCATGGATGGTCACCCAGATCGTGCAACTTCACCACGGTGTAACTGAGGACATTGCGCAGGTAGGCGTTCGGGGGGAAGTAGAAGACGCGCGGTCCGTCGCACTGTCCCGCCGCATACGGCAGGGAGCGATCGCCGGAGCTCGCGCTCGGGGTGACCCACTCCGGGTGGGGCTCGAACTCGCCCCAGGGCAACGACAGCAGCAAGTTCCGGCCGATGCCGAGCTGACGTGCTCCTGGCAGGGTGGCCGCCTCTCGCCAATCCGGCGCAAGACCGGAATCCAGTCCCGGAACGGACAAGTCGTTGAAGGCCCACACGCCGTGCGCACCGTAGCTGTGGCCGGCCGTACCCGAGAGCAGGTGGCTCCAGAACATGAATCGCTGCAGGTCCTGCCAACTCGATCCGGCGATTCCCTCATACGAAGGCTCGCCGTTGATCACCGGCTTCACCGGCTGGTGATCCAGCGCCGCGTGCACCTGGTCGAGGGCCGTCCGGAACGTCTCGTGACCCTGATGACCGGTCTGAAGCAACCAGAAATCGACCACACTCTCGTCTTCGAGATACTCCCACGGCCTCGCTCTGGGAACCGAGTGGATCGTCACCGGCCGCCCGAAGGCATCCACCTCGCGCACCGTTCGGGCGATGTCGTTCACCGCCTTCAGCTGGTACGAGATCGCCGCTTGTTCGCTGCCGTACACGCGGGTCATCGCCTCGGCCGTACTGGCCGCGGTGATCGCCGGCTGCAGGGCCGGGTCCTCCAGGTCCATTGTCGCGGGCAACGAAGCCTCACCCGCCAGGCACCAGACCACCGGATAGGCTCCCCAGCGGGCGATCAGTTCACGCCAGTGCCGGTTGAGCTGACTGACATCCATCAGGCTGTAGTAGTGGCCCCACGCACCTACGATGCACGGCACAAGGTCCAGTGCGATCAGCTCGGCGATCCGCTGGTCGGCCTCGTCGAACCACTCCGTGTTCGGTGCGTCCGAGTCCCGATCCCACACCCAGCCACTGCGGCTCCGCGCCGCGGGTGCGAACGGTTCGCTCTCCGGGTAGAGGCCCGCGACAATCTGGATCACGGAAAAGCCTTGCTCCGCGCGGGCGGCCGCGAACCGGCGGAACTCGTCGAACTCGAGCCGCTCGGCGAAGCCGTACCACCAGGTGTCGGCAAGCCAGCAGAACGGGGTTCCGTCGGCGTGCTCGAAGTGGCGCTGATCAGCGGTGACCCTGATCGGGCCGCGAGCAACGAGTCCCCGCGCTTCCGCCTGGACCACCACCTCGACGGTTCCGGTGGCACCAGCTGAATCGAACTCGTCCGAGTCCTGTACCTCGTACCGGTGGGTTCCGGTTCGGAAAGACGAGTACCGGACCTTCCATTGCCCGCCGGACGCGAACGCCGGTACCCGCAGCCGGCGGCCGCCGGGCTCGGCGAACCACACGTCGACGGCTGTCTTGCGGTCCGCGACGGCACCGAGGCTGATCTCGGCAACCGCGCCACGGCCGATCTGGATGGCAGTCATGACGTTTGACCTCCGACTCACCAGACGAAATCATCGTTTCATTTCGCAGCATAGGGAGCGATCTGGAGGCAGCGCAAGACCCGGAAAGTACCGGAACGGACGCCGACGAGCACAGGGCACTCGGCCGGCGCAAGGCGGCAGGTGGGGGCTCGACGGGGCAGATCGGTTGCTCGTGCCGGGCAGCCGAAACCCCTGGGCCGAAGATGTTCGGCTCAGGGGTTCGCACGACGCCAGTTCGGGGCCGGGATTGTCCCGGCGCAGCCGGTCAGGCCGTGGGCGGATCGTCCTGGGCGAGCGGGGTGAGAGTGATCCGGGTCGCCACCTCGATCAGCGTCCGGCCGGCCATTTCGACATCTCGCATCGAGAAGCGGGCTTCGGGTGCGCTGACGCTGATGGCCGCCGGAAGGCGGGTGCCGAGGATCGGGACGGCGACGCAACGGCCGTCGGGCTCGTTCTCGCGATTGTCGACCGCGTACCCCAGCCGCCGGACCTTCGCCAGCTCGGCCAGGTAATCGTCGACATCGGCGATCGTGTCCACGGTCCGGCGGGGCATGCCGGCCTGCTCCAGCAACTCCCGCACCCGCTCGACGGGCAGGTGCGCCGCGATCGCCTTCCCGAGCGCGGTGGAGTGCAGTGGATCGTGGCTGCCGCGCTCGGCCGCCAGCCGAACACTGCGGCGACTCTCGATGATGTCCAGATAGATCACGTGGTGGCCGTCGAGCAGGCCGAGACTCGTGGTCTCGTCCAGCGCGTCGCGCAGTCGCTCCAGCGACGGCCGGACCCGCTCCCGCAAGACCTCCAGATGGTGCGACTGCATGCCCAGGAAACCCAGGCCGATCCGGAACAGCCCGCTGCCGGCATCACGCTCGACGTAGCGGTGCTGCTCCAGCGTCCACAAATACCGGAAGGCTGACGACTTCGGCAGCTCCGCCGCGTCGGCAACCTCCTTCAACGTCACGCCGTCGATCGACTCCTGCAGCAGGTTCAGCACCGCGCAGACACGCTCGATCGCCCGCACTCCGTACCCCGGGCCATCGGGGCTCCGATCGGACTCCACCTGCGACATCGGTGCCAGCGGACTCACCTCGGCCTCCCTCGCCGTCAAGCAATCAGCTTCGAGGTTTCATTCTATGAAACCGCCCTTTCGCCAACAAGGGGGCCAGTTTGCTCGTACGGCGAGTCGAGGTGCGCCGAAGCCCGCCGGACAGCCTTGTGAGGCGCGGCACCTGGCTCTTATGCTTCCAAATGAAACGAGAAGTTCATATTCTTGACACCGAGCTTGAGTTGAGACCGCACCGTCGCGGCGAGATCCACCGCCCGGGCCGGTGGCGCCTGCCCGTCGCCGCACCTCGCCTACATTGCGGACCTGCCCGAGCAGCCTTGCAATGGAAGTCGACGCAGCGCACCTGCGGCGGACCGCTGATCCGAAACCATTGATTGGGGAGACTCGTGCAGCAGCAACGTGACCTCGACTACGCCGAAGTCCTGATGAAACCGCTCACGGCCACCGTCGCGGTTTCCTACCGCGGGCAACTCGACATTGAATCCCTGGTCGCCGCGTATCGGCAGCTTTGTTGCCGGCATTCCATTCTGAGTGCCCGGATTCATGCCAAGGACGCCGGCTTCGAACTCTCGGTCGGCGACGATCCGAATCCGAAGCTTTCGGTCTTGACCGGCGACGAAGAGACCTTGTGGGATACCGCGCGCGGTTCATGGGACGACACCGAGGGCGTAGTCCAGCTCATCGTCGTGCACGCCGAAAATCGCGGCTATATAGCGATAAGGCACAGTCATGCAATCATGGACGGTGGCGTGACCTTTCCGCTGCTGTCAGAGCTTTGGGCCATTTATACCGACCTTGCCGCCGGGCGCCCGATGCAGAACGTGGCGCGCGACGAGTTGAGTATCGGTCCGGCCGACCTGCTCAGTACCCGGTGGACGGAAACCTCGCCGATACCAGTTCCCCAGCCGGCGGAAGTACCGGCGGATTCCGGGAGCGGCGCCTTCGATCCGGGGGTATCACGACGATTGACCCTGAGCGAGAAGGACACGGACCGGCTGCTCGGCGTCGCCCGCGCGCAGAGCGTCACCGTGGGCGGGCTGCTGACCGGCGCGACCGTGCTGGCAACCACCAAGCTGACCGGACCGCCACCGTCGGGGATCGTGACGATCCTCGCCGGAATCGATCTGCGGCGCCATCTGGAGCCACCCGTTCCGGTCACCCGAACGGCCAATCTGTACGGCCGGTCGATCGCCGACGTGAACGCCGGTCCGGATGCGACCGCGACCAGCATCGCGCGCGAAGTGAACGACCAGCAGCGTGCGGCGCTCCGAACCCGGAACCTCGAGATCGCCGGCGTCGACAACCCCGGGTACCAACCGCGGACGCTGGCCGGCTACTTCATCGTGAACAACTACGGCATCCTGCCGTCGTTCCCGCCTTCCGGCTCGGTGCGCATCGTCGACTTCACCGTGATGCCGGCCGTCGACATGAGTGCCGCGCAGTTCTACTACCAGCGGTTCTACACCTTCGACGGCCGGATCAACTCCTTCATGACGTACCCGTCCCGCTTCTCCGGCGAGCCGATCGAGCTCGTGGTGGCGAACTTCCTCCGCGAACTCACGGCGATCACCGGAACCACGCCAGAGCTCGCGGACAAGGACTTCCACCGCTACTGAGGCGAGACCGATGACCGAGGTGAGACCGATGCGCGAACGTCCAGACCGGCTTGACGGTGTCTCCGTGCTGGAGCGCAGCCTGAAGGCCGATCTGGCTGTCCTGGACGAGTTCGTAGCGGACAACACCGGCGCGGCGGCCTACGCTGCTCCGGACGGCGACCGGACGTTCGAGGTACCGGCCAGAGCAGCCGATCCACTCAATGCCTGGTTGTCGAGGTGCTCCTTCTCCGGAAAGGGCAAAGGACTTCTGTCCGGAACAACGGTGTCCTTCAAGGACACGATCGCGGTCGCCGGACTCCCGCTCTCGGGTGGAGCCATCGGTCTCGAGGAATACCGGCCCGACTTCGATGCGACGGTGGTTCGCCGCGCCCTGGCAGCAGGCGCGACGGTGGTCGGGAAGAACGCCGTCGTCGGTGGTTTCGGCGAAGGCGATCCCGGTCGGCGCCCGCTGAATCCGTACGCGCCGGACCATCTGACCGGCGGTTCCTCCGCCGGGTGCGCCGTCGCCGTTGTGGCCGGTGACGTCGATGTGGCCTTCGGCGGTGATCAAGGCGGATCAGTCAGGATTCCTGCCGCTTGGTGCGGCGCGGTCGGCCTGAAGCCGACCTTCGGCCTGGTGTCCCACTTCGGCGTGGTCAGCGACGCCGATCAGATCCTCGATCATGTCGGCCCGATCACCCGTACCGTCGAAGCTGCGGCCACCGCGTTGCAGGCCGTCGCCGGATACGATCACCTCGATCCGCGGCAACGCCGCGAGGTACCGGTGGATGTGAACGTCCTAGACGGTTTGACCGACGGTGTCGCAGGTGTTCGGATCGGCCTCCTGACCCAAGGATTCGCGGGCGCGGACACTGAGGTCGCCCGCCTGGTCACCGGCGCGGCCGGCATTCTCTGCCGGGCCGGCGCCGAAATCCGCGAGGTTTCGATTCCTGACCATCGGAGCGCACTCGCGGCGTACTTCGCCGTGAGTATCGAGGCGGCGCGTGTTGCCGGCGGTCCCGGACCAGTCGGCGCTGGGGCCACTGCATGTTATCCGGAAAGCCTCGTCGCCGCCCTGAACAAGGCTTGGTCCCGCCGCGATTCCGGCGCGGAAGAGTACGGACGGCTGATCAGCGAGGCGGCCTGGAAACATTTCGACGGCCGCGCCTATGCGGTCGCCCGGAACGCCCGGTTCAAATTCGTCAATGCCTACGACCGGGCATTCCAGGACGTCGATCTGCTACTCATGCCGACTTGCCTTTTCACGGCCCCGGAATTCGGGCGTGCCGACAATGGGCCGGCCGATTTTCATTCGTCCGTCCACGCGATGGGAATGTCGAACACCTTGCCGTTCAATTACACCGGCCATCCGGCGTTGGCCGTGCCCTGTGGAAAGGCCGACGGACTTCCGGTCAGCTTGCAGCTCGTCGGGCGGCAGTTCGACGAGGCGCTGCTGCTCCGCGCCGGGTACGCCTTCCAGCACGCTGTCTCGTTCGAGGAGGTCACCGCCGTGGCCCGGAGATAGCAGGCAGGCGGAAGGAGACCGGCTGTTGCCAGGCCGCGCTCATCGGCAGCATCACAGCCATGGCTGCCCAGCACAAACGGTCCCGGGCACTCGTTGTCGTCGGCGCGGGTGCGATCGCCCGGCAGGTCCGGTCCCTTGTCGCCGAACTCGCCGGCGAGCCGTACCAGATCATCGGGTACGTCGACTCGGCCGCCGCGGCGCACCCGCATGGCTGCGTGCCGCTGCTCGGTGGCGATGAGGTGCTGGCCGGCACCGACAGCTCGTACGTGATTGCCATTGGCAACCCGACGGCCCGGAGCCGGATCGACGACTCGGCGACTCGCTGGCACCGGCATCCGGCAACGCTGGTGCATCCCTCGTCCACCCTGGATGCCGGCGTTTCACTGGGCGCAGGCTGCATTGTGCTGCCAGGCGTACGAATCCAGGCGGATGCTTGCCTCGGCAGACATGTGCTGGCCAACGCGAACGTGGTCGTCGGGCACGACTGCGTCGTCCATGAGCACGCCGTACTGAGTCCGCTCGCGATGCTGGCCGGAGGTGTCGTGGTCGAACGCGGCGCGCTGATCGGCGCCGGCGCCGTCGTGCTGCCGGAACGAGTCATCGGCTTCGGTTCGACCATCGGCGCTGGTGCCGTCGTCACTGCGGATGTGCCGCCGCTGACGCGGGTCGCCGGCGTACCGGCCAGGAACATCGATCGGGCTTGAGCTGCCCGGCGAATCGTGACGAGATGCCCGAGCTCCCATTCTTGACAGCGCGGAGCGGCGTCCGTTAACTGGAATGAAACACGGAGTTCAGTTGATGAACCGCGAGCCCAAGATCCCCTGCACCTCTCGCCAGCGGCGGATCGCCGACCCCGGCCGCCGCGGCATTCCGTGCCAACTCCAGCCCTGAGGAGGTGGGGTCAGTGATGGAACCCAACCGCGCGCAGCGCACGCACTGCGCCTCGAGACGACCACTGCGATTCCTGGCCGCACTTGCCGCCGGGCTCTGCTTCGCCCTGATCGCGGCCGCGTGTGGCAGCGGTTCGAGCGGCAGCGCCATCCGGGGGACGAAGGACAGTCTCAGAGTGGCAGTGGCGCAGGAACCATCTGATTGGAACTACCTGCGCAACCCCTCGACGACCATTCGTCAGTTGCTCCTGCTCAACGTGCTCGAGCCATTGCTCGACAAGAAGGAAGACGGATCCCTCACCCCATTGCTGGCGGAGTCGTACACGATGAGCGACGCCGGCACGGTGTACACGTTCAAGATCCGCAAGGCGGTCTTCAGCAACGGCGCCGAGGTGACCGCCGACGATGTCGTTTATTCGCTCGAGCAGGCCAAGAACACCAAGCTTCAGGACGTCGCCGGGCGGCTGAAGGCGGTCAAGCAGATCGCGAAGGTCGACGACCACACTGTCCGGGTCACGCTCAGCAAGCCCAGTCAGGCGTTCCTCGACGCGATGTCGACCGACAGCGGCATCGTCATCCCCAAGGGTTCAGCCGGCAGTTTGACCAAGACCCCGGTCGGCAGCGGCCCATATATCTTCAGCGCTTGGAAGAACGGCGTCGAGGTCGACTTCGTCCGCAACGACAAGTACTGGGGTGACAAGCCGGAGCTGCGCACGATCACCTGGCGCTGGATCGACGACGTGACCACGGCGATCAACGCACTGCGCGCCGGTGACGTCGACATGATCGGTGCGTTCTGGGGCAAGAAGGAGCAGATCGACAGCGTCGCGCGCACCGCGGGCTTCACCAAGCAGGTCATCCCGGGTTCGGAGATGGTGTACCTGAGCCTCAATGCCGACGATCCGTCCTTCAAGGACGAGCGGGTCCGGCAGGCGATCGCGTACTCCCTGGATCGGAAGGGATGGATCGACGGTACGACCGGGAGCGGTCAGCCCACCTGCGTGTTCGTCAATCCGCCCAATCAGCCGTGGAAGAGCGACAAGTGCCCCTACCCGTACAACCCGGAGAAGGCCAAGCAACTGCTGACCGCGTCCGGCAAGCAGGGGATGACACTTCGCTACACCGCCCTCGCCGGTACGCAGAACGGCGTCGCCATCATCACGCAGGGCCTGGAGCGCGCCGGGTTCAAGGTGCAGGCCCAGTACCTCGACTGGCCGACCTATCTGGATCGGGTCCTGACCAGGGGTCAGTACCAGATCACGCACATCTCCGGCCCACAGCCGATCGACACCTGGACCTGCCCCGGCTGGTTCACCCATGACTGCTACCCGGAGATGGACAACCTGCTGGCCCAGGCCGACCGCGCACTCGACCGGACGCAGTGGGCAGACCTCAGGCGGGAGGCCGTCGAGAAAGATGCCGAGCGCGCCTATTTGATCCCGGCCTGGACCTCGAGCGTGACTTCGCTGCTCAAGGTCGGCATCGCCGGCTCCAAGCCGTTCTCGGCGAACAGCGAGCTGGACATGCGGAAGGTGCACTGGACCACGAGCTGATCAGCCCGGCCCGCCCCGTTCAGTCGCCCAATGAAAGAAGGAGAGGATCGATGCGCTGGCTCCTGCTCAGATCGCTAGTCCTACTCGCTGCATCCGCCCTCGCTGGTTCGGTGGTCGTGTTCCTGCTGCTCAGGCTGCTCGGTGGGGACGTGGCGACCGTCATCCTCGGCAGGACGGCGACGCCACAGTCCCTGGCCGAGTTGCGCTCGCAACTCGGCCTCGACCGCCCGGGAATCGTCCAGTACTTCACCTGGCTCGGGGACCTTGTCCGCGGGAACCTGGGCCAGTCGTATGCCGCCGGCTATGACATCTCTCAGCAAATTCAGTCCCGGCTGGGCGTGACGGTCGCGCTGGCGCTGGGGTCGATGGCAGTGTCGTCGGTGGTTTCGGTGGCGGCCGGTTCGTACGCCGCGCTGCAGGCCCGGAAGGTCCGTGGAGCATTCGTGGACCTTCTGACCCAGCTGGGCATGGCCGTCCCGACCTTCTGGGCCGGGCTGGTTCTGGTCATCATCGTTTCCATCCATCTCGGCTGGCTCCCGGCCAGTGGTTATGTTCCGTGGTCGCAGGACCCGGGTCAGACGATCAGGAGCCTGACCTTGCCGGTGGCAGCGCTGTCGATCCATGTCACGGCCGTTCTGACCCGTTACGTGAAGTCCGCGATGCTGGACGTGCTCGGCCAGCCGTACCTGCGCACCGCGATGGCGAAGGGCCGGACCTTGCCGATGGCGGTGCTCGTACACGGGGTCCGGAATGCCTCGGTCTCGATCGTCACCGTCGGAACGCTGATGCTGGGTGGGTTGCTGGCCGGGACGGTGGTGATCGAGAACGTCTTCAATCTGCCCGGTCTCGGCAGCTTGCTGGTGTCGGCGATCAAGGGACGCGAAGCCCTGGTCGTGCAGTCGGTCGCCTTCGTGATCGTGCTGATGGTGCTCACGCTGAACTTCCTGATGGACATCGCGTACGGCGTGCTGGATCCGCGAATCCGGGACGCCGAGAAGCGGGGTACCAATGTCGAATGATCGACGCTCAGCGCGGCACAACCTGACCCCGTCACTGGTGGCCGGCGCCGCATTGCTGGTCCTGTTCCTCGGCGCGGGACTGGTGTCCTTCGTCTGGACGCCGCACGATCCAGGGGAGATCAACGTGGCCAACAGGCTCGCCCCGATGGGGTCGAGCGGCCACCTGCTGGGTACGGACGACCTCGGCCGGGACGTACTCAGCATGATCATGGCCGGAGCGCGAACGTCCCTGCTGGTGGGCGGTGTCTCGACGATCGCCGCGATCATTCCCGGGGTGTTGTTCGGCCTGCTGATCGCCGGCAGCCGCAGTACGCTGCAGAGTTTGTTCAGCCGGATCACCGATGTCGGAGTCGCACTCCCCGGCCTCCTGCTCGCACTCGTTCTGGCCACTGCCATCGGGCCCGGCAACACCACGTCCATCGTCGCGATCATGACGTGGTTCATTCCGGTCTCGACACGGGTCACCATCGGGCCGGCCCGGCAGGTGCTCGCCCTCGACTTCGTGGAGGCCGCCTTCGCGTACGGCCGGAGCAAGCGCTTCGTCCTGTTCCGGCACGTACTGCCCAACATCGGGCCGCTCATCCTCGCCCAGACCTCGGTCATGTTCGCCTCCGCGATCCTGATCGAAGCGGCGCTGTCCTATCTCGGCGTCGGCGCTCAGCCGCCGACAGTCTCCTGGGGCAGCATGCTCAACGAAGCGCAGAGCTTCCTCGGCGTTTCCGATTCCCTGATCGTCGTTCCAGGCGTCGCGATCGCGATCACCGTACTCGGCTTCAACTTCCTGAGCGACGGGCTGCGGGCCTTGCTCGACCCCCAACTGCAGACGAAGGAGGTGGCGGCCTGATGCTCGAGATCAGTGATCTCTGCGTCGCGATCGGACCACATCGCATCCTCTCGGTCGAGAAGTTCCAGATCGATCCGGGACAGCGGGTCGGGCTGGTCGGCGAATCCGGGTCCGGGAAGACGATGATGGCCACAAGCATCGCCGGCCTGCTTCCGGACGAGGCGTCTGTGCAGGGCTCGATTCGGCTGGACGGGAGCGAGCTGATCGGCCGATCCGATCGCGAACGTGCCAAGGTACGCGGCAGCGAGATCGGGATGATCTTCCAGGATCCGCTCAAGGCACTGAATCCGTTGATGCGGATCGGTCGTCAAGTCGCCGAAGCCGTTCGTATCCGGTCCAGCCTCACCCGGCGTGAGGCCGGTCGGCGGGTGCTCGAACTGCTCGAACAGGTCCAGCTGCCCGAACCGGCGCAATTGGCGAGACGGTACCCGCACCAGCTCTCGGGAGGGCAGCGGCAACGGGCAATGATCGCGATGGCGATCGCCCGCAACCCGCGCCTGCTCATCGCCGACGAACCCACCACCGCCCTCGACGTGACCGTCCAGCAGGGCATCCTCGAGCTGCTGCTCGACCTGAGCCGGCAGCACGGGATGGCACTGCTGTTCATCACTCACGATCTGGGCGTGGTGCGGGCCGTCAGCGACCGGATAGCGGTGATGTACGGCGGCCGGCTGGTCGAGTCCGGCCCGGTCCGCGAAGTGATCCACCACCCACGGCACCGCTACACCGAGGCGTTGATCGCGGCCAGCCCTGCCAGTACCCGGCTGACGGAGGCGAGCGCGTTGCTCGGCGTTCCGTTCCAGACGATCGCCGGCACCGTACCTGCCGCGGGGGAGTTCCCGTCGGGCTGCCGGTTCCGGAATCGCTGCACGCACGCGGTCGAGGCCTGCGCCGTGGAGCCCGCCGCCACCGAAGCCGGCGACGACCACCTGTACCGATGCTGGAATCCCGCGATCCGCACAGGAGCTGAGGCCCATGAGCTACATCGTTGAGACCAAGCACCTCTCGTTCCGCTACCGGACGGCTCCGGCGCCGTCGCTCGTGGATGTCGATCTCGGCATCGAGCCCGGCACGACGCTGGGGCTGGTCGGGGAGTCCGGGTCTGGCAAGTCGACCCTGATCCGGGTGATGTGTGGCCTGATCCCGGTCGCACCGGGCGCGGTCCGGTACCAGGATCGTGATGTCGTGGACTGGCTTCAGCAGGACGGCCGGACGTTCCGGCGGCAGAACCAGCTCGTCTTCCAGAATCCCGCGAGCTCCTTCGACCCACGGATGACCATGGCCACGGCGCTCGCGGAGCCGGTCAAGGCCCTCGAGCAACGAACGCCGACCACCAGCGAACTGGTCAGTCGTCTCGAGCAGGTCGGTCTCAACGCGGGCGTGCTGAACCGGCATCCGCATCAACTCTCCGGCGGTCAGGTTCAGCGAGTGGCGATCGCGCGAGCGCTCCTGGTCGGACCACAGTTGCTGTACGCCGACGAGCCCACCAGTTCGCTGGATGTCTCGGTCCAGGCCCAGGTGCTGAATCTCCTGATGGAGCTACGGCGCACGCTCGGGCTCACCCTCGTCGTCGTGTCGCATGACCTGGCGCTCGTGAGCAGAGTCTGCGATCGGGTCGCCGTGATGTTGTCCGGCGCGATCGTCGAGGCGGGGCCGACGGCCGAGGTCCTGCGCGAACCGAAAGCGCCGTACACCCAGCAACTGCTGGCCGCGGCCGAACTCGTCAGTCTGTCTCAGGAGGATGCGAACCAATGACCCGTACAGTCGATGTGTGCGTGTACGGCGGCACTCCGGCCGGCTGCACGGCGGCGGTGGCGGCGCGCCAGGAGGGCGCGACGGTTGTGCTGGTCGAACCGAGCCGGTGGCTGGGCGGGATCCTCGGCGCCGGGATCAAACCCGCGCAGGACTGCTCGCTGCCGGAAGCCGTCGGTGGCCTGACCGGGAAGCAGATCCTCTCCCTCGGCGCCACTCCCCCGGAGATCCGGGCCGGCTTCACCAGATGGCTCCGCGACGAAGGCATCACCGTCGTCTTCGAGCATCGCGTCGAAGCCGTCCAGCTCCAGGATGGCAACATCTCGAGCGCCAGGTTCGGCTACGCCCCACCCGATCCATGGGGCGTTCCCATCCCCGCCTCGGTCGGCGGCAGGGTCGAGGACGTCGAGGCCCGGGTTTTCATCGACGCATCGTACGAAGGCGATCTGATGGCTGCCTCGGGTACCGGCTACCGGATCGGCCGCGAAGCGGTCACCGAGTACGGCGAGGAACCCGCCGGTGTCCGGGAGCCGACCAACTGGACTCCGATCGATCCGTTCGTCAAAGCGGGGCAGCCGGACTCGGGATTGCTTCCGATGATCGATCCCGATCACGGTAAGCCGGTCGGGGCCGGCGACGACTACACGCAGGCGTACAACTTTCGCTTCTATGTGACGACCGACCCGGACCGCGCGGTCGAACTCACCCCGCCGCCGGACTACTCCGCCAAACAGTACGAATTGGTCGGCCGCTATGCCGAGTACATTGCCCAGTCAGGTGCCGGCGACGTGACGGAACGGTTGAGCGGGATCTTTCCCGGCTGGCTGAACGAAGGTGAGTACAACTATCTGCGCGAGTCGCTGATCACCATCGCGCCACTTGGCGTGAGCCGCTACTACCAGGATGCCGGCTGGGATCGGCGCGCGGCGATCTGGCAGCAGCATGTCGACTACCTCCGCGGCCTGCACCACTTCCTGTGCACCGACCCCCGCGTTCCGCGAAGCTTTCGCGAACAGACCGCCGCGCTCGGTCTCGATCGGGTCATGCACCCGGAGACCGAGGGCTGGCCGAACCAGCTCTATGTCCGGGTAGCGCGCCGGCTGCGCGGGCAGTACACCCTTACGCACGAGGATGTACTCAACCGGACGGCAGTGGACGACGGCGTCGGCCTGGCGTTGTACGGCGTCGATACGTACCCAGCACGCCGATATGCCTGCACGGTGCCTGGTGCGAGCAAGCTCGGCGTCGCCACTGAGGGAAACATGTTCATCGGTGGACACATGGGCACCGGTCATCCGTTCGACGTGCCGTATCGCGCGATCACGCCATCGGCCGAGGACTGCCGCAATCTGCTGGTCCCGGTCAGTCTGTCCGCGACGCATATCGCGTACGCGGCGATCCGGATGGAACCGACGTTCTGCGTACTCGGCGAGTCCGCCGGAGTAGCGGCCGCGCTCGCCGTGCAGCATGCCACCAGCGTGCAGGAGGTGAACGTCGACAAGCTGCGTACGCGCCTCGCCGAGCGGGGACAGATTCTTCAGGTGGCAACCTGACCGGGACAACCTCTGCGTTCAGATCCGGGCGGCTTCGACGATCTTCAGTGCGTGGTCGACGCCCTCCTCAGCCCGAACGAGGTGCCCAGCCTCCGCTGCCGAGACAGCCATCGCCGAGTCATTGACCGCCGTCTCGATGGCGCGGGCCAGCGTCACCGGATTGAGGTCACGCTGCGGCAGCGGAGGCGGCGCGGCGCCGAGGGCGTGAATCCGCTGGGCGAAGTAGGGCTGATCGACGAAGAAGGGACAGACGACCTGGGGCCGTCCGGCTGCCAGCGCGGCGCCGGACGTACCACTGCCGCCATGGTGCACGACGACCGAGACTCGGCTGAACAGCCAGTCATGCGGCACGTCCTTGATGAACAAGAGGTTGTCGTCGCTTCGGCCGATACCGATTCCGCCCCAACCGGTGGCGACGACGGCACGCACACCGGCCAGCCGCACGGCCTCGACGATCGTGCGGCGGGTTCGTTCTGGATCGACACCGGCCATGCTGCCGAAGCCGACGTACACGACCGGCGAGTCCGCGGCCAAGAAGTCCGCGACCGTACGAGGCGGACTCCACTCAGGTGCGGCGGGCAGCCGCCAGAAGCCGGTGGTATGAACCCATGACGGATAGTCGGCCGGCATCGGCGCCAGGAGGTGTGCGCTGAACGCCTGGAGGAGGGTGACCGGGCGGCCGTCCGGTCCACGGAGGAGATCACGAAAGCCGCGCCGGGCCGGCAGGCCGAGAGTCGTGGTCCGCCAGCGCCTGGTGTGTCCGGACAGGATTTGGTACCAGAGGTTCGATGTCCGGTAGCTCAGCCGGTAGAGCCCGGTCGGGATTCGCAGCGCGTGCATAGGATTCTGGAAGGCGGAGGTGGGCGCCCAGAACGGCTGCATGCAGACCGGCAGGGCCGGGATACCAAGCCATTCACCCAGTTGCTGTCCAGGCAGGATGACGTGGTAGACCAGCAGATCGGCGCCGTCGCGCGCGATCCGTGCCAGGTCGTCCAGCACCTCGTCCATCATCGGCCGGTACTTGCGAGCAAGCTCGAAAGCCAGGCCTTTTCCCCGCAGTCCCCGGTAGTTCGTCTCGAACGCTTCCCGAATGATCGGGTCGGTCGAGAGCTTGTTCGGTCCATCAGCGATCGGAACGAACTGCAGGCCGTACGACCGCACCAGCGTTTCCGACGCGGCGGGCGCGCCGAGACGGACACTGTGGCCTGCCTCCGTCAAAGCACATCCCAGTGCCACGAAGGGTTGGACGTCGCCGCGGGTGCCGTGGGTGAGGATGAGGATGTCCATTACGCGCCCCGATCGCGGTACCAGTCGAAGGTTCGTTGTACGCCGGTCTCCAGCGAGACGGACGGCTCGTAGCCGGTGAGCTTTCGGAGCAGGGTCAGGTCGGGGCAGCGGCGGGCGACCGAGCCGCGGGGGGCGGGGAGGAGGTCGGTACGGGGGTGGTGCCCCGCGACCCGGAGGATCAGGTCGGCGAGGTCGCCGATCGGGATCTCTTCGGCGTCGCTGCCGATGTGGACGATCTGGCCGGTCGCGTCGTCGCTGTCCATCAGGCGGATCATCGCCTCGACCGCGTCGTCGACATGGCAGAACGCCCTCGACTGATCCGCGCCGTACAACTTGAACGGGTCCTCCTTGCGCAGTGCGCGCAACGCCAGTTCGGGGATCACGTGGTCCGCGCCCATCCGTGCCCCGTACACGTTGTGGAAACGGCCGATGACGAACGGAATCCCCTTCGCCGGTGCGGTATGCAGCACCGCGGCTTCGCCGAAGAGCTTGCTGGCACCATAGGCGAACCGTGGCGCCGTGATGTCCCTGATCATCAGGGGCACCGTCTCCGAGGTCGGGACCGGTACGACGCCCGCGCTGACCCCACCCGCGTACACCTCGCTGGTGGATGCGAAGAACAGCCGCTCCCCCGGGCGCATCCAGTCCAGCAGGTGGAGCAACGACAGCGCGTTCGTCCGGATCACTCGCGCCGGATCGGATTCGACGTTCCGTACGCCGACGACCGCCGCGAGCATGTAGATCTGGTCCCACGGATGGGCCAGGTCATGGAGCGATGCGGGTTCGGTCAGGTCGGCATGGACGACGGGTACGCCGAGCGCCGTCACGTCGTGATCGGTGTGCCCGCGGGAGAAATCGTCGACGATCGTGACTTCGTTGCCTTCCGCAATCAGGCGCCGGGTCAGGTGCAGTCCGATGAAGCCGGCGCCACCGAGTACGAGAACCCTCATGCGGCCGCCTCATAACCGATGCCCGCGTACCGGATGCCCCGGGAGAGGATCGCCGCCGCGTCGAGGATGCGCCACGAGTCGTACACCAGCCGAACCGGCGAACCGGCGAGCAACGCCGCGATGTCGAGGTCGCGATACTCGGCATGATCGGTGATCACCAACACCGCGTCCGCGCTCCCGAAGGCGGTGCCCAGGCCGACCGGATCGCCACCGTACGCGCGGATCACGTCATCGCGGACGAGCGGATCATGCCCCAGTACGCGAATCCCGGCCGCTTCGAAGACCGGCATCATGGCGGCGATCGGCGTACCCCGCATGTCATCGGTCGGCGGACTGCCCTTGTACGCCCAGCCGAGGACCGCCAGCCTCCCGGCACCACCCATCATCGCGGCGACCCGCTCGGCCACGTGCACGGGCAGCTGCTCGTTGAGAGTTCTGGCGGCGCGTACGAGACCCGGCGCCTGACTGTTGCGACCGGCCGAGGACAGCATGATGTACGGGTCCTTCGACAGGCAACCGCCACCGACATAGCCGGGCTTGGCCAGGTCGGGTCGGGGGTAGTCCAGGTTCGTTGCCCGGATCACCTCGAGCGGATCGAGGCCGAAACGCTCGGTCAGCATGGCGATTTCGTTGCCGAAGGCATAGATCAGGTCGGTGTGGCAGTTGTTGCCGAGCTTCACCAACTCGGCGGTTTCGAGCGACGACACCGGTACGACCTGTTTGCAGAGCCGGCTGAAGAGCCGTACGCCACGATCGAGGCTTTCCGCGTCGAGTCCACCGATCACTTGCGGCAGCTCGACCAGTTCGCGGAGCGCCTGGCCCTGGATCGTACGCTCCGGCGCCATCACCAAGTGGGCCGATCCCCATTCGGCAAGCAGGGCCGGCAGGACGACCGCCCGGCTCGTGCCGACCGGAACGGTGCTCCGGACCACGACCAGGGTGTCCGGCGCGCAGCGTTTCGCGACGGTCTCGGCGGCGGCGGCGAGATTGCGCAGGTCGGGTTCGTGGGTGACCGGATTGACCGGGGTGGACACCGAGATGATCGCCGCGTCGAGTTTCTCCGGGAGCTCCTCGGCGACGAACAGGTTCCGGTCCACACACCGGGCGAAAACGTCTTCGACGCCCGGCTCGAAAAGATGCGGTTTACCGCGGCGCAGTGAATCCAGTACGGCCGGCTGCAGATCGGCGCCGTGTACTTCGAATCCTTTCAGCGCCATCGCGGCGGCCAGGGTGACGCCGACGTAGCCCAGACCGACGATGCCGACACTGGGGTTTTCCCGTGATTCCAAGGTCATTCTTGTCCACCTTCGTACCGGGCCGACGAGGAAGCGAGGCGTTTCGAGTCTGGCAATCTCCGCGGGTGTTCGGCAGGTGGGCGTCTTTCACCGGCCGCGGCGGAACACGGCCCCTGGTTCGCCTCCGGCCGCTCTGGCAGCGTGGTTGATCTCCAGAAAGGGAGGGGCCGGGTGCCGAACGTGATCCCGCTGAGCGAACCGGGTTTCGGTGGCAATGAAGCGGCGTACCTGAAGGAATGCCTGGACAGCGGGTACGTGTCGTCGGTCGGCCCGTTCGTCGACAGGTTCGAGCGCGAATTCGCGACCACGGTCGGCGCGGCTCATGCGGTCGCCTGCGCGAGTGGGACGGCAGCGCTGCATGTCGCGCTGCAGCTCGCCGGGGCAGGACCCGGCCGGCTCGTCGCGGTCTCCGACTTCACGTTCATCGCCTCGGTGAACGCGATCCGGTACACCGGCGCCGACGTACTGCTGGTCGACAGCGAGCCGCGGACGTGGAACCTGGACACCGAGCTGTTGCGTGATCATGTCGTCCGGCAGGCGGCGCGTGGCGGCCGGATACCCGATGTCGTCGAGGTCGTGCACGTCCTCGGCCATCCGGCCGACCTCGAACCGTTGCTGGAGTTGCGCGATCGGTTCGGCCTCCGGATCGTCGAAGACGCCGCCGAATCCCTGGGTGCGAGTTGGCGCGGAGGCCCCGAGGCCGGCCGGCAGACCGGTACGGTCGGCGAGCTGGCCGGATTCTCCTTCAATGGAAACAAGATCATCACCACCGGCGCCGGCGGGATCCTGACGACGAACGACCCCGAGCTCGCTGCCCATGCGAAGCACTTGACCACCCAGGCCAAGGTGCCGGCGTCGTCGTACCTGCACGACGAGATCGGGTACAACTACCGGCTCAGCAACTTGTCGGCCGCGCTCGGTGTCGCGCAGCTCGAACAGCTCGGTGAGCGCATTCGCCGGAAACGCCAGATCGCCCGGCGGTACGCCGAACAACTCGACGGTCTGGCGCTGACCTTGCCACCACATGCGCAGTGGGCGGAACCGACGTACTGGCTGTACTCGATCCTGCTCAACGCCGATGCCCCGGAGAAGATCGCTGATCGATTGTCCTTGGCCGGGGTGCAAGCGCGACGCGTCTGGCGGCCGATCCACCAGCAACCGCCGTACGCCCGGACGGAACGACTCGGTGGCGAGGTCGCGGACGATCTGCACGATCGCGGCCTTTCGTTGCCCAGTTCCCCGCAGTTGACCGGGGAACAGCAACACCTGGTCTGTACCGAACTGGCCTCGGCGTTGGCAGCGAACTGATGGCTCGAAGGATCTGCGTCTTCACCGGTTCGCGGGCCGACTACGGACCACTCGCCGCCGTACTACGGGCCCTCAGCAACGATCCCGGGATCGAACTCCGGGTCCTCGTCAGCGGTTCACATCTGGTCTCGCAGCAGGGCAGCACGGTCGACGCGATCACGGCCGACGGTTTCCCGGTCAGCGAGTGCGTACCGATGGTGGTCGCGAGCGATACGCCGGTCGGCGTCGCGAAGTCCTTCGGGCTCGGAGCGATGGGGTACGCCGACGCGCTTGAGCGGATCGCCCCGGACATCCTGGTCCTGCTCGGAGACCGGTACGAGGTACTGGCCGCGGCGGTGGCGGCCACCTTTCTACGGCTCCCGATCGCGCACATCTGCGGCGGCGAAGTCACCGCGGGATCGACCGACGAGGGGATGCGGCACGCGATCACCAAGCTGTCGCATCTCCACTTCACCGCGACGCCGGCGTTCAGCCGAAGGGTCGTTCAGCTCGGCGAGGACCCGGCCCGGGTACACACGGTCGGCTCGCCGGGGCTGGACACCGTACGAACGACCAAGTTGCTGGACCGGACGGAGTTGTCGGCGGTCCTGGGCATCGAGCTCGGTACGCCGACGATCGCCGTCACGTACCACCCGGCCACCGCGGACCCCGTCGGCAGCGAAGCGGGCATCAAGGGCCTGATCAGGGCACTGGACCGGCTCGGCCGGGGCACGGTCGTCTTCACCGGCCCCAACGTCGACCTCGGCGGCCCGTCGGCCGACCGTGAGCTCCAGGACTTCGTCGCGCGGCATCCCGGCCGGATGGTGATGCGCGCCTCCCTCGGCCAGACCGGCTACCTCAGCCTCGCCAAACACGCCGACGTCGTCGTCGGGAACTCGTCCAGCGCCCTGATCGAAGTCCCCGCGCTGGGCACCCCGACCGTCAACATCGGCACCCGCCAGGAAGGCCGCCCGACCGCCGAGTCCACCATCAGCTGCGGCACCTCCGCCGAGGACATCCAGTCCGCCATCGAACAAGCCCTCACCCCCGAGCACACCCACCGGGCCACCACCTGCCCCTCCCCCTACGGCGACGGCCACGCCGCCCCCCGAATCCTCCACCACCTCAAAACCACCCCCCTCCATTCCCTCTTCCAAAAACACTTCACCGACCAAACCACCTAAGGCCTCACTCCCGGCCCAGGGCGGGCAGGGTGCGGAGCAGGCGGACGAGCACGAGTCCGATGACGGCCAGGGCGAGCGCGGCGATTCCAGCGATCACCTGAACTCCGGTCGTGAACGCATGCCGAGCCGCTGCCACGACAACCTGCGGCCCGCCTCCGGTCAGGATCTGCTCCATCGAACCGCTTTGGCCGTCCATCAGGCTTCGATAGGTGATGGCGACGACGCTGCCCAGTACGGCGATCCCCAGGGCATAGCCGAGTTCGTTGCTGGTCTGCGTCAGCGCCGCGGAGGAGCCCGCCTTCTCGGGCGGGACCGAACCGATGACCAGGTTGGTGCCGAGCATGATCAATGGCGCGGTACCGATCCGTTGGACCGCGAACGCGATCACGAAGGCCGTGGTCGAGGTGGACTGAGACATCAGCCCCATCCCGGCCACGGTGAAGGCAAGGCCGGCCGGAATCAGTATTCCCGGCCGGATTCGCCGGGCGAGCCGCGGAACCAGCTGAAACGCGATCGTCGAGGTGAGCATGCCTGGGATCAGCGCGAGACCGGCCGCCAGCGGCGTCATACCGTGGACCAACTGGAAGTACTGCGCGACGAAGACCATCACGCCGCTCGACAGCATCGAGTACAGGAGCATGCTGCCGACCGTCACGCTGAACGTCCGGTGGGTGAACAGCCGTACGTCGAGCAATGGATCGGACAGGCCGAGTTGGCGCCGGACGAAGATCCATCCGAAGGCCGTGCCGATCACCAATCCACCAATGGACTGTGCACCCAGGCCGTGAGCGGCCAGCTGTTTCAGCCCCTGGATCGCCGGCAGGATCGCTGCCAGCGACAGCAGCACACTCGGTACGTCGATCCGCCCGGCCTGCTCGTTGCGATACTCCGGCAGCAGCACCGGCCCGACGGCGAGCAGCACGACCATCGCCGGTACGCCGATCAAGAACGCCGAACCCCACCAGAAATGACTCAGCAGCACACCACCGGCGATGGGGCCGACCACTGCCCCGACCGTGAAGCATCCGGCCCAGACCCCCAGCGCGGTCGCCCGCTGTCGCTCGTCCGGGAACAGCGTCGAGATCAGCGACAACGTACAGGGGGCAATCGCCGCGCCCGCGATACCCAGCACCGCCCGGGCGCCGATCAGCATCCCCGGGCTGACCGAGTACGCGGCCACGATCGAGGTGAGGCCGAACACGGCCGCGGCGATCAGCAGCAGCCGACGGCGACCGATCCGGTCGCCCAGGTTTCCCATGGTGATCATCAGGCCGGCCACCATGAAGCCGTACACATCGAGTATCCACAGTTGCTGGGTGCTGCTGGCGCCCAGTGCCTCGGTCATGGCCGGCACCGCCAGCAGCAGGACGAACGCGTGCAACGACACCAGCAGCGCGGCGAGGCCCAGCACCCCCAGGGCGATCCACGGGCGGCGCGTGTCCACCAGCTTCGCGCTGCCGTCCACGGTCATCGCAGGACCGATCTCAGGGTTTCTGTCAGCGCGTCCCGAGACCGGTCCGCGTGTTGATGCATCCGGGCCGCTATTGGCTGGAAGGCGCCGCTCTCGAGGAAGGACGCGATCCGTTCGACGTGATGCTTGGTGACTTCCTCCGGGTCCGTGCCGGTGGACAAGTACAGGTCCATGGCGTCGTACGCGGCGTAGAAGACGTGCTTCTTCCAGTCGTTGAGCGACACGATGCCGTCTTGCGACGGGCCGGGTTGGGGGGTACCGAGGCAGATGGTGGGGGTGCCGGAGCGCCAGGCGTTGATGGCCAGGTGGTAGGTGTCGGTGATGATGTAGCGGTACTTCGGGAGGGCGGCGAGGAGGTCGCCCAGGTGGGGCAGGGTGGGGCGTACGTCGACGGGGAGGCGGCCAGGGGCTTGGGTTTCCGACCAGGGGAGCCATTCGAGGCGGACTTCGGTACGGGACGCGAGTTCGGTGCAGAAGCGCTCCAGCCAAGGCGGGCGCTTGGTGCGTTCGCCGACGAAGACACCCGCTACCGCCCCGTCTTCGATTCCATCGGCCCAGCCGGTGCGCTGCAGACCGAGCACCTCGTCGGAGTCGAGCAGTAGGGCGGAGTCGGCGCCGAACAGGGGTGGCCGGTCAGGTGGGCGGAGGTGGCCGGCCTTGGCGACCGAGATCGGGTCGCGCAGCCAGAGGGCGTGGGCGTTCGACATCAGTCGGGAGTAGGCGCGGAAGTAGCCGGCGTCCTGGTAGTCGGATTGGGTGTTGTGCAGGAGGGTGCCGCCGTACAGGACCGTGCGGCGGAGGGATTCGGTCGGCTCGTCGCGCAGCAGGAGCAGGCGGTGCAGCAGGTCTCTGGCTTCGGATCGTTCGGTGATGCGGCCGAATCTGAGCAGCTTGATCGTCGCGTCTTGTTCGAGGTAGTGCCGGGTCTGCAGGAAGTCGCCCCAGATGACGCGTACGGTGCCCGGCGAGGTACCGGGATCTTCGAGGCGCTGCAGTGTGAAGGGCAGGTCGCCGGCGCCCAGGTACTCGCGCAGCCGGCCCGCCTCCGGGAGGTGCAGGGTGTGCCACTCGACGTCGATGTCCGCGCCGAGCCGCTTGCGGATCGATTCGAAAGCCAGGTCCACCGTCACCATGCCGGCGTTCTCGTATCCGGTGTTGTCGGCTGTGATGACGGTGATGCGGGGGTCTGACACAGCTCGGCCCTTCTGGTCGCGTGGGCGGGGTTCTTGTCGAGTTTCTGATTGGGGGTTGGGGTGGTGCCAGGTGGCGAGTTCTGCCGTTAGGACTTGGGTTCGAAGGGGCGGAGTTGGGGGGCGAGGGTTTTGGCCTCGGTCAGGAGGGTGCGGATGGTGGCGGTGCTGATCTTGGCCTCGTCGGCGGTGGGGCGGTTGACGCGGAGGTGGAGGGCGGTGGCGCGTTCGCGCATGTGGGTCACGTGCGAGAACTGGTGGCCGAACTGGATGGTGACCGCTTCGCCGGCGGTGTTGGGGTGGGCGGTGAGGTCGGGGCGGAGGCCTTGCTGGGCGAGGAGGCCGTTGGCGATGAGCTGGCCGGCTTCGACCAGCAGGAGGTAGGCGGATTCGGGGGCGTCGGCGGCGATTCGTTCGGCGGCTTGGAGGTGGGTTTCGGCCAGTTCGAGGGCCGGTTCGGCGCGGGCGCCGGGGCCGTTGGTCATGGTCAGCTGGCCGGATTCGAGCAGCTGGGTGATGATGTCGGGCTCGGCGGTGACGGTGCCGCGGCCGCGGTGTGGTTCGCGGGGGCGGACCAGCCGGACTTCCACGATCGGGTGGCCTTCCCAGTGGGTCGGCACGGTGAGCGTCCGGCCCGGGTCGGTTTCGCCCACCTGCCAGCGGAGTGGGCGTTTGAGTCTGCGTTCGGCGCGGTCCGCGGCGAGGCGTACCTCGTCCTCGTCGGCGTTCTGGCCGGGGTGCGGCACCACGACGAGGTCGAGGCTCTCCGGGGCCGGGCCGGGTACGCCGGCGAACCGTTCGGCCCAGGTGCCGGCGACTACCAGGCGAGCCGCCGCGTGGACCTGGCCGAACTCTTCGCCGAGCACTTGCGGTACGCCGTAACTCTGCCGGATCAGCTCGACCAGCGGCGCGAGGCCGGGGCCCAGGTGGGCGGCGTGGTAGAGCCGCATCGTTCCTTCGGTCCGGCTGCTGACGATTCCGGAGGTCTCCAGCAGCTGCACTTCCTTGTCCACCGAGGCCAGCGCGGCGCCGGCGGTCTCGCCGAGTTCACTGAGTGAGAACCAGCGGTCCGGGTTGAGCAGCAGGGCGGCGAGGATGCCGCCCTGGACCCGGGATCGCAGCACCGGCAGCAGTTCGGGCGTACCTTGCGCGCGGCGGACCGGGCCGGCTCGGCGCGGGGTGTTCTGCGCGACCACCGCGTTGCCGGTCTTGGCCCGGCGTTTCGACAGCGCCGCGGCCCGTTCGAACTCCTCGGCGGGAATGCCGAAGAAGACTGCCAGCCATTGCCGGGTTTCGGCCCTGGGGACCTGCGCACCGCGTTCCCAGTGCGAAATCAGGTCCCGATTGATGGTGTGCCGCCCGGACAGGGTGCCGAGCTCTTTCGCGAGTTGGGATTGACTCAAACCCTTGTTTTCGCGGGCGCTCTTGATGAGCTGAGAAATTGTCTGGCCACTCGAGTTCACGCACGTCTCCACTCCGCACCGGACCGTCCGTAAAACGCTTGACCGCGGTGGTGGAGAACACCCCGCGGTCATTCCCGCTGAGGCCGGTAACACTACGGTCGCGCCCGGTTGCGGGTATGGCCGAATTACGACCGAATTGGTCCACGTTGCGTCATCGGAACCGCTATTTCGCCAGTGTCTCGGACGGAAGTTCTCCGAATCGTTTGCGGTACTCGGTGGCGAACCGTCCGGTGTGGCCCAAATGCCATCGCCCGGCCACCTGGCGGACGGTGATCGTGTCCCTGTGCTTCGACCGGAGTTCACTGTGCGCCCGCTGCATCCGGACGGCGGTCATGTACTCCTTCGGGCCGACCCCCAGATACCGGGCGAAGCCCTTCTGCAGGGCGCGCGGGCTGACGCCGGCCTCGCGGGCGAGGCTGGTGACGGTGTGGTCCCACTCCGGGTGGTTCTCGATGATGTCGCGGGCGATCGCGATCGCCCGGGACGGTACTTTCGACCGGCTGGTGTCGCCGAGCCGATGGGTGTAGTTGTGCGGCTGCGCGTACAGCAGGCCGCGGATCAGCACGTCCTCGTACCCGGACACCACCAGCAGGTCGTCGTCCGCGGCGTCGATCTCGTCGACGAACAGCCGGAACATCGACAGCCAGCTCCGGGCCGGGGTCTTGCTGACGTCCATCCCGAGCGCGAACCGGAGCGGCTCCGGCAGCGGCGCCTCCAGCAGGTCGGTCAGCTCGTCCTCCACCGCCGAGCGCTCCAGCCGCAGGATCAGCTTGGTGCAGTCCGCCGACCAGCGCATGCTGAGCGGTTCCGTTGGTGACACCACCGAAGCCATCTGCGGCGTGGACAGGACGGCCTCCCGGCCGCTGCGGACATGGCTGAACCCGGTCAGCGGCACCTGCACCACGAAGAACGAGCCGAGATCCTCCGGATCGATCAGCACCTCGGCGCCGTAGCTGACGTAGTTCGCCGCGACCTTCGGGAACCGCCGGGTGTGCATCCGGGCGTCCAGCGGCCCGGACTTGCCGGCCAGGTCAAGCCGGTGCGGTACGAACACCCGTCCCACGGTGTCCCGCGCATCGTCCAGATCGCCGGTGTGGAACAGCTCGAACTGCTCCAGCGGCCGTGCCCCCGCGGCCCGTTGCCGCGCCTCATTACCGAACTGCGCCGATCCACGGGACGGTTGCCCATGACCGGACCCTCCAGCCCTCTCGCGCACTGGACCCCCTCGGTCACTCAGAGTCAGAATTGAGAATATCTCGCCGGCCAGATCACCGAAACCCGGCGGTCCGGTGAAGATCCCGTCTCAGCGCTGTATTTCCGCCGCAACGCCGGCTTTCCGGCGCGGAGTCGGCGGAACTGGCCCCTGCCCGGCGACCGGCCGGCTGCCCACACTTGGGGCACCAGGACCACGCCTGAAGGGACTCCGCCGTGCCCGCGTTCATGGAACCGTTCCGCGTCAAAGCCGTCGAGCCGATCCCGTTTCCGACCGAGGACGAGCGGCGTACGGCGCTCGCGGCGGCCGGCTACAACCTGTTCCGGGTACCGTCCCGCGCGATCACGATCGACCTGCTCACCGATTCCGGCACGAATGCCATGTCCGCCGCGCAATGGGCGGCGCTGATCTCCGGCGACGAGTCGTACGCCGGGGCGACCTCGTTCGAAAACTTTCAGTCCGTGGTCCGGGACCTCACCGGGTACGAGGAGGTGCTTCCGGTGCACCAAGGACGAGCGGCCGAGCGGATCGTACTGGGGAACCTGCTCGGGCCGGGTGATGTGTCGATCAGCAACACGCACTTCGACACCACCCGGGCCGCGGTCGAGGCGGCCGGCGCCACCGCGCTGGACCTGCCGGTCGAGCGGACCTCGCCACCAGCCAGCTTCGGCGGCGACATCGACCTCGCGCAACTGGCCGAAAGGCTGGCCGGCGATCGAGTCCGCTGCGTGGTCCTGACCGTCACCAACAACGCCGCGGGCGGCCAGCCGGTCTCGATCGCCAACGTCACCAGCGTTCGCCGGTTGTGCGATCAGTACGGCGTACTCCTGCTGCTCGACGCCGCACGGTTCGCCGAGAACGCCTACCTGATCAGCGAACGCGAGCCCGAGTACGCACACCGCAGCCCACGCGAGATCGCGCAGCTGGTGTTCGCGCAGGCCGACGGCTGCTGGGCGAGCCTGAAGAAGGACGGCATCGCCAACATCGGCGGGATGATCGCGCTGCGCGACCCGGATCTCGCCCGCCGCTGCCGGGAACAACTGATCGCCTTCGAAGGCTTCCCGACGTACGGCGGGTTGGCCGGCCGTGATCTCGACGCGCTGGCCCAGGGACTGATCGAAGTCACCGAGCCGGCGTACCTGGAGTACCGGGCCCGATCCGCCCGCTGGTTCGGCGAACAGCTCGAAGACGCCGGACTGCCAGTGGTACAGCCGACCGGCTGCCACGCCGTGTACGTCGACGCCGCCGCCCTACTGCCCCACATTCCCTCGCATCGGCTTCCGGCGACAGCACTCGCGAACGAGTTGTACCTGGCCGGCGCCGTCCGCGTATCCGACCTGGGCACCCTCGTCTTCGGCCGGGCGGTTCCCGGCGCGGAGGACGTCGCCGCACCACATGAGCTCGTACGCTTCGCCCTTCCGCGCCGCGTCTACACCAAGAGCCACCTCGAGTACGTAGCCGAGGTTGCCGCCGCGGTAGCCGCGAAAGCCACGCAACTGAACGGTTACCGGATCACCGAACAGTCCGCGTCCTTGCGGCACTTCACCGCCGCATTGATGCCGTTCGAGTGACTTCGCAGCTCCAGCGCGCCGCCCGGGCGAACCGGGCGGCCATCTCCACCTCGCCGAGCGAGAGCTCCAGCACGGTGCTGATCCACTTCCGCCAGTACGGGCCCGGGATTCGCTTGCCGCGTTCCCAGCGGGCGACCTCCTCCCGGGTGAGCGCGTCGTTTCCGGACACCCGGACCAGTTCGTTCGCGACCGCGTACTGGCTGTATCCAAGGCTGCTGCGTGCTTGCCGAATCATTTCTCCAACGAGCAAGTGGGGCTCCATGGCAATCCTGGCGACCTTTCTGACGATCCATCCAGGCTAGGAGCGCGGATCGGGCCCCCAGAGCCGATTCACGCATCGTCCTGTCCACTTCGCGAACCACCTTGCGAAACTCCACACCCACAGGCGTACTGGCCCCTGCCCCGGAGCCCGGACGCGGTGACACGATCACCGCACCGATGCCTGACCCGCCGTCCCGGAGCTTGATCGAGCCGCCCGAAGGAGACCGTGGTGAACGACCGCTTGATAACGCTGGTGAATCCCAATCTCGTTCATCCACCGATCACGCCGTACTCGCTGGACATCCTCACCACCTCCCTGGAAGCCGCGGGATTCGAGGTGGAGGTGCTCGACCTGACCCTGGTCCGGGACCACTGGCAGACCACGGTCGCGGCGTACTTCGAGCAGCGCCAACCGCTCCTCGTCGGTGTGACGGTTCGCAACACCGACACGATCTATCCACAGGAGCAGCGGGTCTTCCTGGACTCGCATCGCGACATCATCCGCGAGATCCAGCACTGTTGCGCCGCGCCGATCGTGGCCGGTGGAGTCGGGTTCTCCTCGATGCCGTTCGCGCTGGTCGATTACTTCGACATCGACTTCGGTGTCAAAGGTCCTGGCGACGTGACAGTCGTCGAGCTGGCAAGAGCACTCGCGACCGGTACGCCGACCGCCCGCGTACCAGGTCTGATCATCAATGACGGCGACGGCGAAGTGCACCAGGTACCGCATGCCGATGCACTGGTCTCGATCGGCCGCGCGGCATTGGTGAACCGAACCACGCCGTATACAAGGCGATCCAGCACTCCGTACAAGGTCGACAACCTGGCGTACTACCGGCATGGCGGTCTCGGCAACATCCTGACGAAGAACGGGTGTACGTACGCCTGCACGCACTGCGTCGAGCCGGATGCGAAAGGGGCGCAGTTTGCGCGACGTGCGGCGACAGTGGTCGTCGACGAGATGGAGATGCTGACCGCGCAGGGCGTACACGATCTGCACACCACGGACAGCGAGTTCAATCTGAGCATCAGCCACAGCAAGGACGTACTGCGCGAGATCATCCGCCGGAAGAACAGTGATGCGTCGTCGCCGTTGCACAAGTTGCGGCTGTGGATCTACATCCAGCCGGCGCCGTTCGACGAGGAGTACGCCCAGTTGCTGGCCGCGGCGGGTTGCGCGGGGGTCAATGTCGCGCCGGATCATGTCCGCGACGAGGTGCTCGACGGGTGGAAGATCAGCGCGAAGGGCACCCGGTTCTACGCGTCCGGCGACATCCGGACGGTGTGCAGTCTGGCGAAGAAGTACGGCATGCTGACGATGGTCGAGGCGCTGCTGGCAATGCCCGGTGAGACCGAGTCGACCATGCACGACTGTGTCGACGAGTTGATGGCGCTCGACGCGACGGTGGTCGGCTTCACGCTCGGCATCCGCGCGTTCCCGTACTCACCGCTGGGTATCAAGCTCGCCGCCCGCAGCGGTGGTATCCGGCCGGTCCCGGGGGTGCAGTCGAACACGGCGACCGAACCGATCCTGCTGAAACCGGCCGATCAGTGCCGAAGCACGGTCGAGTACGAGCGGCAGTTCATGTTCGATCCACAGGGGAACTTCCGGCCGATCTACTTCTTCTCACCCGAGCTGCCGGAAGGTGATCACAGCAGCCATCCGGGTGACCGCTGGCTGACCAGTCTCGAACTGCTCTGGAAGTGGGTGCCCGAGCAGGACCGGCCCCGGGTGATGCTGCCGACGGTCGCCGGGCTGACGCCGGAGGACAACAACTACGCGGACAACCCGTTCCTGCTGCGCCTGACCCAGCTCGGCTACAAGGGCGCGTTCTGGTCGCACTGGCGCGAGCGCGACGAGATCATGCGAACAGAGCTCGCCCCGCCCACCGCCGTACCCAGCCACCGCCCAAGCCCCCGCCTCGCCATCTGAGGGGCTGACCCCTGAGTTGGTGGGTTTGGCCGCCTGATTCTCGGGGGTCAACCCATCGTGGCAGGGGCTGACCCCTCAGACGGTGAAGGGCGGGGCGGGAGGGCATGGCGGGAGGGCGGGGCGGGAGGGCGGGCCCCGGGAGGGTGGGGTGGGGTGGGTGGGTGAGGTTCGGGGGGAGTTCTGGTTTGGGTCATTGTGGGGGTGTGGGGGCGAGGCCTAGCTTGGCCGTATGACGCCGACGAAGATCCTGTTGCCTGAGGATGAGTTGCCGACCCGTTGGTACAACGTGTTGCACGACCTGCCCACGCCTCCGCCGCCGGTGCTGCATCCGGGGACGGGGCAGCCGATCGGGCCGGATGATCTGGCTCCGTTGTTCCCGATGGAGCTGATCCTGCAGGAGGTGTCGCAGGAGCAGTACGTGGACATTCCGGGCGAGGTCCTGGATGTGTACAAGCTGTGGCGGCCGAGTCCTTTGTACCGGGCGCATCGGCTGGAGAAGGCACTGGATACGCCGGCCCGGATCTACTACAAGTACGAGGGTGTCTCGCCGGCCGGATCGCACAAGCCGAACACGGCTGTTCCACAGGCGTACTACAACGCGCGGTCCGGGGTCCGGAAGCTGACCACCGAGACCGGCGCGGGACAGTGGGGTACGGCGCTCGCCTTCGCCTGTGCGCAGTACGGCTTGGAGTGCGAGGTCTGGCAAGTGCGCGCCTCGTACGATCAGAAGCCGTACCGACGGACGATGATGCAGGTGTTCGGCGCGACCGTGCATCCGAGCCCGTCGGAGTTGACCGAGGCCGGCAAGAAGATCCTCGCCGCCGACCCGGACTCGACCGGATCACTCGGGATCGCGATCAGCGAGGCGGTCGAGGCGGCGGTGAGTGATCCCGAGGTGCACTACGCGCTCGGCTCGGTGCTCAACCACGTGCTGATGCACCAGACGATCATCGGCGAGGAAGCTCTGATCCAGCTCGCGATGGTTGGTGAGACCCCCGATCTACTGGTCGGCTGCACCGGCGGCGGGTCGAACTTCGGCGGTCTCGCGTTCCCGTTCCTGCGGGAGAAGTGGGCCGGGCGGATGTCGCCAGTGGTCCGAGCGGTCGAGCCGGCCGCGTGCCCGTCGCTGACCCAGGGCACCTACGCGTACGACTTCGGCGACACGATCGGGATGACGCCGCTGATGAAGATGCACACCCTCGGCCACGACTTCGTCCCGGACCCGATCCACGCCGGCGGCCTGCGCTACCACGGCATGAGCCCGCTGATCAGCCACCTGTACGCGACCGGCGAGATCGAGGCGATCGCCAAACCGCAGTCCGAGTGCTTCGCGGCCGGTGTGCGGTTCGCCCGGACCGAAGGCATCGTCCCGGCGCCGGAGCCGACGCACGCGCTGGCCGCCGCGATCGAGGAAGCCGAGCGCTGCAAGGAGTCCGGCGAGGCGAAGGTCATCCTGACCGCGCTCTGCGGGCACGGGCATCTCGACCTGGCCGCGTACGACGCGTATCTCAGCAACGCGATCACCGACCGCGCGTGGGAGGACGCCGACATCCAGGCCGCCGTGGCCCAGGCGCTGACTCGGCTCCCGGCGCTCGGCTGAGACCGGCGCTTACCTGAAACCGCCGCGTTTCCACCATGGTTTGGGCCGTTTCGCGACTGCGGTCAGCCAGTCGTCCGGAACGGCCCAGCCGCGGGCCTCGATCGCCTCGAAGTACTCCGCCTTCAGGCTGTCCGGCAGCCAGTACGTGGCTCGTACCCGCTCGTGCACTTCGAAGTAGGTGGTCCGGCGGCGCGTACTCCACACCGTCGCCTGCCGCGAGCTGTACGCGAGCCGGACGTAATCCCAGCGCGCCTGCGCGTCCTCGAGGTCGAAGTCCCGCTCGACCACCCGGCTCTTTCCGGCCGGCTCCCGCTCGAGATCCTCGATCAGCCCTTGCACCACCGCGCGGTCCTCGGTCATGCCGTCCGGCAGCAGCAACCCGGCCGGATCGAGCACCGCCGCACCCAGCCGGGACCGCCCCACGTCGAGAAACACCTCGAGCAGCGCGAAGCCTTCCTCGGCCCGTTCGAACCGATCCAGCTCGGCGCGCAACGTTGTCACGGCTTCTTCCGGCACCCGGCAACCCTAACCGGCCTGATGCGACCGGACCTGCCCCGCACGCACCGGCCCGCTGCCCCGGCCTGGCCCGGCCTGCCCGGATCGTCTACGCTCAGCTAACCCGCGATCGGCCGGCAGAACCAGCTCAGCGGCTGCCGGCAGCGGCCGAAACCCCTTGCAGGGCAGGAAAACCGGGGCTTCACGGGGCATCTCGGGGAATCGCCGGGCAGATCGTCCACAGGCCCTGTCTTTGCCGTCGCGGAGGGTGTTCGAACACCTACTGTTACCGGCATGCCAGAGCCCAACGAACTGCTGCGCGCCGCCCGTGAGCGCACACCGTCGCGGATTGCGCCCGGCGAGCAGATGACCCGGGCCGAGCTCGCCGACGCGGTGTGCGCCTGGCTGTGGGAGACGACCGAGACGAAGTACGAACTCGACGGCCACTACATCGCGAAGCTGGAACGCGGCGCGGTCCGGTGGCCGGGCGCGGCGTACCGCTCCGGCCTGCGGCATGTGCTGAACGTCGCCGACGACCTCGAGCTCGGTTTCGTCCCACCCGGCGGCCCGGGCGTCACCGATCCGGAGCCGGGCGTCAGCTCGGTGATCGACCTCGAGGACGACCTGGTCCGGACCGGCGACGAGTCGGTCGCGCAGCTCGCGCTCGCCGAGGAGTCGAACGTCGGCGATCTCACCGTCGAGCAACTGCACGCGGACATCCTGCGGATCACCCAGAACTACCTGCGCACGCCGACCAAGCCGCTCTACCAGCGCGCGCTCGCGATCCGGGACCGTGCGTTCCGGCTGCTCTCCGGCCGCCAGTCACCGCATCAGAGCCGCGGGCTGTACGACGCGGCCGGCTGGGCGCTGAGCCTGCTCGGCTGGATCGCCGTCGATCTCGGCCGGCCGGACATCGCCGAGAACCACACCCGGACCGCCTGGGCCTGCGCCGAGGCGGCCGACCAGGACGACCTGCGGGCGTGGGTCCGCGCCACCCAGCACACCATCGCCTTCTGGCAGGACGATTTCGACCAGGCGGCGACGTACGCCGCGGACGGCCTGCGGTACGCGGTCGGCAGCTCGACGCTGTTCCTCACCAGCGCCGTCGCCGTCGACCTGGCCCGCTCCGGAAGGCACGCCGAGGCCCGCGAAGCTTTGATGATCGCCAAGCGCACCACCGTACGCACCGACGGACCGGAGCGTGGCGGCCCGTTCCTGTGTACGCCCGAACGCGCCGAAGGGATCTGGTCCGACGTGCACCTGGCGCTCGGTGAGGCGGAGCAGACGCTGGCGCACGCGGACCACGCGATCGCGGCGTTCGAGGCGTCGCCGCACCTGCTGCGCAACTTCGGTTCCGAGCGGATGGTGCGGCTGCAGCAGGCCAAGGCGCACCTGCACCTCGACGAGCTCGACGGCGCGAACGACGCGGTCTTCGTGGTCCTGAACACCCCGGTCGAGTACCGGGTCCGCCCGCTCGTGCACCGGATCAGCGAGGTCGCCGCGCTGACCCGGATGAGCAAGCACGCCACCGACCCGAAGGCCCGCGCGCTGCACGACGCGATCCGGGTCTTCACCCGCCATCCCGCCAGCCGGGCCACGGTCAGCAAGTGAAAGGGGGCAGCACGTGAAAGGTCAGCCGAGGTTCCACGAGCTACGAGATCACTGGTCCTGGCGGCCGGGCTGGCGGCCGGGCCGGATCTTCTACACCTGGCACGTCACGTTCGAGGACCATCCCGAGATCGCCGGCCTGCGCGCGGCGTACGCCGGGTTGCTCGACGAACTGCCCGGCTTCACCCCGGTCCCGGCCCAGTGGCTGCACCTCGCGGTGCAGGGCGTCGGCTTCGCGGATCGCGTCCCCAAGGCCGATCTGCTGGACATCGTCGACGCGACCCGGTTGCGCGTCTCCGACTTCGGCGCCGTCCCGGTGACGGCCGGGCCGGCCGTACTCGATCCGGAATCCATCCGCCTGCCGGTCGACGCGATCGAACCGCTCCGCCATCTCCGCGACCTCACCAGGGCCGCCATGGTGGACATCTGGGGCGACGACGCCGTCCCCGAGCTGCCGGAACTCGACCCGCACATCACCCTTGCCTACAGCAACAGTCAGTCCGCTGCCGCCCCGATCGCCACCCGCCTGGCGGCGCATCCGGCGCACTCGGCCAAGGTGTCGATCACCGCGCTCAGACTGCTCGCCCTGACCCGCTCCGACCAGCTGTACAGCTGGACAACCTCCCGCACCCTCCCGCTCGACGGCTGACCACCTCAGTCACCATCATCAAGCCACTCCTCGCCGCGGGACGTACGATGCGTCCCGCGGTGGTACTCCCACAGCACGCACGGCCGGCGGCTCCCGGTGTGTACCCCATCGCACCGCTTCCCGCTGATCCGTTCGAGCGCGTAGACGAACTCGCTGGTCTCACTCTTCGTCGCCCGCAGCGCGGACACCACCGCGACCAGGCGCCTCGAGTCCGGCAACCGGCGCCCGGCGGTCCAGTCGTGCAGCGTCGTCTTCGGCACACCGGCCAGTTCCGCCAGTTGCCTGATCGAGACTGGCTCGAACCTGGCGCCGAGCTCCTGCAGAGCGATGCCCAACTCTCGCTTCGTCGTGACCATCCGGAGCTTGGTCACCAGCGGGTGCGGCGCGGCAAGCCGGGCGACCGCGGCCGGCCACCGCTCCTGCAGCAACTGCCGGAGCTTGATGCCCTCGCCCGTCTCCATCACGTCGGACCCGCGCTTGCGGAGGCATTCCGCCTCGTAGGTGAGGTCCCAGAGCAACGACCAGGCTGACAGCTCTTCTCTTCTGACATTGCACCGGCACAGGTAGGCGCGAGTCAGCTCCCAGGTCGGCTGTACCTTGCCCTGCTCGGCCCGGACGACTCGGCTGTGGTGATGTCCGATCGCTTCGCCGATCTCGCGCACCGTCAGCCCGGAGCCCTGCCGCACTTGCTTGAGCATCCAGGCGAACTCGCCCAGATAGAAGTCCGGCGCCGTCTGACTGGTGTCGACCTGCATCACCGCGCCACCCGTCCGAGGCTGACCCGCCCGGTCCGGCCGGTCAGGGCGTAGGCGGCTGCGGCCGCGGCGGTGATCAGGGCGCTGACGGACGACGAGACGGCGCCGAGGTCCTGTCCGCTGATCAGCAGGGCCGCGGCCAGGCCCACGGTCACTGCGAAGACAGCTACCCGCAGCACCAGGATCACGATCACCACCGTTGGTGCCGCCTGTGTCCGCGAGCGTGGATTGACCGGTTGACGTGTCCGGGACATGCTTTCCCTCCTCCATATGCACGTGCATTTGCACGTGCGCGACTGGAACAGAGAGGACGGTAGCGGTCACGCCCAGTACTCGACAAGCCGCTGAAGAGCAGCTCGAAGGCCCCGATGGCGCGCGTTTCGGCGATTTGGTGCGGGCCGTGGTGCGCGGCACCGGAGCTGACCTGCGGGAACCACGGACGGACTGTCCCGCGGCCGTCCGACCGGACGTTGACAGAAAACTTCAAGATCTGTAGGCGCGGATCGAGACCACGTGGGCGCGGGGATTGCCGTGCGTCCGGTGCGCGGTCAGCCGCAGCTCGGTCGCCTCGATCGGCGTGGGCAGCAGGTGCCGCTGGGTGCGATGGTGGTTGCCGCTGACCTCGGCAACCACCGTCCAGTCGGCGCCCGCGGTGCGCGCTTCCAAGGTGTAGTCGGCGAGGAGGGTCGGGAGCGCTTCGAACGGAGTCCGGTGGTGGTGCAGGTTGATCAGGTCCTCCTGCACATCGGCGTCCAGCACGACGACGATCTCCGCCAAGGTGACCGGCTCGGGCCAGGTGAGTTGCAGCCAGGGCGACGCGTCCCAGGCGAGATCCTCGGACGACCAATGATTCGGCCCGCCGTACGGTCGCGCCTGACCGCCAAGGACCTTCGCGGGTGCGTACGCCGCGGTCTCGCCGAGACGCAAGCACAGTCCGGTACGCGGAAGAATGTGCTTCCACGAACGGAACTGTTCGGTCCACTGCTCATCCGGCGACGGCTCGCGGCGAGTGAAGTGGATCGCGCCGGGAAGCGGCGCGGCGGTGGTGTGGACGGCGATGCCGGGGCTCTGCCGGAGTACGACGAACGCATTGGACGGCTCGGCCGGGTACCAGGTGAGCGGGATGCGTACCCAGCGCTTCTCGCCCGCCGGGAGGTCGATCGTGGCGGAGTCGATCAACTTGGCCGGCAGGTAGTTCTGCGGCTTCACCGGATCGTGCAGCTCGACCGTCAACGATCCGCCCGCGGAGTCGACGAGCAGCTCGAAGCCGTCCAGGGACGGGTCGATCGGGATGATCATGCCGAGGTCCGCGGTCAGCGGCAGCGTGCCGGACGAGACCTCGAAGGCGGGCCGGGTCAGTGTCGACGAGGCGGTCGCGGTTGCCGTCAGCGCCAGGTTCGCCGGGTCGTCGTCGGTCAGCCCGAGCACGGACGCGTCGGCGCGGGTGAGCGCGTACTTCATCAGGTCGAAGCGGTCCTGCGCCAGTTCGCGCGGCGTCAATCCGTTGCGCAGGGCAACAGCCGCGCCGATGCCGGCAGCTTCCCCGATGACGGCGCAGGTCGCCATCACGCGCGTCGTACCGAACGCGACGTGGCTCGCGCTGATGTTTCGGCCGGCCATCCACAGGTTGTGGATGTTGTGTGAATAAAGGGATCGGAGCGGGATGTGATAGGCGCCGTCCGAGAACCAGTGCTTCGATCCACGCTCGGCCGCGTACACCCCGCCGGGCGGGTGCAGGTCGATCGACCAGCCGCCGAACGCGACCCGATCGGCGAACTCGGTCTGGTCGAGTACGTCGTGTTGCGTCAGCACGTGGTCCCCGACGAACCGGCGGTACTCGCGCTTCCCTGGTACCGAACCGATCCACTCCAGCGTCAGGTTGTCCGCGTCGAAGCGCCCGGAGTTCTTGATGTGGTCCCAGATCCCGTACACGACCGCCTGCAGTTCGTCCCGGATCGCCTCGTTGTCGTCGACGACATCGAGCTCGCCGCCCCATTCGATCCACCAGTACGCGCAGCCGTTCAGGTCGGTACGGATCACCCGCCGGTCCGGGATCGCGGTTTCGGTGACGTCCTTGGCGAAGGACGGCGGCACGAACCGTACCGGCTCCCCCGCGTCCTTCGTATAGAACAGGATCGTGCTGCCGAGCGTGTTCGCGTCCGGTACTTCCGGCGCCCACGACTCGCCGTACTGCGATCGCGGCTCGCGCCCGGTCCGGTACTCGGCTCCCGCCAGCATGCCGACCAGCCCGTCGCCGGAGCAATCGACGAAGACCGGACTGACGAACCGGATCTCCTTCTCCGAACCCAGCTGCCAGCCGGTCACCGACCGGATCGCACCGTCCGCGGCATCCACTGTGCGTACGTCCGTGTTCAGGTACAGCGTGATCAGCGGCTCGGCGCGGACCGCCTCCAGCAGGACGAGGTCCCAGTAGTACGGGTTGCCGAGCGGGTTCTGGTACTGGTTCTCGACGAACAGCTCGCCCATGATGCCGGTCTCCCGCGCGAAACTCTGGACGCCGTGCGCGGTCGCGCCGCACACCCAGACCCGGACCTCGCTGGAGGAGTTGCCGCCGAGCACCGGCCGGTTCTGCACCAGGGCGACCGTGCTGCCCTGCCGGGCGGCGCCGATCGCCGCGCAGATCCCGGCGAGCCCGCCGCCGACGACGGTGAGATCGTTCCGCACCTCGAGCTGCTGCATGCACAAACCTTTCAGGTGTCTGGCTGGTCGAAGATTTCCGGCCTCAGGACGGGCTGCCCCGGTCCGTTCGGGTGATTGGCGGTCAGGTGGTCGGGGACGCGCTGCGCGACCAGTACGAAGAGCAGCCCGGCCGTCAGTACGTCGCTGGCCCGCCCGGCGAAGAACTCCGTCCACGCGGGACCGTTGAGCGTGCCGGTGTCGAGGACGATGTCCGCGACCGCTCCGATCGACGAGTCGACGACGCCGGTGATCGCGACCGTCAAGGCGCCTTCAGCCTTGGCGCGCTGGATGAACGCCAAGGTGGTCGGGTCCTGCCCGGACCGGGTCACGGTCAGGGCGACATCGCCCTCGCCGAGCAGGCCGGCGCCGATCTGCGAGGAGCTCGGACCGTCGAAGAACCAGACCGGGATGCCGATCCGGAGCAGCCGGATGTACAGCTCGCGGGCCGGGATCGCGTCGCCCCACTCGCCGTAGATGTGGGTCCGGCGGGCGCCGGCGATCGCGTCCGCGACCCGGGTCGCCGCGTTCAGGTCGATTGCGGCGAGTGCGTTCCGGAGCGCGTTCGCCTGAGTGGACGCCAGCACGTTGAGCACCTGCTCAGGCGGGTCGGCCGGGCCGATCGCCAGGCCGATGTCGCTGGTCCAGCCGGCCTCCAGACCGCGCCCGACCTCCATCGCGAGCGCGGCCCGCAGCGCCGGATACCCGGCGTACCCGAGGTGGGTGGACAGCCGGGTGACCGTCGCGGCCGAGGTCTGCGCGGCCTCGGCCAGCTTGGTGATCGACCCGCGCGCGACCTCGTCCGGGTTCGCCAGGATGTGCTCGGCGACCCGCTGCATCGCCCCGTTCAGCTCGGGCAGGGCCCGCTTGACCTGCTGCAACGGACTCGGACTGCCGGCTCTCTCCATCTGAAATTCCTTCCCCACCCCACCGCTCCGGTCGTCTGCCATCCCGTAATCGTCACGTATAGACGAACTGAGCACTCGCCACACCGTCGGTGTCGCTCACCACCCGCACCCAGTGCGCGCTGAAACCGTCCGGGAAAACATGGGTCCGGATCTGCCCCGGTTCGACCGTCAGCGTCTCGACCGCACCGAACCGGCCGTGCCCGTGGAAGTCGATCTCGACCGTGATCGTGAGCGCGTGCTCGGAGAAGTTCTCCAGGTGCAGGCACTTACCGCGGAAGCCGGTCATCAGGTACGGATCGGACGGCTCGCCCGCGACAACCGGCGTCTCCCACCACGGTCCGCCCCAACCGGCCGGTGCACCGAAACTCCACAGGTCGTCGGTCTTCCCGAACCACAGTCCGGACTGTGGTTCGGCGGTGGTCGGGTTGAGTCCACCGCTCGGTGACGCATTGTCCGCGCCGGCGACGAGCATTCCCCGCCAGGAGCAGAAGTCGCCGAGTACCCAAAGGTGGGTCGAGATCGGCCGTACGCCCCAGATCCGGCCGCCGTACGCCCAGGGGGACAGCTCGTAGAACATGCCGTGGTGGTCCATCAGCAGCCGTTCGTGCTCGACCTCACGGATCCGCGGCCACTCGGTCTGCCATTTGTGGTCGAAGCAGTGCGAGGCCTTCGGCAACCGGTACCTGGTCCACTTCTGGTCCGCCTCGGTGAACACCTCGAGGATCGCCGAGGCCCGGTCCCACCCGGTCGCGAAGATCGTCCCGCCGAACTCGTGCCGCCCGCCGATCGCGGTGTACGGGTCCGTCCGCAGCACCTTCCACTGCTGGCCGTCGTACTCCGCCAGCCGGCCGCGCGCCCGGTCGCCCGCCCATTCGGGTTCGGAGTACTCGTTGGAGCAGACCACCAGCCGTCCGAAACTGGTGTAACAGTCCTTGTAGTGGACCTTCATTTCGCCGTCGGTCCCGAGCTCATCGTTCAGGTCGAACAGTTGCGTGCATTCGTACGTGGTGACGTCCAGCTCGAACAACTCGCCTTCCATCGCGAGTACGTACACATGGGTGTCCGGCTTGGTCAGGTGCCGCGACGTACCGCAGACCCGGAGCGGTTGCAGCTCGGGAATGGTGACGATCTTGTGGTCCTGATCGATCACATGCGGACCGAGAACCAGTTTCGAGGTCGGATAGTGCACGAACCGATTCGTGTACGTTCCGTCGACGCCGAGGGTTTCCGCGACGATTTCCATCGAGAAGTCGGCTTCGATCCTGCGCAAACTCACGCCCGCGCCGGAGGACGCCTTGTGCGAGTTGTAGTTCTGGACGTACAGCTTTCCGTTCCACGGCATCAGCGAGCCGACACCGAGCTCACTGCGCGGCGGACCGAAATCGCCGACCTGCGCGAGCCGCGGAAAGACACCGGATACATTCATTTGATCCCCGTATGGGTCATCGCGGCGATGAACCGCCGCTGCAGGACGATGAACACGAGCAGGACCGGCACGATCGAGATCACCGAAGCGGCCATCGTCAGGCCCGGTGCGATCTGGCCCTGCTCGTCGACGAAGTTGGTCAGGCTGAGCGGCAGCGTGTACTTGTCCGGGTTGCTGATCAGCACCAGCGGCGTCTCGTAGTCGTTCCACGACCAGACGAACGCGAGAATGCCGAGCGCACTCATCACCGGTGTTGCCAACGGCAAGTAGATCCGGGTGAACACGCGCCATTCGTTCGCGCCGTCCATCCGGGCCGCCTCGGCGAACTCAGCCGGTTGGCTGATGAAGAACTGCCGCATCAGGAACGTACCGAGCACGGTGAACATGCCGGGCAGGATGAGCGCCCAGAGCGTGTCGTACAGGCCGAGTTTCTGGAAGTAGATGAACCGCGGTACGAGCAGCAGCTGGGCCGGGATGATCGCGGTCGCCAAGTACAGCAGGAACAACTTGTCCCGGCCTTTGAAGGACATCCGGGCGAACGCGTACCCGGCCATGGTGGCGGTGATCAGCTCGCCCGCGACCCTGAGTGCGGCGACGAAGACCGATCGGCCGAACGCCGGCAGGACGGAGGTCGCGCCGCTCAGTACGGTGCTGAAGTTGTCCCATTGAAACGGGTTCGGGATCCACTGCATCGGGATCTTGTACGCGGCGCCGTCCGGCTTCAGCGCGGTCGAGATCATCCAGGCGAACGGCGCCAGGAAGGCGATCGCGAGAATCCAGAGCGGGAGGCCCCAGAGCCACTTGGATTTAGTCATTGAGGGCTCTCCCTCGTTGGGCCCGCCAGGTGAGCAAGGTCAGGACGAGTACGCCGACGAAGGTCACCAGGCCGATCGCCGACGCGTAGCCGAACCGGTAGAACTGGAAGCCGGTCTGGTACATGTAGTACGAGATCGTGGTGGTCGCGTCGCCCGGACCGCCCGCGGTGATCAGCGCGATCAGGCCGAAGCCCTGGGAGGCGCCGATGATCAGGGTCACCATCAGGAAGATCGTTGTCGGCAGCAACGACGGCCAGGTGATCACGCGGAACTTGGCCCAGGCGGACGCGCCGTCGATGTCGGCCGCTTCGTACAGCTGGCGCGGTGCGTCCTGGAGCGCGGACAAGTAGATCAGCGAGCAGTACCCGACGCCGCCCCAGATCGCCATCACGATCAGCGCCGGCAGCGCCCAGTGCGACGACGCGAACCAGGCCGGCTGGATACCGAAGACGTCGAGGACCTGGTTGACCAGGCCGGCCTTCGGGTTCATCAGCATCAGCCAGGTCATGCCGATCGCGACCACATTGACGATGTACGGGAGGAAGAAGATCGCCCTGAGGACGGCGCGGCCCGGGAGCGGGCGGTTCAGTGCGATACCAAGGCCGAGACCGAGGACCACAGTGAGCGGAACGGACACCGCGACGTACACCAGGGTGAGCGCGACCGCGTGCCAGAAGCCGGGATCGCGGGCGATCGCAACGAAGTTGTCGATGCCGGTGAAGGTGATGCCGCCGAGGCCGGACACCAGGTTCCAGTCGGTGAACGCCAGGACGATGACGCTGATCAGCGGGATCAGGGTGAACGCGACCACGCCGAGCAGGTTCGGGGCGATGAACAGGAAGCCGACCCAGCCGGACGGGCGGATACCGGACTGTTTCTCGGGCTGTTTCTCGATGCGGACCGCCGGTTCGGCCGCGACGGTTGCGGTGGCCATCAGGGCCTCCTCTCGTTCCGGGCGATCGCAGCGTCGGCGAGTCGCCGTACCTCACGGATCGCGACACCGGGGTCCTTCTCGCCGAGCCAGCACAGGTCGCGCTGCTGTTTGACCGCGAGCGTGATCTCCGGGAAACCGGTCAGTCTCGTGTCGGTGGCGAGCTTCGGATCGGCCTCCAGCACTACGCGGCGGAAGGAATCCAGGTCGAAGTACTTCTCCGGTTCCTTGCCGAGCATGCCGGCGACGATCTGCTCGTCGGTGACGTTGCCGAGCGCGGGCAGCTTGCCGCCCTTGAGCATCGGCGTCGCGCCTTCGGTCAGCCAGAACTTCACGAACGCCAGCGCCGCCTCGCGCTTCGGCGACTTCGGGTTGACCATGATGAAGTTGCTGAACGAGCCGCCGTTCCAGTCCCGGCCGTCGACCGTCGGCGCCGGGGCGAACGCGACCTTGAAGTCGTGCGGGTACTTCTTCGCGTCGTACAGGTAGCGCAGGTTGAACGGCGCGGTCGACCAGAGATGGAACTCCTCGCTCAAGAACGAGTTCTGCTGGTACGCATCGAGGTGCCGGGCAAGCACCTCGGTCCAGGGAAAGGCGGTTCCGTCGGCGATCATTTCCCGGCCGAGGCGGAACCACTGCTCGAAGTGCGGGTCGCCGAAGTTCGACCGGTTGCCGTCGTACCAGTAGTTCGGGCCGAGGGCGATCCGCGCCACGTCCGGTACCGAGTACACGCCGACGGTTTTGTCAGTGGTCAGCCGTTTGGCGGTCGCGCGGAAGTCGTCGATCGTCCACGCGTGCGGGAGTTCGACACCCCCTTGCTGCCGCAGCTTCTCGTTGAACAGCACAAAGAACGGCTCCCGCGCGGTGGCGAGCGCCTTCACCTTGCCGTTGTCGAGGTAGGCCCGCGGCTGCTCGGTATCCAGAAACACCTTGAGCTCCGGATCGGCCGACACCCACTCGGTCAGATCCGCCGCCAGCCCAGACCCGGCCCGCAACGCCAACGCACCCTGCGAGTAGGTGAAGTACACATCGATGTCCACGCCACCCTGCAGCGCGGTATCCAGCTTCAGATTCCCGCGATCGTCGTTCACGAACCGCGTGTACTCCACGTCGTACTGCGGATACTTCGCCCGGAACGCCTTCACCACATCCCCCGGCCCAGACCCAGCCGGCACCCCACCCCAAACCTGCAACGCCCCCGCCCGCCCACCACTACCCCCGCCGGAGCACCCCGCCACCAACGCCCCCACCACCCCCGCACCCACCCCGGCCAACACCCCCCGCCGAGAAATCCCTGCACGCCTCACAACCCACCTCCAACCAGATTGCGAAAAAGATTAACCCCAGCCGTCGCGGATGGGAAGGTTCTGTGTAAAAGATTTTCAAAGGGGCTAACGACAGGAGGTAGTGCCTTCGCGGGCCTGATCTGCGGTCGGCGGCCACCGTGATCGGTGTGGCTGGAGGGACTACCTCCTGTCGTTAGCGCGAGGCGAGCGCCCCCCGAACAGTCTCGACCACCCAGCTTGGATCCCCGATGACCTGCTGATACGTGAAGCGGAGCACGAGCCAACCGGCCGCGACCAGATCGTCGTAGCGCCGGCAGTCGGCGGCGAACTTCTGGGCCGAGCCGTGGAACTCGTACCCTTCGGCCTCCAGCGCGAGCCGGGCCGTCCGATGGCCCAGATCGACGCGGACGCGGGTGCCACCGGCGGCTACGACGACCTGCGGCTCGAAGCCGTCAACCCCGGCGCTCACCAGCAGACTCCGCAGCATCGACTCCAGAAAGCTCTCCGATCTCCGGCTGGCTTCGGCCGCGACGCGAAGCGTGTTCGGGCGCCCCGGGCCACGCATCGCCTTGGCAGCCGCTTCCAGTTCCTCCTTCGTCAGCTCGCTTGTGACCAGCGCCGCGTCGGCGACGGCCAGCGCCTCGCCGAAGGGCAGTAGGCGGGCGCAATCAAGCACTGTTCGCAGGATGCACGTCAGTCGAACAGCCCGCTCCGCCGGCGAAACCGCCGCCCAATGCAGCTCCACCGGCCGACCCGGTCGGGGCCTGCGCTGCGCTGGGACCGTGACATGGGGTTTCTCCGGCCGCCTGAGCAACGGCAGTCCCCAGGCGCCCGCCGCGCTCGTATACGAAACGACGCCGTCGTAAGCAATCGCGGCAAGCCGGTCGGGCCCCAGACTCGGGAGCCCGTAGACACCTCGGGCGAGCCGCTCAATCTCACCCCGCCGCACCGCCACCTTCAAGGCCCCGGGCGAGACCACCCTGAGCAACTCAGCGGCAGTCGCACAACCCCCAAGCCGAGCCAAAACCTCGGCAACATCAACCACCCCCAGATCTTGCAGGATTGGCCGGATCCGCGGCTGAAGTTATCCACAGGTGCTGTAAGGGCAGGAGGTAGTCCTCTTGGCTACCGGATCGGTGCGCTCAGTCGGCCGCTGAAGGTCGGGCCGGTAGGCACTACCTCCTGTCGTTAGAGGGTGCAGTTCACCAGGACTGGTTCGTTGACGAGGGTGATGTCGAAGGCCTGGTGGACTTGGGAGCGGACGTGGGTGGCCAGGGTGAGGAGTTCTTTGGTGGTGGCTTGGCCTCGGTTGGTCAGGGCGAGGGTGTGTTTGGTGGAGACTGCGGCGGCGCCGATGGTGAAGCCTTTGGAGACGCCGGCGTGTTCGATCAGCCAGGCGGCGCTGGTTTTGACTCGGCCGTCGGGCAACGGCCATTGCGGGGCGCCGGCGGGGACCTCGGCGGGGGTGTCGAGGATGGGGTTGGTGAAGAAGGAACCGGCGCTCCAGGTGTCGTGGTCGGCGGGGTCCAGGACCATGCCTTTGCTGCGGCGCAAACCGAGAACGGCCTCGCGGACCTCGGTCATCGGAGCGCGGGAGCCGGGTTCGACATCCAGTACGCGGGCCAGCTCGGCGTACTCGACCGGTGCCGACAGATCCCCCAGCCGCAGCTGGAAAGCCACCTCGAGTACGACATACCGATCCGGGTCCGCCTTGAACCGCGAATTCCGGTACGAGAAACCGCACTCCGCCGCGAAGATCGTCCGGATCGCGTTCTCGACCCGGTCCCATACGCGTACGGACGCGATCGTCCCGGCGACCTCATGCCCGTACGCGCCGACGTTCTGCACCGGGGTCGACCCGGCCAGACCGGGTATGCCGGACATCGACTCGAGGCCGCTCCACTCTTCCGCGATCGCGCGCTGGACCACGGTGTCCCAGTCCTCGCCGGCCGCGACGTGGATGGTCGCGCCGGAGCAGGCGTCCGCGTCCACCCGGATGCCGGACGTCGCGACCTTCACCACCGTCCCGCGGAACCCGTCGTCCCCGATCACCACGTTGCTGCCGCCCGAGAGCAGCAGCACCGGCTCACCGGCGGCGTCGGCGTCCCGGACCGTGGCGATCAGGTCTTGCTCGGTCTCGACCTCGACGAACTTGTCGGCCGGCCCACCGACCCGCAGGGTGGTGTACTCGGCCAGCGGTACCTGAGTTTTCACCGGACGCGCACGACCGCCCGGGCCCGGCCGAGGACCTTCTCCTCGTCCGCGACCGCCGTGATGTCGATCTCGGCCAGCCCATCGCTGACCGTGCCGACCTTCGCCGAGAACGTCACGCTCGCGCCCTTGTCGTCATCCGGTACGACCACGGGCTTGGTGAACCGGACGCCGTACTCGACCAGGTCCGCCGGGTCGTCGATCCAGTCCGTGACGACCCGGACCGCGGACGCCATCGTGAACATCCCGTGCACGATCACGCCAGGCAGACCGAGCGCGGCGGCCATCCGGTCGCTCCAGTGGATCGGGTTGAAATCACCGCTCGCCCCCGCGTACCGGACCAGGTCCTCGCGGCGGAAGGTGACGGTCAGCGGCGGAAGTTCAGTACCTGCGAGACTCATGCGTCCGCCCGGTTGTGCGAGAGGGTCGACGTCGCGGTGGCGATCGGTTCGCCGTCGACGGTGGTCAGCGTGGTCTCGTACATGATCACCTCGACCGGGCCGGCTTTGCGTACGGTGGTGATGGTGGCGGTCGCGGCGATGTCGTCACCCGCCTTGATCGGACGGGTGTACACGAACTTCTGCGCGCCGTGCACGATCCGGTCCAGCCGGAGGCCGAGCTCGGCGTCGGTCAGCAGTTGCTCCAGCGCGCGGCTGCCGATCACGAACGCGAAGGTGGGCGGCGCGATCGCGTCATCACCCCGGTACGCCGGGTTACCGTCACCGATCGCGTCGGCGAACTCCCGGATCTTCTCCCGGCCGACCTGGTAGGACCCGGCGGCCGCGTACTCCCGGCCGACCATCGTGGCGTCGATCGTCATATCCGCCAACCTTACTGGCACACTATGACCCGGGTGTCCGCCGCCCACGGTTCTGGAACGGAAGGTTGATCGTGACGGCAGTGGCGGCGCTGGCGAAGTACGCGCCTCGGTACCGGGTGGAGATCGGGGAGCCGACGGGTTCGGAGTGGTTGCGGGTGGACCACATCCTGGAGCCGGGCAGTCCGGAGCTGACCGAGTTGCTCAAGCGCGACGACGAGGCGAGTGGTCACCGGTCGGCGCATGCGAACGCGCTCAGCCTGATGTCGTTCTACGCCGGTCGCGCGCCGGCGACGGCGCTGCTGCTGTGGGCGATGGAGGGTCACGTACTCGACATCCGGCCGCACAACTTGTGGGTCCGGCCGCATGAGGGGCATGGGATCGCGGCGGTAGCCGTACGCTCCGCCGAGTTCTTGCCGGGTGGGTTGGAGACGCTGTACGACGTGGTGCTTCGGCAGCATCTGCTTCCGTTGGCGGAGGAACTGCATCGGCGGACGCGGGCCGGGTTGCGGCAGGTGTACGGCGGGGTGGCGGCCGGGTGCGCGATGGGGTTCTGTGCCGCGACTCGTGAGGAAGTCGCGGTGGAGCCGGGGTTCTTGCTGGAGCGGTGGCGGTCGTTCGTGGCGAAGGCGCCTGGTGGGTTGGCGCGGCTCGGAGAGGTGGAGGTCGCGGCCGGCAAACTCGTGTACCTCCGCAACACCTGCTGCCTGTACTACACCAGCGATTCCGGCCAAAACACCCTCTGCGGCTCCTGCTGCCTGACCCCCCGCACCACCCGCCTATCCGCCTACGAATCCGGCCGCCCCATCCTCACAGTCTGAAACTCCAGAGGCCCGAACCCGTCCGCGAAGACAGCTGAGGGCGGGATCGCGCTCCCAGGGCGCACCGCGTGTCTGAAGCTGCCTGCCCGGCGGGTTTCGCGGTGGCACCCACCACCCCCAACTCTTTCCCTAACAGCACGAAGCCGCTTCGGGTGTCCGAAGCGGCTTCGTGGAAGAACTGAAAATCAGCGGTGGTCCGACCCACCCCCAACTCTTTCCCTTTATGAAGAGAAGGTGGGGTCAGCGGGTTTCGCGGTGGTCGGTGTGGTCGTTGCAGCGGTGGCAGTACTTCTTCAGCTCAAGACGGTCCGGGTCGTTGCGCCGGTTCTTCTTGGTGATGTAGTTCCGCTCCTTGCACACCGTGCACGCCAGCGTGATCTTCGGACGGACGTCGGTCGACTTTGCCACTGCTACCTCTTCGGGTCATGAGTACGCAACTTGGGTGATCGCACTCTCGAAATACTGAGTCGGTAGCGGGGGCGGGAGTCGAACCCGCGACACCACGATTATGAGCCGTGTGCTCTAACCACCTGAGCTACCCCGCCGGGAGAGCGTCATCCCACCCGGAGGTGGGATGCCGTACTCAGAGCCCCTTTACGGAATCGAACCGTAGACCTTCTCCTTACCATGGAGACGCTCTGCCGACTGAGCTAAAGGGGCGGGCCGAGGAGAGAGATTACACGGTCTCCGGGCCCGATGTGAAATCGAGTCTGGAGTGCCTTACAGGCCCCTCAGTCCGTCCCGGAAAGCATACCGGTTCTCACGCGTGCTCTTGACCAATTTTCGCCGTCCCTGCCGAGAACCGGCCTCCGGGTGACCCGCTGTGACCAAGCTCTCAGCGCACCCGCTTCTCACCGGCCGTCACCGGTAGGTCGATCCGGTTGCCGGGTACGGGCGCCGGGCACGTCCCGTACGCCGTGAACGCGAACGGGAGGTTGATCGTCCGGTTGAAGTCGATCGCCACCGAGCCGTCCCGCGCAACCGGACCGGTCGTCAGCACGCGCCAGGGTGCCGTCTCAGCACCGTTCGTCCGGTCGTGGAAGGACAGGTTGAGCCGGCCGTCCCCCGCCGCAGTGGCAACCAGCTCGTACGCCCGATCGCCCAGCGCGACATGCACCGTACCGACCGCGGTCACGTGCTGACGCAGATCGTCCCGCGCGGTCGCCACCTCCACCCGCTGCGCCTTCGGGTACGGGCTGAAGTACCCCGTCACCGACCAGTTGTCGTCCAACGCGTACGCCGGTACGCCGGCGAAGTCCTGTCGGGTCACCGCACCGGGGTCTCGCTGCCGTACCGCGTACCGTCCGCCGCGAAGCACCAGCTCGGCCAACCGGTCGCCGTACAACAGCCAACTCAGCGAACCCGCCTCCGGCACACTCGCCGACACCGTGCCCCGCACCGGCTCACCGCCCAGCGTCAGCTCACCCGCCGCCGACACATGCGCGCGTTCGTCGGCCCACCACTCCCCAGGCAGGCCCTGCAGAACTGTGGGTACGGACGGCAACCAGTCGAAGGCGACGATCGACAGCCAGCCGTAGTCGGTGTCCAGGTCGCGTTCGCGCGCCGCGTGCCAGGTGTGCCAGTCCTGCTCCAGATCGGAAACGACCGTCATGACGCCTTCCTCTGTTCGCGGTGGGCGACCTCGGAGCGGACCAGTGGGATGACATACCGGCCGAAGTCGATCGCGTCGTCGTAGATGTCGTACCCGCGGGCGGAAAAGATCCGTACGCCGAGGTCGTAGTAATCGAGCAGCGCGGCAGCGACCGTGTCCGGCGTACCGACCAGAGCCGTCGAGTTTCCGCCGCCCCCGGTCAGGCCGGTCGGCGCGGTCCAGAGCGCGCGATCGTGCCGCTCACCGGCCGCGACCGCCTTCAGCAACCGCTGCGATCCGGCGTTCTCCGGCGTCGCCGACCGGAGCCGCGGCACCGGCGTACCGCCTGCCTGCACCGCCTTGATCCGGCCGAGGATGTTCTCCGCCTTCTCCCAGGCGAGCTCCTCGGTCGGCGCGATGATCGGCCGGAACGCGATCTGGATCACCGGCCGGTCCGCCCGCCCGGCGCGCGCCGCCTCCACGTCGATGGTCGCGAGCTGCTCCCGCGTCCCGGCCAGCGGCTCGCCCCAAAGCGCGAAGATGTCCGCCTCGGCCGCACCGACCGCGTACGCCGCCGCCGACGATCCACCGAACGAGATCCGCGGCCGCGGCTGCTGCACCGGCTTGATGTCGGCCAGGAACTGCTCGAACCGGTAGTGCGTACCCTCGAAATCGAACCGCTGATCCGAGGTCCAGGCCTGCTTCAGGATCTGGATGAATTCCCGCGTCCGCCCGTACCGATCGTCCTTCGCCAGGAAATCGCCTTCGGCCGCCTGGTCCGCGGTCGAGCCGCCGGTGATCACGTGCACCTCGAACCGGCCGCCACTGAGGTGGTCGAGCGTCGCGAAGGTCTTCGCGGTCAGGGTCGGGTACGCGACGTTCGGCCGATGCGCCACGACCAGGTTGATGTGTTCGGTGCGCCCGGCGACGTACGCCGCGACCTGCGCCGGGTCGGGCGAACCGGAGTGGTACGCGAACAGAATCCGGTCCCACCCGTTGTCCTCGTGGGCACGGGCGAGCTTCGAGGTGTACTCCAGGTCCAGCGCACCGCCGGGCCGCGGCGTCACTTCACTGGCCGGGTTGGTGCCGGCGATCCCGAGGAACTCAACTGGCATGACGTTCTTCCTTTCGTGCTGTAGATGCGGTGGGAGCGAGCAAGGTGAGGAGGTCCCGGGCGACGGCGTCGTTCTGCCGGAAGCCGGGACCGTTGAAATACGGGCGGGAGAACCCGGAGGAACCGGCCGAACCGGAAACCGACGGACCGAGCAGGAACAGGGCCGGGTGTACGGACCCGTCGGCGCGGATCGCCCGCGAACGCGAGTCCGCCTGAAGCTGACCGCCGCCAAGACTCGTACCGTCGGCGGCGAACAACTCGTCGGCCGCGAGTGCACCGGATTCGAGCAGACCGCGCAGTAACGGATCGGTGGTCGCCAGTACGTCCGGCCGCGGCAACCGTGCTTCGACGAAGGCCCGGGCGCGGATCTCGCCCGCGACACCGGTGCTCCGGGCAACGAATTGGTCGTTGTCCAGAGCAACTTCAAGATCAGGTCCGGCGAAGCGCACGATGCCGGCCCGGTGCAGCGCGAGCAGTTCCTCGAGCCGGCGTGGTGGTGGGCCGCTCGCGACGAACGAGAAGAATCCGTGCCACTCGCTCTCCACCCGCCGGACGCGATCTTCGTCGCTCAGCTGGCCGGCGGTGATCGCCTGCGACAGCACGCTGTAGATGCTGAGCAGGGCGTTGAAGACAGCGAGATCCGCGGAGTACGCCGGGTCGGCACGCCGGAGCAGATCGCCTTCGATCAACTCGACCAAGTACCGCTCGAACTCCTCCCGATCCCCAAACAACCGACCTGCCAACGGCCGGTCGACCTCAGCGCGAACGAACCGGTCCGCAGGATCCGGAACAGCCGCGGCGACGGCCGCTCTGAACCGGACGCCGGACGCAGCCTTCAACGGCTTGGCGGCAGGTGACCACGTGTCGAGGAGCTTCGCGAAGGTCTCCCACGAGCAGCGGACTCGCTCCGGGTGCGTACTGAACAGCTGCTGATAATGCGCGTACGCCAACTCCTTCTCGATCAGCGGCTGCACGTCCCGGTCGAAATCGAGTACGCCCTCCCCCAGCGCCTCGCGGGTCAGGTACCGCGTCGGCACCGGTTTCGTACCGGCGACCGTGTAGCCGAGTTTCGCGTGGTACGGAACACCGCGCCGCGAACCCACGTACAACACCGGCTCGTCGCCCGACGGGTGGTACGTGAGCAGCCCATCGCACTCGTCGTACCAGCCGCCGCGACCTTCGGTCAGCAGCACCATCAGATCGACGAACGCCTGCCCGAACCCGCGCACGATCACCGGGTCCTTCGGCCACAACCCGTCCAGCTCGACGTCGGCCGTGTACCCCGGCGGAACGTACGTGAGGCCGGCGTCCGCCGCCTGGGCCGCCCACGCCGATTCCGATGCCGTTGGCAACCGATCCAGGTAGCCGAGGGCAAGGACCACCGCGTCGGCCGCGATCTCCGTGCCGGACTCGAGCACCACCCGCTGATCCGGAGTGAGCTCGACCGCCCGCTCCCGGTGGGTGATCACGGTCGCGGAGAGATCGCGGACGACGCGCTCCCACACCCACGCCAGGTACTCCGCCTGCACCAGACGGGGTGGGAAGTCCATCGGCCCCGGCGGCTCCAGCCCTGCCTCTTCGAGGATCACCGCACCCGGCCCGGCGACCCAGGCGGCAAGATCCGGTCCTGGCGTGATCGGACCATCGCATTCGACCGACTCGTCGGTGAAGATCGTGACGTCCGAGGTCATCGAGTTCATCCACAGCAATCGGGACTGTTCGCGCCGCCAGATCCGCCCACCACCGACCGGGTACGGATCGATCACGTGGATCTCGACCTCGCGCCCGTCCAGTAGTTCGTCGGCGCTCGCGGCGAACCGCTCCAGCAGCCCGACCGTCCGCGGCCCACCACCGACAAACACCAAGGTCGCGGGCGGTTCCTTCCACCGATGCAACCGCTCCCGCAGCAGCGTGCTCATGACGCCACCTTCAGTTCGGCTGGGAGCTCCTTCAGGAAGGGCAGTGGTCCGATCGACTCCGGGTCGGCTTTCAGATCGAACTGTGGTTCGAACCCGGCCGCCAGATACAACCCGGCCGCCTCCGGCTGACGAGGCCCGGTTGTCAGGTACAACCGCCGGTACCCCAGATCCCGCGCCGCCGCCTCCAACTCCACCAGCACCCGACGTCCCAGCCCCTGCCGCCGATGCACCTGCGAGGTCCACATCCGCTTCACCTCCGCAGTCGCGTCGTCGTACCGCCGGATCGCCCCACCGGCGATCGTCTGACCGCCAGACCGCAGCAGCACAAACGCCCCACCCTGCTCGGCATGAAAATCAGACGCCGGCACCTCAGTGAGCTGCGTGTTCTCGTTCGTCCGCCCGTACCGCGTGCTGTACTCCACCACCAGATCCGCCAGCAACGGCGCCGCCTCCGGATCTTCCGGCCGGGCGCGTACGGCCTCGACCGCCGCCGTCTGTACGGGCGTACTCTCCGTCGGCTGATCGCCCGCGATCGTGGCGAGGAACGCCTCGGTCACCTGGTAGAGCGGTACCGACGCGGCCGGATCGAGCAGCAGACCACCACCGTCGTACAGCCGGACGTGCGACGACAGCACGAACCAGCCTTGCCCGATCGCACCGGCGCCGAGACTGGTCAGCACCGGCCGCAGCGCATAGTCGATCACCAGCACATGCGCCGGCGTCCCACCCGTTGCCAACGGCAACACAGTCTTCCCCTTGAGCGCGTACTGCGGAAGCAGGTCGAGGAAGACCTTCAACAGACCGGAGTACGCCGCCTTGTAGACCGGTGTGGTGACCACGACCGCATCCGCCGCCGCCAGTACCGCAGCCGCCGCAGCGATGTCCGGATGATCGGCCTGACCTCGCAGCAACGGACCGGCCGGCAGGTCCCGGAGCACGATCGGCGTGACGGTGTGGCCGTGGCTGATCAGCCGTTTGGTGACATAGTCCAGTACGGCGTCGGTGCGCGACGGTACGGACGGACTGCTCGAAAGAGTTGCGATGATCGCCATGGGTTCTCCTACTTCTTGGGCAGACCGGGCGGATTGATCAGCGACTTCGGGACGGCCTCGGCCTGCAGGCCCCACTTGGCCAGCACCTTCGCGTAGCTGCCGTCGGCGATGGCCGCGTTCAGCGCGTCGGCGAGCGGCTTGACCAGGCCGTTGTCCTTCTTGGTGGTGATCCCGACCAGACCCTGGACCGGGTAGCTGGACGAGACCGTGCCGACGATCTCGGTCTGATGCCGGGTCGCCACGTGGTACGAGGCGTTGGGGTTCGGCCCGAGATAGAGGTCGATCCGCCCCGACTGCAGCGCCAGATAGGTGTCGGCGGACTGCTGGTAGTACTTGATGCTCGCGGGTTTGCGGCCGGCGGCGACGTTCTGCTTGTTCCAGTCGACCAGGATCGCTTCCTGCAGCGTGCCGGACCCGACCGCGACGCTCTTCCCGGCAATGTCGACCGGTCCGGTGATCTTCAGCCCCGAGCGCTGTTTCGCCTCGAAGGCGTGCAGCCCGAGCCGGTACGTGGCGAAGTCGTACTTCTCCTTGCGCAACTCGGACACCCCGATGTTCGAGATCCCGACCTGGTACTTGCCGGAGTCGAGCCCGAGGAACAGGTTCTCCCAGCTGGTGGTCTGGATCTCGGCCTTGAGCCCGAGCACGCTCGCGACCAGGTAGGCGATATCGATCTCGACACCGATCGGTGTCTTGTTGTCATCGGCGGTGAAGCCGAGTGGCGGTTGCCCACCCCCGGCGGACCCGTTCCCGACCACCAGCGTCCCGGACTCGCGGATCGCGGCCGGCAGCTCGGCCGCGATCGAATCCACCTTGGCCGAGGTGACGTGCGGCTGCTTCGCCGAGGTGTCGAAGGCAACCTGCGAGGCGTCACCACCCGCCGCCGGCGCGCTGGTCTGCGGGTCCGCGCACCCGGCAAGCACCAGCCCGAGCGCGAGTACCAGTCCGAGTGCGGGAACCAGCACCCGGCCTTTCCAGAGTTTGTTCATCGGGTTCCTCAGCTCGTCAGCGGGAGGCCGGGCGGGTTCAGCTCGGAGGTGGTGACCGCCTCGTTCGACACGTTCCAGCGGGCCAGCACCTTCGCGTAGCTGCCGTCCGCGATCGCCCCGTTCAGCGCCGCCTGGTACGCCTTCACCAGGCCGTCGCCCTTCTTGGTCGTGACCGCGATCAGGCCCTGCAAGGACGGACCGGCGCCGGAGAACTTTCCGATCGTCTCCGTCTCACCGGACGTCTGCACGTGATAGGCGATCGACGGATTCGGGCCGAGGTACGCGTCGATCCGCCCTGAGCTCAGCGCCAGGTACGTGTCGGTGTTCTTCTGGAAGTACTTGATCGTTGCCGCCGGCAACCCGGCTTTGACGTTCGCCTCGTTCCAGTCGACCAGGAGCTTCTCCTGGTTCGTCCCGGAGCCGACCGCGATGGTCTTCCCGGCGACGTCCTTCCCGCTGGTGACGCGCCAGCTGCCGCCCTTCTTCGCCTCGAACGCGATGTCGTCCTTCCGGTACGTGGCGAAGTCGTACTTCTGCTTCCGCTTCTCCGTGACCGTGATGTTCGAGAACCCCACGTCGTACTTGCCGGAGTCGATGCCGACGAACAGGTTCTCCCAGCTCGTCACGTCGATCTCCGGTTTCAGGCCGAGCGCGTCCGCGACCAGGTACGCGATGTCGACTTCGAGGCCGATCGGGGTCAAGTTGTCGTCGGCATAGAAACCGAGCGGGACGCTGCCGGAGCCGAACCCGCCACCGACGACCAGCGTGCCGCGATCGCGCACCTTCGCCGGCAGCAATGCGACGGCTGCGTCGTTCTTCGGGGTGGTGATCCGATTCTGTTCGGCGGAGGTGTTGACACCGGTTTCGGAGGCGGTGGCTTTCGACTCGGCGCCGCATCCGGCCAAGGTGAGCAGGGCGAGCAGGGCGAATCCGGCAACGATGAGGCGTTTCATTCAGAGCACCTTCGAGATGAACGCGCGGGTGCGCTCGTGGACAGGGTTGTCGAGTACTTCGTGCGGCGGACCCGCTTCGACGATCCGGCCGTCGTCGATGAAGACGACCGTGTCGGCGATCTCCCGGGCGAAACCGATCTCGTGGGTGACGACGACCATGGTGGCGCCGTCGCGGGCGAGCTCCTTGATCACATCCAGGACCTCTCCGACCAGCTCCGGGTCGAGCGCGCTGGTCGGCTCGTCGAACAGCAGCACCTTCGGTTTCAGCGCCAGCGCCCGGGCGATCGCGACCCGCTGCTGCTGACCACCGGACAGTTGCCGCGGGTACACGTCGGCCTTGTCACCGACACCGACTCGTTCCAGCAGCTCGCGTGCGTACTGCTCCACCTCGGCGCGTTTCCGCCGCTGCGCGGACACCGGCGCCTCGACCACGTTCTCCAGTACGGTCAAATGCCCGAACAAGTTGAACGTCTGGAACACGAAACCGACCTGCGAACGCTGCCGGAGGATCTCCCGTTCCCGCAGCTCGTGCAGCTTGTCGCCGCGGCGCTTGTAGCCGATCAGTTCGCCGTCGATCCTGATCAGGCCGCGATCCACCTTCTCCAGATGATTGATTGCCCTCAGCAACGTTGATTTCCCGGAGCCGGACGGACCCAGAATCACGGTCACCGCCCCGGCCCGTACCTCCAGGTCGATGCCCTTCAGTACGTGCAGCTCGCCGAAGCTCTTGTGTACTCCCAGTACGTCGATCATCGCGTCGTACCTCTCGCGAACCGGCGCTCCACGTAGTACTGCACGATCGACAGCAAGGTGGTGAGCACGATGTACCAGACGGTCGCGACCATCAGCAGCGGAACGACCCGGCTGTTCCGGCCGTAGATCACCTGCACTTGGTAGAACAGCTCCGGGATCGCCATCACCGAGACGATCGAGGTGCCCTTGAACAGGCTGATCACCTCGTTGGCGCCGTTCGGCAGGATCGAACGCATCGCCTGCGGCAGCACGATCCGGAAGAACTGCCGCACTTTCGGAATCCCGAGTGCGGCCGCCGCTTCAGTCTGGCCGGCGTCGACGGAGATGATCCCGCCACGGATGATCTCCGCCGCGTACGCCGCCTGATGCAGGGCCAGACCGAGCACCGCGGCGCCGAGTGGACCGAACAGGTTGTTCGTACTGAAGCGCACGAACTCCGGGCCGAACGGGATGCCCAGGCTGAGCTCCTGGTACAGATAGGCGATGTTGAACCAGAAGAGCAGCTGCACGATCAGCGGGATCGAGCGGAAGGCCCAGATGTAGCCCCAGGCAACGACCTGGAGGAACGGGCTGCTGGACAAGCGCATCGAGGCCAGCACCGCACCCAGTACGAAGCCGAGCACCGTTCCGTACACGGTCAGTTGCACCGTCACCCAGAGCGCCGAGAACACCGTCCGGGTGGTGAAGAACTGGAAGAACGTCGGCCAGTCCCAGCCCGGGTTGGTGACCAGGCCGTGGACGAACATCGCGAGCAGGACCAGCACCACGCCGACGCCGACCCAGCGCCACGGGTGCCTGCGGGCGACGACGGGCAGTTCGGACTCGAGCGGTACGGCGGTGGCCGGCGGTCCGGTGGTACCGGATGCGGACGTGACTGAAGTAAAGGACACGGTGCGACTCCCTGGCGGTGGGCAGAGCAGGGCGGACGTCCGGCAAGCGGACGTCTGTGGTCAGCGCGGGGCTGTGGAGGTTCGGGTCAGCGCCGACAGAGGGCGCTGGAGACCCGGAGCAGGTCGATGTGGAGGCGGTAGTACGGCGGCTTGCGCGTCATCTCCGTCTCCTCCCGTAGGTCGTGTCGTTTCAGTATGAGACGCCGCTGAAAGGAAAGTAAGTTGGTCGACAAAGCTCTCATTATGTGGACGCCTTATACCGGTCCGCGGGGCCTGCTCGGCGCCAAAGTTGGCGTGATCCCGATCACGCTTTCGGCGACTTTCTTGCCTGCGCGGTTCACGCCTGGACTTGTACAAGCTGGGAGGCAGCCCTCACGGAGCGTGTCCAATTTCGTTGAACTTTTCGCAATCCGTGTTTGAGGGGCCCGTGATCAGGCCTTTATGGTCGAACAGCCGTCGTACCCCCTCAACGGCGGCGCCCCTCCCCTGGAAGGTTTTTTCGTGCCCACTCACCACCAAGACGTGCCGGAAGCAGATCGGCCGGCCTCCCGTCGTCCGGACGCACCGCGCCGGGTGGCCAAGCACCGCGCACTTCTCCGTCGTGGCTCCACCCGCCGTACCCAGCTGATCGGTCTGACCGCCGCCCTGGCGGCCGCGGCCGGCACCACCACCGTCGGACTCGCGTCCACCGAATCCGGTCCGGCCACCGCGACCGAGGGCACTGGCCTGAACCCCTCACAGGCCAGTGCCCTCACCGCGGCCCGGATCGACCGCCGTGATCTCGGCTCCCGGGACGCGTCCCGGATCAGCCTGTCGCTGGAGTCGTCGCTGCGCGCCGACGCCGACAAGGTCGTCCAGGTCCGGGCCCGGCAGCTCGCGGCCAACGCGGCGCTGGTGCAGCGCCGGGCGCTCGCCCTGTCCGCGGCGAAGGCAGCCGCGGCGAAGAAGGCCGCCGCTACCGCGAAGGCGCTCGCCGATGCACGGGCCGCCGCGGTGGCCAAGGCCGCGGCGATCGCCAAGCAGGCCGCCGAGGCGAAGGCAGCCGCGGCCGCCAAGCAAGCCGCGATCGCGGCCGCCGCCCCGAAGATCGTGCTGCCGACCACCGGCTACCACCTGACCGCCCGCTTCAACCAGGCCGGCGGCCGCTGGGCGCACAACCACACCGGCCTCGACTTCGCCGCCCCGATGGGTACGCCCGTCGATTCGGTGGAGGCCGGCGAGGTCATCCAGGCCGACTGGGCCGGCGCGTACGGCCGCCAGGTGAAGGTCCGGCACGCCGACGGCACGGTCACCTCGTACGGTCACATGTCCGAGTTCGACGTCTCGGTCGGCGACAAGGTCCAGGCCGGCACCATGGTCGGCCGCATCGGCATGACCGGCAACACCACCGGCCCCCACGTCCACTTCGAGGTCCTCCCCGGCGGCGGCTCCCCCATCGACCCCCTCCCCTGGCTCCAATCCCACGGCCTCAACCCGTAAGTACCAGGTCACCCCGCGGCACTCGCTCTCAGAGGGTTTTGGACATGGTCAGGGCGTCTACGTAGGCGCCCTCGATCACGAATTCTCGGGGGTGGGTGCCTTCGGTGATGTAGCCGTGGCGTTCGTAGAGGTGTCTGGCGGGGAGGTTGGTGTGGTGGACGTTCAGGGTGATCTTGCGGGCGTGGCGGTGGCGGCCTTCGGTGGTGGCGGCTTCGAGCAGGGCGCTTGCTACGCCTAGGCGGCGGGCTTGTGGGGCGACGGCCAAGCCGTTGATCGCGAGCACGCCGGCGCCCTCGGGGAACTTGTACTTCTCCTGCAGGCGCAGGTAGCCGACCACCTCGCCGTCGTACTCGGCGACCAGGTGCGCCTCCGGGCCGCTGCGGGAGAAGAACGTGTCGGTCAGGGTCTCCTGGAACGACGGGAACCCCGACATCGCCGTCCAGGCGACCTTCTCGATCGCGAGCAACGCCGCGTCATCCGCCTCGACGGCCTGCCGTACGGTCACCTGCTGCCCGGTTGCACTCACAGCCCAATCCTGCCCCCGCCCAGGGGTCGCCGCCGGCCGCCGGCTATCGAAAACGTAACGGAAAGCGCAGACGCTCCGGCAACATCCGCCCGGATGAACTGTCGGCATGCTCACCGACCGATCCACCCACAAACGCCAACGCCGGCCGACGGCGCTCGCACTCATCCTGATCGCGCTCACCGCCACCTCCTGTGGAACGGTCGCCGCTCAAGGGCAACGCCCGCAGTCGAGTGGTACGTCCGCCAGCAGCGGACCGCCCAGCGCAAAGGACGGCGTACTCCCAGATCGCACCTCGGCGTACAACACCATCACGTCACCGGGCACGCGGTGGACATCGGGCCGCGTGACGCCGACCGCTGGCTGATCCGCCACGGCAGCCGGTACGGCCTCTGCCAGACCTACTCCAACGAACTCTGGCACTTCGAACTGGCCACCACCCCCGGCGGCACCTGCCCCCCGATGAGCTAGACCGGCTCTTTCGGCGGGTCCGGGAGTTCGGCGAGAGGGCGTTGGGACCAGGCGACGTCGTGCCAGCCGTCCAGCTTCCAGCCGATGTTGCGGTACACGCCAATTGGTTCGAAGCCGAGAGATTTGTGCAGGCCTTCGCTGGCCGGGTTCGGCAGGGTCATGCCCGCGATGGCGGTGCGGTAACCGCGGGCGGCAAGGCGGGCGAAGAGCGCCTCGTACAAAGCGCGGCCCCCGCCCGTACGCCGCCGGCCTTGTTCCAGGTACACGCTGACCTCGCACGACCACCGGTACGCGGCCCGCGGCTTCATCGGTCCGGCGTACGCGTACCCGATCACGCGATCGTCCACCTCGAGCACCATCCAGGCATGTGTCTTCTGCGCCGCGGCGATCCGCGCGGCCATCTCGTCCACGCTCGGCGGCTCGATCTCGAAGGTGATGGCGGTGCCGGTGACGTACGGCGCGTAGATGGCGGCGCAGGCCCCGGCGTCGGTCGCCGCGGCGTCTCTGACCAGATGCATGACACGATAGTAGCCATATCTGACGCTATAGTGGCAACCGTGATTGACGATCTGTCCCGCTCCCTGGCCGCGACCGTGCAACAGGCGCGGACCGCCCAGGACCTGTCCGTGAACGCGCTGGCCGAGCGGTCCGGGGTGTCACGCGCGATGATCGGGAAGATCGAACGCGGCGAGGCGCAACCCACCGCCGTACTGCTCGGAAAGCTGTCCGGCGCGCTCGGAATGACCCTCTCCGAGCTGGTCACGCGCGCCGAGAACACCGGCGAGCTCCTCCGCCGCGCCGCCGATCAGCCGGTGTGGACGGACCCGGTCACCGGATATCACCGGCGCGCGGTCTCCCCAGTGACCGACGGCCCGCTGGAGCTCGTCGAAGTCGAGTTGCCCGCCGGGGCATCGATCTCGTACCCGGTCGATGCGTACATCTTCAAGTACCAGCAGCTGTGGATCCTGGACGGCTGGTTGCGGTTCCACGAAGGCAGTCAGATCCACGAGTTGCGTACGGGCGACTGCCTCCAACTGGGACCGCCCTCCGCGACGACATTCCACAATCCGGGGACGACACCGTGCCGCTATCTGGTCGCGCTGGTGAAAGGACGTGGTTGGCTGGGTAGGTGACCGTGTCCCCGCTGGTCTGGGTGCTGACGTTGCTGGCGATCGCCGGCCTGCTGCTGTTCGACTACTTCTTCCACGTCCGCTCCGCGCACGTACCGACCTTGCGCGAGGCCGCCGTCTGGTCCGCGCTGTACGTCGGGATCGCGATCCTCTTCGGTCTCGGCACGCTCATTGTCGGCGGCGGCGCGATGGGCTCGGAGTACTTCGCCGGGTACGTGACCGAGAAGGCACTGTCGGTCGACAACCTGTTCGTGTTCCTGATCATCATGACCAGCTTCCGGGTGCCGCGGGAGAACCAGCAGAAGGTGCTGCTGGTCGGGATCGTGGTCAGCCTGATCGCCCGGTCCGCGTTCATCTTCGTCGGGTCGGCGCTGCTGAACACCTTCTCCTGGGTGTTCTACCTGTTCGGGCTCGCACTGCTGCTGACCGCCGGCAACATGCTCCGGCCGGAGACCGAGGAATCGCATTCCGCGCAGAACCTCGTCGTCCGGCTGGCGCGGCGCTTGTTCCGTACCACCGAGGAGTACGCCGGCGACCGGCTGACGACCGTGGTCGACGGCCGCCGGATGCTGACGCCGATGCTGCTGGTGATGGTCGCGATCGGTGGCACCGACTTGATGTTCGCGCTGGACTCGATCCCGGCGATCTTCGGTCTCACCCAGAACGTGTACGTCGTGTTCACCGCGACCGCATTCAGCCTGCTCGGACTGCGCCAGCTGTTCTTCCTGCTCGACGGTCTGCTGGACCGGCTGATCTACCTGTCCTTCGGGCTGGCCGCGATCCTCGCGTTCATCGGCGCCAAGCTGATCCTGCACGCGTTGCACGAGAACAACCTGCCGTTCGTGAACGGCGGCGAGCCCGTCAACGTACTGGAGATCAGCACCGGCTTCTCATTGCTGGTGATCCTGGTCGTACTGCTGCTGACGATCTTCGCGTCGCTGTTCAGTACGCGCGGGCGTACGCAGACCGCGATGGCGCACATCCGCCGGGACGCGACCGCGTACTTGGACCCCGAGTACACCGACGACCCGGCCGAGCGGGAGCGGATCTTCCAGCGCCTGCTGCGCGCCCGCGACCACATCACCACGCTCGGCCCGAAGGCGAAACAGCAGGTCCGCAACGAAGCCGACCTGATGGCGCTCTGCCGCCAGGTCGCCGACGCCCACACCACCGCCCACCCCACCCACCAAATCCACCCGAACCTCTGACTTTGTGAACCCACCGCGCATTTCCAGCGTGGATTTTTACGCGGTGGCTTCTCAAAGGGCGGTGGGGAGCCAGACGCGCATGGCGGCGACTTCGCGGTTGGCCCAGGCGTAGTACGGGATCGCGACCACGTCGACCTCGGCGCCGGTGGAATCCTGCGCATCAGTCGTGTACGCCCAACCGTCCCGATGCCCGGTACCGATCTTGCCGCGCGCCTTCAGCACCGTCACACCGTCGAGCAGATCGGACGATGCCGCGACCGGTGCCTCGGGCAACAAATGCAGGTCGTCGACGTTCGCCGTGTTGTCCGCTTGCTCGACCGCGTACACCAACGGCCCGCGCTCCAGCGCCACGCACCCGCGAACGGCGTCGATCCGCGGATCAGCACCCACAATCCGGGGCTCAAGCGGCAACTCGAGTACGAACTGCGCGCCCTCGCCTCGCGCGTAACCACCCGCCGCCACCGGCTCCCCATTCAGCGTCGCGCCCTCCGCCCACGCCGGAATCCGCAGCTCGACCACAGTCGGCGTACTGGCGCTGATCCGCACCGAACCGTCCCACGGATACGCCGTCTCCACCGACAGCTCGACCTCCCCCACAGTGATCGTTCCGGCCGCGTACTGATGGAGCTGAATCGCATCCTCGGTGGCAGTCGCCAAGTACCCATCGAGGCTGGCGAGCGTACGCATGATGTTCGGCGGGCAGCACGCACAGTCGAACCACCCGCGCCGCCCATGCGCCGGACTGCGCCAGATGTCCGGGTACGCCCCTCCGCGCAACTGCAACGGGTTGACGTAGAAGTACTCGGTCCCGCGCAACGACACCCCGGCCAGGAAGCCGTTGTAGAGCATCCGCTCGATCGCATCCGCGTACGCGGCCTCGCCCGTCGCCAGCAGCATCCGCCAAGCCCATTGGATGCCACCGATCGCGGCACAGGTTTCCGCGTACGCGCGGTCCGTCGGCAGCTCGTACTCGTCGCCGAACGCCTCGCCCTCCCAGCGCGCGCCCAGACCACCGGTCAGGTACGTCTTGGTCGACCACATGTGATCGAACTGCCGCCTCAGCGCATCGAGCAGTTCCGTGTCACCGGTTTCGAGTGCAACGTCAGCGGCTCCGGCGGCGAGGTACACCGCGCGGACCGAGTGCCCCTCGACCGTTGTCGCCTCGCGGACCGGAACACGATCGGAGAAGTACGCCGACGAGTGCCCGTGCCGCTCGATGATGCCGTGACCGCGGGCGTCGACGAACCACTTGGCCAGATCCAGGTACGCCGCGGTGCCGGTCTCGCGATACAGCTCGACCAGCGCCATCTCGATCACCGGATGCCCGTCCACGTCGACGGTCTTGTCGTCGCCGAACGTGGCGAACAGGTGGTCGGCGAGCTTGATCGCGACCTCGAGCAGCCCGCGGTCGCCGGTGCAGCGGACCTGCGCGACCGCGGCCTGGATCAGGTGCCCGGCGCAGTAGTGCTCGTGACTCCAGACCAGCTCTTTGTACCGGCCCTCGTCGCCCTGGCGGAGCTGGACGACCGAGTCGAGGTACCCGTCGTCGCGCTGCGCGGCCGCGACCACGGTGGTCAGGTCGCGGATTCGCTTGAGCAAATCCGCGTCCGGGTTCCGCCCGTACTCCCACGCGGCCGCCTCGAGCCACTTGTACACATCTGAGTCGGCAAAGATCGGGCCGATCGCCTCGCCGGTACCGATGCCCGCGGCGAGGCGGAGGTTGTGCAGGTTGCCGGCCTTCTCCAGCTGATCCTGACCGCTGGGAATCGCGTCGGCACCGTTGCGGGCCTGCCGGGGCGCCCAGAAACCGCCGGTGATGGTCGCCTCGCCGAGGCCGAGGGGACGCAGCCGGCCCCTGGTCGTGGCGGCCGGGCTGCGGAGGGCTTCGCTCATGCAGGGCTCCTGAGTTCTGGACTAGTCGCGGCACGGAAAAACGGCACACGTTTTCCTTGGCCTCGACGGTAGAGAAATCCGGCGCCCGGATCAACCCCTCAGAGTGCCGGCGAGAGCGTTGAGTTTGCGCGGCAGGTCGTACTCGGCGCCGCCCTCGTGCCCGTTGTAGGTGAACACCTCGATGTCGGCCGGGCCGGCGTAGCGGTGGTAGGCGGCGAACACGGTGGACGGCGGGCAGACGTTGTCCATCAGCGCGACCGAGAACCATGCCGGGCAGGTGGCGCGGGCCGCGAAGTTCACCGCGTCGAAGTACGACAGCGTGCCGATCGCGGTCTCCGCCTCGAACCGATGCCCCTTCAGCCAGCGCGCGATCTCCGCGTACGGGCCGTTGTCGGTGATCTGCGACGCGCGTCGGAAATGACAGAGGAAACGGCACGTCGGCGATCGCGGCGGCGAGATCGTCGCGCAACCCGGCGACCGCGAGCGCGAGCCCGCCGCCCTGACTGCCACCGAGCACCGCAACCCGATCGGCGTCGACATCCGGACTGCTCTGCACCGCGTCGACCGCACGCACCGCATCGGTGATCAACCGCCGGTAGTAGTGCTTCGCCGGGTCCTCGATGCCGCGCGTCAGGAACCCGGGCGAGGACGAACCATGCCCGTCCGGAGCGATGTCGGGGGTATCGGCAACGGTCTTTCCGCCACCACCCTGGCCGCGATTGTCCATCACCAGATGCGCGTACCCGGCGGCGCTCCAGGTCAGCCACTCGTACGGAATGCCCCGGCCGCCGTTGTACCCGATGTACTGCACTATCGCGGGAAGTGGGCCGGTGCGGTGGCGTGGGAGGAGCAGCCAGGCCTTGATCGGTTGTCCGGCCCACCCGGAGAACGTCACGTCCTGGACTTCGACGGTCGCCAGGTGCGCTTCGTACGCCTCGAAGTGGGCGTTGATCGGATGTTCGGCGGTGTCCGCCAGGGTTTGCTTCCAGAACGCGTCGAAGTCCTTGGGTTCTTCGGGGTCTGGGCGATAGTCGCGCAACCGCTCCAGAGGCAGGTCGACCAGCATTTGTGTTTCCTCTCTTGGGCGTGCTCAGCGGAAGCGGACGACGGTGCTGTGGCCGTGCCTCGTGTCGACGACGATTCGCCAGCCGCGGCCGCGGCGGGTGACGCTGACGCCGGCTGCTCGCGAGGTGGCGACTGGGTTCAGGCCGGGTTTGTCGAGGTCGACGGTGACCGAGGTGCGGGTTTGAGTCGGGTCGGAGATGGTGACCGCGCCGCCGACCGACACGACCGAGGCCGGGCCGTCGGTGCTGAGCTCGGCGACCGTGCCGGCCGTCCAGAAGTTCGCCGCGAGCACGTCGTTCAGCCGGATCGCGTGCGCCGTGCTGTCCGAGCGGAGCTTCTGCACCGGGAGCTTGTTGGCGTACGACTGCGTCTGATCGAGCGTCGCCGTCGGGAGCTGCACGTAGTAGTAACCGTGGCCGACCGGTGCGTCGCCGTGCGCGAACCACACGGTCTGGTACGGACGCGTGACCGGATCATCCGTCCCGTACTTCAGGTTGATCTCGCGCCAGGTCGCCGTCCGATTCTCGCGTAGGGTCTGGATCGGAGTGCGGTCCGGGAAGATGTAGCCGCCGGTACCTTCCAGGTGGCACCAGCCGGGTGCGGCGGTGAAGGTCTCGTTGCCGGTACGGAGTTTGCGGTTCTCCACAATCGTCTCGACCGTACCTTCGCCGGTGATGTCCGATCCGATGCACACCATCACGTCATCGATCAGGAACCAGCTCTTCAACGCCCGCAAGTTCGTCCCGTACCCGCGCAGGTCCATGCCGTAGGCACCTATCGTCCGGTTCGGTACGGCGGCACCGCCGACCCAGTCCGCCGCGCTGGTGCTGCGGAAACCATACGAATCGGGCAGTCTCCGAGTGTCGATCGTTGTCCCCGGCAACCGGTACGGATCGACCGTCGGCCAGTAGTCGCCGGAGTAGTGGCCGAGGTCGTCGTCGTACAGCAGCACCATGCCGTCGGACAGATGCCAGCCGTGCAGGTTCTCGTTCTGGATCGATTCGTAGTTGTAGATCCGGGACGAGTACGCGCTCAGGCCGATCGTGAAGGTGGGCCGGTGATGTGCTGCTTTGTCCATCAGCGGGTACTGCTTGTGGGTCACGAGCGGGCCGCGGGCCGGTGCCGGCGATGCGAGAATGGTGCGGGCGGCAACCAACGACGCCGGGTCGGTGACCTTGAGGAAGTCGCGGAAGGTGTCTTCGGTGATCCACTGCTTCACCAGCGCGGTCAACTGCGCTTTTCGGGCCGCGGGTGCGGCCGGGATCAGGCGGAGCGTGCCTTCGATGATTGTCTGGGTCGGTGCGTGGTTCTGCTTGCTTGGTCTCGCGATCTCGCGACCGCAGACTGAACCCATCAGGTCGCCGCGGACCATCAGCGGGTCGAACGCGTCGTCGATCCAGCGATAGATGTTCTCCAGGTCCGGGTCGGTGACTGTCCATTCGGTGCCGCCGAGTAGGTAGAGCAGTGAGGACAGCGTGCCGAGCAGTTCCTTGCCGTACCCGCCGTTGTACGGATGCTTGTAGTGCTGGAGGAACGATCCGTCGCTGTAGAACCCTTCGCCGGTGCCGTCTACGCGGCCGGGTGCGTCGTTGAACGCGAGCACGCTGTTCGCGCCAGCGCCTTCGGTGTCGCTCAGGGCGTCGCGTACTCGTACCAAGGCTGCTGTATCGCCGTCGAGGATGGCGCGGGTGGCTACGACGGTTGCTATCCAGACCCGGTTCGCGCCCGTGGCGATTTGACGGTCGGCGCGCCAGAGGTTCGGGTCGGGGGTGTAGTAGTTGATGGCTTGGGTGTACGTCGTACGTACGTCCGGCTGGATCGCGTCGTAGAGCAGGACCAACGTGTCGGCGAACGCGGAAGCGCCGCCGATCTCCCAGTCGTAGTCGTTGTCGTAGCGCGGGAGGTTTGGGCTGTAGCGGTTGGTGTGCATCCACTCGAGGGCGCCGCGGATGTCGTCGGCAACTGAGGTGTTTCCTTGGTACGCCGAGCCGTTGGTGGCCCAGGCGACCGCGAGCTGCTTGATCCGCCGGAAGTTGGAGGCGACGTGGTTGGAGAGCGTCGTGCTCGCGAGATCGGGCCAGAGGAAGGTACGCGTCGCGGACCGATCGAGCGCGGCCAGCGCGGACTTGGCAGCCCGGTCAACCCGCCCAATCGCGACAGCAAGATCCGGGTCAGCTGGGTCAACCGTCGGACCACCAGTCATCAGGGCCGCCCAACGCAACCGAAGCTCTTCAACGGAGGAACTGGAGGAGCCGGCACGGGCTGTGGTGGAGGAAGTCGAGGCCCAGCTTTGGGCCGGGAGAGCGAGCAGGGCGGCACCACCGAGCGCACCACTGAGTACGGAGCGCCGACGTGGGGCGAGGTCTGTCATGAGGTCCTCTCAGAACGCTTGGGCGATGGCATGGGCGCCGACGGGGTTGAGGTGCACCGAGGACGAGCCGCCGTGACACCTTCCCCATCAGCAGGCGGCTGTCGGGCTGTAGTCCGCGCCGAACGTCCCCACCGAGTTCCCGGCGGTGTTCCCGGACATGGTGTTCCCGCAAACCTGCCCCTGCGGCGTACGCATGAACTTGATCCCGCCGGCCGCGCTGTTCGTGATCGTGTTGCCGTAGATGTTGTTGCTGATCCCGTCGGTTTCGGTGTCACCACCGAGGCGTACGCCCGCGCCGGTGTTGTCGTGGATCGTGTTGTAGCGGAACGTGTTCCCGCTGCCCCGCGCATCCAGCCCGCCGGAGCTCGGGTCCAGCTGCCGGCTGCAGTCGTTGTACTCGACGAGGTTCGCGGTCGAGTTCTCCTTCACGTCGACGCATTCGTTGCCGTACGTGGCAATCGTGTTGTTGTGGATGTGGTTGTTCCGGCTGCGATCGGCTTGGGCATCCGGGGCACCGTTCGCGCCCTGCTGCTCCGGCGCGGTGCCGAGGTAGATGCCCTCGCCGTTCTTCCCGCCGTCGTTGAATTTGAAGTCCCAGACGCCACACGGGCCGATCGTGTTGTCGTGGACGTCCGCGTTGGTGATCAGGTAGCGCAGCCGCAGGCATTCGCTGCCGGCGTTCTTCAAGCGCAGGTTCCGGATCGTCAAAGTACCTACGCCGTCACCGGGCGAGGTGCTCATCACGTACACGAGTTTGTCCCGGTAACCGTCCTTGCTCGACGACGATCCGGCGAGTCCGTCGATGGTGAATCCGTCCAGGGTGACGCCGTCGTGCTGGACCTGGAAGATGCGCGAGTTGCCGGCGCCCTTCACGACCGCGGTCGATGGGCCGGTGACGGTGACGCCGGAGCGCACGGTGACCGCGTCCTGGGGATAGGTGCCGGAGGCAAGGTGTACGGTCGCGCCGCGCGGGGCAGTGTCGAGTGCTTTCTGGATGGTGGCGAAGGGCGTGCTGGCCGAGGTGCCGGAGCTGGTGTCGTTGCCGGTGGTCGAAACGTAGTAGTCGGTGGCGGCATGTGCGGGGACGGCGGGGAGCGCGAGCGCGAGGCCGAGGAACAGGATCGGGACGGTTCTGGACATGCTGGTTCTCCTGAATGGGCGGTCGGATGACGCGATTTCAAGCGCGGTCGGCGACGAGCAGGCCGACCAGAACCGGAACTGTGGTGCCGAGCAGCAGCGGACCTGCTGGGACGACGAGCGAGAAGACGGGCGCGGCGATCGCGGCGCCGAGCAGGGCGGTGCCGCGCGGAACGGAGGTGAACGCGAGCCGGAAGGCGGTGCGGCGCCAGCTCGTTGGTGACTCGTCCGGGGCTCGCGCGGCGGCGACGGCGAGCGCGAGGTGATAGGTGATCGCGGCAGCAAGCAGGCCGACATGAGTCATGAACAGTGCGACCACCAGCGGGCCCGACTTACCGGCCAAGAACCACAAGTTGCTCGCAGCAACAAGCGTGGCGAGGGTCATCACGATCGAATGCGGCAACAACGGACGCCAGAACTTCCGCCACCCGGTGAACACCCCCGCAAAACACCGGTTGTCCCCGTCCCGCCGCCACCGCTCCAGCGCGAACCCAACCCCCGCCAACGCCGGCAACCAAGTGACAATCCCCAAGCACAACAAGACAAACGCGACCCCCGCCATGGCCGGAAAGGTCACCCACCCCAGCAAATCAAGCGCTCTCCGCGAAAGACCCGCGCTACCCGCCCGCCTGCTCTTTCGCTGAGGATCGTGGTCCCGGACGCGATTCCCCGAAGCAGCCGCAGCCTGGGCGGGGTGGTGGGGTTGCGGGGCGTTCACAGGGTGATCCGGGTGGTGGGGGTTTGGATGATGGCGCGAATCTGCAGGCCATCACAATCGTCGGGTGCGGAGCCCGCCCCCGCTTGGGCCGCCGGCTTCGCGGCAATTGTGATGGCCTGGAGATCCGCCACCCCGGCGTCGATCAGCCCGTCGCCGTCCGGGAGGAGGACGGTCTCGTCGCCGAAGGTGATGCCGTGGCCGTGGCGCACGGGGAGACGGCGGGCCGAGGGCGGGGAAGGGTGGAGGGACGAGGTGGGCTCGATGGTGGTGAGCAAGGTGACCGCTTTGGACTGGGGAGCGGTGGCGCGGAGGGTGTGCATGGTGCGGGTGAGGCGCAGGCTGGGGGTGCTTGACGTGGGGTTGGCCTCGACCTCGGTGATCGCCGGCTCGACGGAAACCGGGCTGTGCAACCGCACCCACGCCTGCGCGGACCCCGACCGCAGCGCAATCTCCGCGCCGTACTCGATCGGCCAATCCGCATGCAGCAGCAACGTCCAGTCCCGCGGCGCCTCCGCCTCACACCGATCCAGCAAAACCACCCGCCCGCCCGGCGTGAACACGAGCGTACGGTCGAGCCGCGTGATCCCGAGCTCAGCCGGATACATCGCCGCGAGCTGCGCCGTCGCATGCGCGACCCCATCAGCCGCATACACGTCGACCATCCGCGCCTGCCGCTCGTACGGGATCCCCTTGTACACGTGATACCGGTCCTCGTCCGCATACCCGAACCCGTCGACGAGGATCAGATTGTGGTCGCCAGCGCGCTTCCGGTTGCTGTAACCCTCGTCCACCGCGAGGAACACCCCACGCGACGTCAGCACGAACGAGCCGGCATCCGGATGATGATGCCCCGCACTCAACGTGTCCCAGCCGCGCTCACGATCCAGCCGGTGTGACAGCTCCCACGCCTGATGCCCGCCACCGGGTGACGCCTTGAACGACACCATCGTCGCGTCGTCGTCCCACCCGGTCCGCGCGGTGACCAGGCCGAGATCCGGAAAGTACGCGGACAACGGCGTACGCTCCGCGGGCGCGATCGACGGCAACGTGTCGTCGTACCAGAGCATCTCCAGGTACGCCTCCGGCATCACCCCAGGTTTGACACCACTCGCGTACGCCTCCCGCCAGAAGAACCGTTCCGCGACCTGATCCGCGAGCCACTGTGCCTCCCCGATCCGGTACGCGACCGCGAGCTTCCGGTACAGCGCGACGCTGTGACCACTGCGCCGGTCATGACAGTCGCCATGATCGATGTTCTCCTCGAACCCCGGCGCGCACTGCTGCAACCGATAGGAGAATGTGTTCTTCAAGAAAGCGCAGCGGTCCCACCAGTCGAGTTCTTCCTGGTCCTGCAGGAGATCCAGGTACGTCGCGAGCCACGGCACCCCGTACCGCCAGTAGACAACCCCCTCCATATCCGACCCATCGCCCGGCAGCACCTCGATCACCGTCGCGAAGTTGGCCTTCGCGCGTTCCGTCCACTCCGGCCGCTGCAGCGCGTACCCAGCGGTGGCGAGGCCGGCGTAGCAGATCCAGTTGTGGTTCTGCCAGTACGACGAACTCCACCACGTGCCCTCGGACTCGACGGCGAACTCGTACAACCGGGAGCCCTGCAACTCGAGCTTCGCGCGCAACTCCTTGGCGAGCTCGAAGTCGTCGCCGAGCCAGACTGAGGCGAGCGACAGACCGTGCAGCAGCCAGCCTGCGTCCAGGTCATGGTCGGGCATGTGCGCCTTGCCCCAATGCGGAAAGCCGATGGCGGCCGAGATCCAGCGCGCCGCCTCGCTCCGATACCCCTCGTTGCCGGTCAGCCGATACGCCAGCGCCAGGTTCGCGGCGGCCGGGCCGAAGTACGTGATGCTCGCGGACGGGTGTTCGGTCGGCGGGGTCTGCGTCCGGTACCAGTCGCACTGTTCACGCAGCCGCTTCCACTGCGCGGCGTACCTGCTGTCGAGGCCGGCGCGCAGTACGTCGAGACGCTGCTCATACATCGCCGATCACCTCCGCGAAGTCGATCGGCCGTGTCGAGTAGACCGAGCGGAAGGTCGCGGACGTACCCACGACTGTCCAGTCCAGCCAGGTCCGCACCCGCTGCGGATCATCCGCCGGCCCAGGACCGGGCCGCGTCACCGGCACACCACCGGCTTCGGCTTCGGCTTCGGCTTCGGCTCGATGGAAGGCGTACAACGTCTCATCGCCCACCCAAGTTGTGCGAACCCCGTCCGGCTCGACCTCGACGGTCAACTCCACATCCGGCCGGAACTGCAGCACAATCTCGCGCTCCCGATCGGCCGTCACCCGGACGATGTCCACCAAGCACCCATCACCGGGAATCAGCTGCCGCGTCGCACGCACCCCCTCGTACCACCCGTCGATCTCCGCGGTCACGGACGTCCCGTTCTGCGTCAGTACGCCCGTCGCCTCGGCCGGCTCGGCTCCATCGATGCGGATCGTCGGATGCGCCGCCACCGACTGATAGTGCCGCCGCCACTGGGCATGCCCGTACGGCACCTGTCCCGGATCGGGCTGCCACGGAGTGGTCGCGCCGTACAGGTACAGCGCGAGCTTGTCGTGATGCCCATGCGACCCACCGTGCGGACCGTGGTCGAGAATCGCGTGGATGCCGCCGGTCCGGACCACCGCGTACGACCCGGTGATCGCCCGCGACGATCGCGAACCCATCCGCGGCGGCCCGGCGAACCAACCGATCAGTTTCCGCTCCAGCCCGTCGTATTCCGGCCCAACCTCCGCCAGCGCCCGTTCAGCGACGGCGTCGAGACCGTCCGATGTGAACTGCCGAGCGAGCGCGGCGATCTCCAGCCACTCCAACGCCAACGGCACCCGCAGGTACGGCCCGTCATGCAGCGCCGGCAGGATGCCGCCGTCGGTGGCGATCCCCGCGAGCGCCGCGATCATCGCCTCGAGCCGCTCGGGTACGGACGCCGGGTCGATGCCGCGCAGGCTGAGCAGGTACGCCCGCAGCACGAACCCGTGGTAGTACGTGCTGGCCTCCCACTCCCAGCCGTCCTCGCCAGTCGCTACGTCCAGATGCGCGAACTGCCCGAACTCACCGGTCAGCCACTCCCCCGCGCCGTCCCACGTCTCACCCCGAACCGCGGCCGCCGCCTGACCAGCGGTCGTACCCAGCGCGTTGAACCAGGCGGTGTAGTTCGACGAGAACTTGCCCTGCGCAACCATCGCGTCGCGCGCCCGGCGCGCCCCGGCGACCATGTCGTCGAGCATCGGCAACGTCGCACGCAGCTCGTCCGATGCCGATACAGCCAGGTTGAGAATCGCGTGCGCGATCGGCACACCCCACACCGCGTCGGTCAGCGCCTGATGGAACAGCCGCCCGCGCTGCATCCATCCCTGCGCCTGCTCATGTTCGCCGGACTTCGTCAGCTCCAAGTACAGCCGCGCGTACGCCGTCAGCAGCTCGGCGCCACCACCCTCGTACGAGAGCAACCGGATCCGCCGCACCCACCAGTGATGGGCAAGTACGGTCCACGCCCCGCGTACCGCCGGAGTGTCGACGCGGCAACCGTGGACGCACGGCACGCCGCCCGCCGGAAACTCACCGGTTTCGAACCCGAGGTGCTCCAGCTCGACGCCGTGCGCCGGGCAGACGTACTCGTGCCACCAGCCACCGCGCTCGGTCGGCGGATGACCGGTCAACGGGGCCACGTGCCACCGTCGATGTCGACCGTGATGCCGGTCAGGTAACCGGACGACGGCAGCGCCAGGAAGCGCACCGCGTTCGCGACGTCCTCGACCTGCCCGGCGCGGCCGATCGGCGTACCCGCGACCATGTTCGCCTGGGCTTCCGTCGTGGAGAACGTCTGGTGGAACGCGGTCTCGGCGATGTACCCGGGCGCGACCGAGTTCACCGTGATGCCCCGCGGCCCGAGCTCCTTGGCCAGGCCCTTGGTGAAGCCGCGGACGCCGGCCTTCGCGGCCGCGTACACGACCGAGCCCGGGCCACCGCCGTTGTGCGCGGCGAGCGAGGCCATCGTGACGATCCGCGGGTTCGCCGACTGGGCCAGGTGCGGGATCGCGGCCCGGGTGGTCCGGAAGGTGGCGCCGAGGTTCACGTCGACGACCTGCTGGAAGTGCTCGTCGGTCATCTCCTCGACCTTGACCCGGCCGATCAGGTGTCCGGCGTTGCAGACCAGGACGTCCAGGCCGCCGAGGAAACCGATCGTTTCATCGAGCAGCCGGTTGACGTCGCTCGTACTGGTCACGTCCGCGCCGACCGCGATCGCCTTCCGGCCGAGCTCCTCGATGGCGGAAACGGTCTGGGCGGCGGCGTCGGCGGACTTGCCGTAGTGCACCACCACGTCCGCGCCGGCCGCGGCCAGCCCGAGCGCGATCCCGCGGCCGATACCGTGCCCGGCCCCGGTGACCAGTGCGCGCGTGCCCTGCAGTTCCATCACGTGCTTCCCTTCGGTTTCTGTCATTTGATGCCCGCGGTCGCGAAACCTTGGACGAAGTAGCGCTGCCCGATCAGGAACAGCACCACCATCGGTACGGTGGCCAGCGTGGTACCGGCCATCAGGAACGCCCATTGCGTGTCGTTCTCGGTCCGGAACACCGACAGCCCGACCTGGATCACCCGCAGGCTGTCGCTCTTGGTCACCAGCAGCGGCCAGAGGAAGTTGTTCCACGAACTCTCGAACGTGAGCAGTGCAACGGTGATGAATGCCGGTTTCACCAGCGGCGTCATGATCCGGGCGTAGATGCCCAGCTCACCGAGCCCGTCCAGCCGGGCCGCTTCCTCCAGCTCGACCGGCAGATCCAGGTAGAACTGCCGGAACAGGAACACGGAGAACGGGCTGACCGCGCCCGGAATGATCAGCGCCCACCAGGTGTCCAGCCAGCCGGTACCGCCCTGGCCGGTGATGTCGTTCCCACCGAACAGCGGCATGAACCGGACGATCAGGAACTCCGGCAAGATCTTCGTGTACGTCGGAATCATCAGCGCCCCGACGAAGCCGAGGAAGATCAATGCACTGCCCCGGAACCGCAGCCGCGCCAGCGCGTACCCGGCCATCGACGCGATCACCACGTTCAGCAGGGTGTGACTGATCGCGATCACGAAGCTGTTCCGGGCGTACGTCGCGAACGGCGCCGCGTGCAGCGCGTCGATGTAGTTGCCGAAGGCCCATTTCGTAGGGAACAGCCGGGGCGGGACGGCAGCGATGTCGCCGGGCGTCTTGACCGAGGTGAGCAGCATCCAGACGAACGGCACGATCATGACGAGCGAGATCGCGGTCAGCGTCAGGTACAGCGCGACCCGGCCGGCCCGGGCCCGGCCGACGGTGTCAACGGGTGCCACGGTCACCTCCGGTGATGCGCCGGTTCACCAGAGTCAGGATCAGCAGCATCGCGAAGAGCACCAGGCTCTGCGCGCAGGCGTACCCCATCCGGAACTCGCGGAACGCGGACTTGTAGATCTCGTACGTCATCATCGTCGTACTGTTGGCCGGCCCACCGTCGGTCAGGATGTACACCTGGTCGAAGGACTGGAACGCGCCGATCACCGAGGTGACGAAAACGAAGAAGGTGGCCGGGCGGAGCAGCGGCACGGTCAGGCTGAAGAACTGCCGGACCTTGGAGGCGCCGTCCACCGACGCGGCCTCGTACAGATCGGTCGGCAGGCTCTGCAGCGCGGCCAGGTAGATCAGCATCTTCAGGCCGATCCCCTGCCAGATCCCGACCACGATCACGGCCGGCATCGCCCAGGTGGTGGACGACAGCCAGGCCGGGCCGTCCAGGCCGAGAAAGGACAGGATCGCGTTCGCGAGGCCGCTGCGCGGGTCGTAGATCCACAGCCAGACCAGCGCCACCGCGATCGTCGCGGTCACCTGCGGGATGAAGATCGCGGTCCGGAAGATCGCCCGGCCGGCCAGCTTGGTGTTCAGCATCAGTGCGATCAGCAGCGCGATCCCCATCGCCACCGGGACGGTGAAGAACGTGTACACGCTGGTGTTCAGTACGGCCCGGCGGAACACCTGGTCGCCGAGCAGGTCCTGGAAGTTGGCCAGCCCCACGAAGCGCGGTGGCGTCAGCACGTCGTACGAGGTGAAGCTCAGCACGACCGCGGCGACCAGCGGGATGCCGATCCAGATCAGCGAGTGCAGAACGGCCGGCGCGACCATCAGCAGGCCGGCCCGGCGCCGCTTCCGCGACAACCCGCGGCCCGGAGGAGTTGGGGCCTTCGCGGGCGCTCGGGTGCGGGTCCGCTCCGGAACGATGGTGGCGCTCACAGTCGCGAGATCGCTTCCTTGCTCAGGGTCGCCAGTTCGTCGATCGCTTCCTTGGCGGTCCGCTGGCCCACCACCGCCGTCTCCAGGGTGGTCTTGATCTTCTCCCGGATCTCCATCCAGGCAGCGGTGCCGCCCTCGGACCGGGCCTTGCTCATGTTGTCCAGGGCAAGCTTCACGAAGCCGTTGTCCTTGACGTACTCGGACGTCCGCAGGTTCTGTACGCCCGGTACCGAACCGCGCTGCTCAGCCGTCGGCAGGATCGAATCCGGCGAACCCATGAACTCCACCAGCGCCTGCGCGGCAGCGGCGTGCTTGGTCGAAGCGGACCGGGCCACCAAGGTCCCGCCCTGCAGCATCGCCGGCACCTTGTTGGCCAGGATGAACGCGCCGACCTTGTCTTCCTTGAGCAGCTCCGGGTTCTCCTTCTTGAGCTGCACCCAGAGCGAGTTGTTCGCCATCATCATCGCGGAGCGACCCTGCTGCAGGGTGGTCGGCTGACCGGCGGCGGACTTGAACGAGTAGTCGGCCGACTTGTCCTTGAGCACGTCCAGGAACAGCTGCAACGCCTCGACCCCACGGTCGTCGTCGAACTTGACCTGCTGCCCGGACTCGTCGAACAAGTTGCCGTCGTTCGCGAACAGGAAGGTTTCCCAGCATTGCCGCAGATCGATCGAGAACGGGTCGAAGCCGACGCGGGTGAGTTTGCCGGAGCCGTCGCGACGCGCCAGCTCCTTGGAGATCTCCCGCAGCTCGGCCCAGTCCTTCGGCGGCGCCTTGATGCCGGCCTCGGCGAACAGATCCTTGCGGTAGGTGACGATCCGGGTGTCGAGCACCATCGGCAGCGCGTACAGCTTGCCGTCGAACCGGGACGGCTCCAGCACCCGGTCCTCGTACTCGTACCGCTTGGCCAGGTCGTCCGGCAGCGGCGCGAGCACCTTCTTGTGCGCGAACGGCGGAATCCAGCCGACGCCGAGCATCACCACGTCCGGCATCAGGCCGCCGGCCAGGCTGGTGGTGAGCTTCTCGTTCAGCGCGGTGTACGTCGTGTAGTCGACCTTGACCGTGACGTTCGGGTTCTGCTGCTTGAACGCGGGCAGCAGCTTGCCCTCCAGCAACTGCTTGCCGGTGCCGCCCTCGAACAGCGGGGTGAGCAGCGTGATCTCGCCTTCGACGGGTCCGTCGGCGGCGGCCTGACTGCCGCCGGACGACGTGGAGCACCCGGTGGCGGCGGCGACCGCGCCGAGCCCGAGGGCCGTCAGGACTGATCTGCGGGTGTACTCCATGGCGCGCCTTTCGTGGTGCTGCTTCGGGAGGTCGGTGTAACGATGCACCAGCCAGAGCGGCGCAGTTGTGCGGCGCTGGTGCAACGATGCACCGCATGCTAGGAAGGGTTTTCGATCGGCGTCAAGGGGTCGGCGCCGAGGAACTTCGGCTGGACATTCGGTGATGGGTGATGCATCGTTGCACTGCGAGACGGACGGACGACGGGGTGACAGAATGCGCGGGTGGCCGGTGAATTGAGGACGGGCGAGGTGACGATCCAGCAGGTCGCGACCGAGGCGGGGGTGTCGCCGAGCACGGTCTCGAATCTCCTGAACGGGCGCGCCCATCGGATGCTGCCGCAGACCCGGGAGCGGATCGAGCGGGCGATCGACAAGCTCGGCTACCGGCCGAACCGGGCCGCCCGGCAGCTCCGGACCGGCCGGAACACCACGATCGGGCTGGTCGTGCCGTCGGTCGGCAACCCGTTCTGGGGTGCGCTCGCGCGGCATCTCGAGTCCGCGGCGCTCGCCGAGGGGTACCACGTCCTGCTCTGCAACTCCGAGCGCGATCCACGGCGTGAGCGCGACTACATCGACGAGTTGTGGGCCGATGGCGTCCAAGGCGTCGTACTGTGCTCGTCGTTGCCATCGCTTGAGCACGTGATGCCGCTGGTGGAGCGCGGTCTGCAACTGGTGGCTTTCGACCGGACGTCGCAGGCCGGTGATCCGGCGTCGTTGGTGAGTATCAGCGTCGACAATGCGATCGGCAGCCAGCTGGCCACGCAGCATCTGACCGAGCTCGGGCATTCGCGGTTGGCGTTCGTTTCGGGTGCGCTCGCGAGCGTGAACCGGAAGGAGCGGTACCGCGGGTTCATTGCCGGGCTCGAGCAGGCCGGTCTCGACGCGGAGTCCGCTGTGCGCGCGCCGGTGAAGGGTGACGCGGACGACTTCGGTGATGTCGAGGCGTCCGAGCTCGGGCGGGCGGCCGCCGCGGAGTTGCTCGCGCTGGAGGAACCGCCGACGGGGATCGTCGCGATCAACGACATGTGTGCGCTGGGGGTTTGCCGTGGTTTGCGGGACGGCGGGCTCGAGGTCGGCAAGGACGTGTCGGTGGTCGGGTTCGACGACATCGTGCTGGCTGATCTGTATGCGCCGACGCTGACCACGGTTCGGCAGCCGATGCCGGAGATGGCCGCGGCCGCGTTCACCCAGTTGCGCGCGCGGCTTGAGAACTCGGGGCCGTCGCAGGGGCAGTCGCTGCTGTTCCGCCCCGAGCTGATCGTCCGGGAGTCCACCGCACCACCACCGTGAGCTGCGGGCGCGGAGCCTGCGAGTCGGCGCCGTAGGGTGGGGGGTGTGCAACGGATCTCGTCGCGGAATGCGCGGTTTCAGGTGTGGCAGGCTTCGCTGACCAACCGGACCAAGCGGCAACGCTCAGGTGAGTTCCTGGTGCAGGGCGTCCGGCCGATTTCAGTTGCCGTGGACAACGGCTGGCCCGTGCGTACGGTGATCACTGACGCGTCACGGCCCTTGTCCCGCTGGGCGTCCGACCTGCTGAAGCGGCTTCCGGACGTGGAACGGGTCGCGATGGCGCCGGAGTTGCTGGCCGAGCTCGGCGAGAAGGACGAGGCCGAGCTGATCGCCGTACTGGAGCTTCCGGCCGATGATCTCGACCGGATCCCGGTCGGGCCGGACTTCCTCGGCGTCGTGTTCGACCGTCCGACCGGACCGGGAAACATCGGGTCGATCATCCGCTCCGCGGACGCGTTCGGTGCTCATGGCGTGATCGTCACCGGGCATGCCGCCGACGTGTACGACCCGAAGGCGGTCCGCGCGACGACCGGATCGCTCTTCGCCGTACCTGCTGTCCGCGCCGCATCACATCGGGAAGTACTCGACTGGGTTCGGCGTACGGATGTACCGGTCGTCGTGGTCGGTACGGACGAGCACGGGACGACGGATGTGGACGCGTTCGACTTCACTCAGCCCGTGCTGCTGCTGATCGGCAACGAGACGGCCGGATTGAGCAGTGCGTGGAAGGACGCGGCCGATCACCTCGTACGCATCCCGATCACCGGGTCGGCCAGCTCGCTCAACGCGGCCAACGCGGCGACGGCAGTGCTGTACGAGATCTCGCGTCAGCGTTCCCATTCGTTCAAGACGCGCTGACGCATACGGCCGTACCTTGACTGCATGAGGCCACAACCCTTGATCGCGGTCAGCGATGTGGAGAAGAGCAGTGCCTGGTACCAGCGGGTGCTTGGCGCGGTCAGTGCGCATGGCGGACCGGAGTACGAGCGGCTGAATGTGGACGGGGCGCTCGTACTGCAGCTGCACAATCTGGACGTCGGGCATCATCACGGTACGTTCGGCGATCCGGCGCATCCGCTGGGGAACGGGGTGCTGGTGTGGTTCGAGACGGATGACCTGCCGGCGGCGGCCGCGCGGGCCCGGGGGGCCGGCGCGACCGTCGAGAAGGACATCCATCTGAACCCGAACGCGGAGCACGACGAGCTCTGGCTGCGCGACCTCGACGGCTACCTGGTGGTGCTGTCCTCGGTGGGCCCGAACGACCAGCCGGGCCAGGCGGACTAGCCCGGTCAGGCGGATTGGCTCGGTCCGGCGGATTGGCTCGGTTAGACGGATTGGCTCGGTCAGGCGGATTGGCTCGGTCAGGCGGTGCAGATGAGTTCGCCGTGCAGGATCGAGATCCAGCCGTCCGGCTGATCGCGCCACGTCTTCCAGGCGGCCGAGATCGCTTCGAGCGTCTCCTCGGGCACCCCGGACGTCCGCGCCTGATCCGCCATCGCGGACTTCAGCACCCGATCCGCCCACATGTCACCCCAGAACGCGCGCCCCTCCGGCTCGGTGAACGCCCAGGTCGACGTGGTCGCCTCCACCTGCTCGAACCCGGCCGCCCGCGCCCACGACAGCAGCCGCCGTCCCGCGTCCGGCTCGCCACCGTTGGCACGCGCCATCCGCTGGTACAGCTCCATCCACTCGGTCAGCGCCGGCATCTCCGGGTACCAGACGAAGCCGTGATAGTCCGAGTCGCGTACCGCCACGATCCCACCCGGCTTGCAGACGCGGCGCATCTCGCGCAATGCCTGCACCGGGTCCGCGACATGCTGCAGTACCTGATGCGCGTGCACGACGTCGTACGCGTCGTCCGGCAACTCCAGCGCGTGCACATCGCCGACGACGAACTCCACGTCGAAGTCCAGGCCTTCGAACGCCTTCCGGGTGATCCCGAGGGCCGCTTCGGTCGCCTCCAGCGCGGTCATCCGGCCCGGCTCGACCAGGCGGGCCAGGTCCGCGGTGATGGTGCCCGGGCCGGCGCCGACGTCGAGCACCGCCATCCCCGGCCGCAGGTGCGGCAGCAGGTACGCCGCCGAGTTCTCCGCCGTCCGCCAGCTGTGCGACCGCAGCACCGACTCGTGATGCCCATGCGTGTACACGTTGCCCATCCCAGGCTCCTTCGCCCTCGCCGTCAGCCTCCCACGCTAGCCCAAGATCTTGCTTTATGAGACATATCGTCCTACATTTCGAGACACTTTAGGTGCCCCGGATCCGGCCGGACACGCCGTTTCCGCCGGGTTTCGGTGGGGGCCGATAAGGTACGGCGGGTGCAGTCGAAACCGATGCTTGTCGTGGTCAGTGGTCCGCCCGGAACCGGGAAGACGACGTTGGCGCATCGGATCGCGGCGGCGATCGGCTGCCCGGCGATCTGCCGGGACGAGATCAAGGAGGGGATGGCGCACGCCACCCCCGGGTTCGTGCCCGGCCCCGGCGATCCGTTGACGATGCGTACGTTGTCCACGTTCTTCGATGTGATCGGCCTGCTGGTCGGGCGGGGTACGACCGTGGTCGCCGAGGCGGCGTTTCAGGATCGGCTGTGGACGCCGGGGCTGAGCCCGCTGCTCGGGCGGGCCGACCTGCGGATCGTGCACTGCAGCACGCCGGCCGAGGTCGCGCTGGCGCGGATCACTGCCCGGTCGGATTCCGATCCACGACGGGCCGCGCATGAGGACGCACAGATCAGTCCGGATGCGCGGTTGCGTACCCACAATGCCTTCCAGCCGGTCGATCTGCCGGTTCCCACCTGCACCGTCGACACCACCGCCGAGCCTCCGCTGGCGGACATTCTGCGCTTTCTGTCGCGCTAACGACAGGAGGTAGTCGGCTCCGCGGCGCAGTTGCCGGGCCGTTCAGGCGGGCGTTGGGCGGGCGTGGAGGACTACCTCCTGTCGTTCCGGCACCAGCGGTCGGGGTTAGGTGGCGGCGCGGACTGCGGGAGCTACTTCTTCTGCCCAGCGGGACAGTTGGGTGGCGTAGGGGTCTGGGCCGGTGGGGAAGAGGGTGAAGCCGGCGGCGCCGTGGTCCCGGACGGCGCCGGACAGTTCCTCGATCCACTGGGCGGGCGAACCGCCTAGCCAGCGGCCGTTGTCGTCGCGGGTTTGGCGGAGTGGGGTTTCGGTGATGGCGCCGGGGAGGTTGTAGATCGTTGCGATATCAGACGGTTTGCGGCCGACCGCGAGCGCGGCTTCGTCGATGATCGGGCGGGACCAGCGGTACCGCTCGCTCAACCAGTCAGCCGCATGCCCGGGGATCCAGCCGTCCGCGTTCCGTCCGGTCGCCGCGAGGGACTTCGGGCCGTTCGACCCGGTCCAGATCGGCGGCGCGGGTACGGTGGCCGGCCGGAGTGCACCGATCGGGTAGTGCTTGGTCGGCCTAGGCGTACCCCCGGCCGACAACCCGCGTACGAGCTGCATGGCCTCCTCGAACGCCTCGACCGCCTCCGCCGGACGCAACTCGGGTACGCCCATCGTGGTGATCCGGTCCCACGCCCCGCCGGCACCGAGCCCGAGCACGAACCGCCCGCCGGACAACGCCGCCAGCGAAGTCGCCGTCCGCGCCAGCACCGGCGCCGGGCGCAGCGGCAGGTTGGTGACGTTCACGAACGCGGACAACCGCTCGGTCCGCCCAAGCAGAAAGGCGATCGCGGCGTACCCGTCGAGCATGTCCGGTACGTACGGATGGTCCGCGAGGCTGACGTGATCGAGCCCGTCCCGATCCGCCTGCTGGGCGAGCCGCACGATCTCGCCGACGTCACGGACCGCGTCCGGTGAGCCGTACCCGAACCGCACTGTCATGGTCACTCCTCAGGTAGTTCGCTGTCCTAAATAGTTGTACCACGAACTATTAGCTCAGCGGACTACTATGGGGAAATGGCGACGACGACGGCACGGGACAGCGAGCTCGCGGAGGCTCTGGTGCAGGCGATGCACCGCCTGCAGGATCTGCACGCCGAGACCAGCCGCCCGCTCGGCCTGACCCCGCAACAGGCCCACCTGCTCTGCGTACTGATCGCGGCGCCGCTCGGGATGACCGAGCTGAGCCGGATTCTGAGCATCGAACGCTCCAGCCTGACCAGCATGGTCGACCGCCTGGAGCGCCGCGAACTGGTCGCCCGGACGGCCGCGCCCCGCGACCGCCGCGCCTGCCTGATCGAGCTGACCCCGGACGGCCTGACCCTCGCCCACCAGTGTCACGACGCGGTCGTCGACCGCATCGACACCCTGACCGCGGACCTCAGCCAGACCACCCGGCGCACCCTGGTCACGGCGCTCCGCGCCATCACCACCGCGACAGTCAGCAACGAGGCCGATTAGCGCCGACCGCCGAACTCCCAGGGATGTACTTCGGCGTCTGCCGCCCCGACCAGCGCGGCCGCGGCGGCACGATCCGGCGCCTCGACCAACGCCGCCCTGCCAATGTGACGGTCCTCGTCGAGCAGGTCGCCGTAGACGATCAGGTGGTCGGAAGTGAGCGGGCGGGCCGCGTCCTTGGTCAGTACGAGATACCGGTTGTAGCTGTCGACCGCATGCGCGAACTCCCACATCGTCCGGCCGGTGTGGTTGACGAACTGATACACCTCGACGGCCGTGAAGGCACCGGCAAGGTAGTACGGCTCGTCGTACACAAAGGTGTTCAGCGCCTCGGCATCCGGCAGATCGATGATGTGCAGACTGCCGGTCGACGCCTCCCGGTCCTCGGTCAGCGTCGGCCCGCGCGCGATCAGCTCCGCGTCGTACCGGTCCATGAAGGCCCAGTGCTCCTCGGCCAGCCGCCCTTTCAGCTCACTCGCGCCGTGACGATCCCGGCCGTAGACGAAGTACTGAGTCACGACTCGAGGTACAGCCGCAGGATCGTGTCGTAGTCCACGATCTCGACGCCGGGCACGGACGCCACGATCTCCTGCGACGGGACGATCGCGACCTGCCGCGAGTCCGTGTTCGCACGGACCGGCGTACGGAAACTCCGGCGGCGCTTCTTGCCGTTCACCACGTCCGCGACCGGAAGCTCGAGCCGCCCAAGGATGTCGCCATCCGCACGTTCGAGGATGAAATCAGCATCGGCCGGCTGCCGGACCAGCTTGGTCGCGCCGAACACCGACAGCAGGATCTCCTCGTGCGCGCCCAGGAACTCGTCGACGGTCAAGTCCTGCAGACCGTGCGCGAGGTACGTGCTCTCGAACGGATCCGCCTTCAGCTGCACCGGGTCGACCGGAAGGCTGATGGTGCCGATCGGGTCGAGATGCGGCCGGGCATTGGAGTACGTACGCAGGAAGTCGAGGTACTTGCCGGCCGGCTCGGACCGGTGGATCGCCAGCGCGAAGAACACCCAGTGCGCACGGAACGCGTCGTCGGCGCCGTGCACGAGCAGCGCGCGATCGAACGTCGAGTAGTTGCCCGGCGCGAACCGAAGCAGCTGGTCACCCCGGCCGACGAACTCCTCGCCGAGCAGGTTCGCCGCGTTCGGGTAGCGCTCGGTCAGCGCCTGCTTGCCGGCCTCGGTCGCGATCGTCGCGTCCTTGAACAGGTTCTCCCCCGGCAGCGTGATCACCGGATCACCCTCGCCGAGCCCGAAGTACTCCTCCACGCTCGCCGCCTTCTGCCGCCGCACCTCCAGCGTCCGGTACTCGCGGCTCAGCCCGACCAGCTCGAGAATGTTCCAGTCCGGGGTCTCGGTCAGCACCATCATCCGCGGGAACAGCATCGGGCCGGGCAGCTCGGTCCGGTGGCTCACCGGCAGATGGCCGCTCACACCCTTCAGGTGCTCCGCCCAGAACTGCCCGTTCACCTTCACGAACTCGGTCGGCTTCATCGTTCTCCTTGCTCGAACACTCGGACTTCAACCTTCAACTCCGCCCTGAGCCGACCCTATTCCCCACCGGGTAAACCTCGGCCCCTGACCTGCGTTTCCGCAGGTCAGGGGCCGAAGGGCATCAGCGCTGGACGGTGATCGTGGCCGAGCCGGTGACCGGCGCCAGCGACGAGTCGTCCGTGTACGGGCGCATCGAATCGTTCGTCACCGACACCGTGATCTTGCCCGCCCGCAGTGCCGTCAGTTTCCGCGTCACCGGATCGAGGACCGCAACCTTGCCGGTCAACCGAGCCGCCAGCACGACTGCTGGTCCCGAACCGATCGCCAGGTTCGGCGAGCCGCTCCAGTGCACCGACATCGGGTAGCGCAGCGGCACCACACGCGTACCGGTTCCAACGCCTTCCGGCTGCACGATGCTGCCGCTGAGCTGCGCTGTCGTACCGATCCGCACCGAAGCCGGCGCGTCGAGTGTGATCGATTGCGCGAACGCCCGTACGTCCGCTTCGAGCCACTGCTGGTCAGCCGGACGGCGCGCGTCCACCGACCAGTCGACCCAGCCGGTGAATCCACCACGGTCCGGCGAGCCGTACGGATTCTTGCCGGACGACGGAAGCACCGCGTACGGCACGCCTTCGACCCGGTGCACGTTCGCGACCTGCGCGTGCGATCCGACCATCGCCGCGCCCTTGCGGGTGCTGTTCCGGAAGTTCGTCAGCAGGTTCTCGATCAGGGCGACCTCGTCCCGGTCGCCGAGCTGGCTGGACTTGGTCTCCTCCGGATCGTCGACCGGGTGATGCGCGAACACCATCACGTTGCGGATCGACCGGTCGGTGGCCGCGCTAGCCAACGCCTGCTTGAGCATCGGCAGCTGATCCCAGGCCGACGTACGCAACGTGCCAAGCGCGCTGGCCAGCAGTACGAAGCGCGTGCCCTTGTGGTCGAACGTCCGGTACGGCTGCCCGAACTCGTTGGTGAAGTTGGTCAGATCCGATTGCGTGTTGTTCAGCCCGTACGACTCGTGGTTTCCGGGCACGTAGTAGCAGGGCACGGTGCTGCCCTTCGGCGTACTGTTCGGCGCCGGTTCTTTGCCGACCGGAATCAGGTCGCAGCCCGCGTCGGTCAGCACCTTGCGAGCCAGCGAAAGGTCCTGCGGCAGCCCGCGATCGGTGATGTCGCCGTTGAGGACGACCAGGTCGGGACGTGTCTTCCGGATCCGTGCCAAAGCCGCCGTCGCGACCTGCGCGAGCGCCGGGCTGTCAGCGGTGAACTGCACATCCGAGAGCGTCGCGAATTTGAACGTCCCGCCGGTCAAGTTGCCGTCCGCCGAGACGAGCGGGTCCGCGACGAGGTCCGGCTGCGCGGGCAGCTCGATCGCGGTCGGTACGTCGGCCTCGAACCGGTCGAGGACGAACGTGCCGGCCTTCTGCTGCGCGACCGCGGTGTTGATTCCCTGGAAGGACGAGATCGAGATCGGGTACACCGTGTTCGCGGGCACCGTCCAGGTGACGTTCTGGTAGTCCGGTCCCGCCTTGAGCCCGGACCCGTACAGTCCGAGGGATTTTCCGTTGCCGTCGAACAGTCCGGTGTAGGTAAGTCCGCTCGGTACGTCGATGCTCGACTTGATCCGGAGCCGCAGCCGGAGCGGCTGTCCGGGTACCTGAATCCGGTTCGCCGCGCCGTTGGCGGAGATGCCGACATTGCGCATCGCGGGGAAGTCGATGCGCAGGCCGTCGGGGTCGGCCGAGCGGGTGGTGGCGGCAGTGCTGTTGTTGTTCCAGCGCTGCAGCACGTCGTCGTTGAAGTCGTACACGACCTTGGTCTCGACGCCGACCGTGATCGGCAGCTTCACCGATTTGCCGGCCGCAGAGATCGTCAGGATCGTGGCGGCGTTGGTGAGCGGTGTGATCTTGAGCTTCCCGCCGACGGACTGGATGTCGACGACGCTGTGGTCGTAGTCCAGCTTGAGGTCTCGCGGGTCGATCGGCGCGGTGTAGCCCTGGCCGTCGCGACCGGTGACGGCGACGTTCACCGCGTTGGCGGGCGTCGCGTCGGGCAGGGACAGCCGGTTGTTCGACAGTTCAAGCGCGGCGAGTGGCCCCAGTACGTCGACTCGCTGAGCTTTCTTGATCCGGCCGACCTGGGCGGTCACCGTGATCGGTCCATGACCGCCGCCGGTCAGCGTGCCGTTCTTGATGCTGCCGCCTTTGGCCTTCCAGACCAGCTTCTTCGGGTCGATCGCTACCGGCGTCAGGTGGTTGTCCACAGCCTTCGCAGTCACCGTCCGGTGCATGCCCGGGAAGACCCTCAGCCCGCGGTCCGCGGCCGCGTCGCCACTCAGCAGCAGCTCGTGGACCTTGCCGTCGCCGGGGCTGACGAAGACGCCGACGCCGTTCGGGTCGTTGCGCTCCTGGCCGTCCGACGGGTTGTTGCGGACCGTCGCACCGTCCGCGCCGAGGGCCCGCGCGACCATCGTCGTCGAGCCGCCGCCGTCCAGGTTCACGGCCGTCTCGATCCCGCGATCGGCCAGGTCCTGGGCCTCGCGGTCGATCCCGACGCCGCCCTTCCCGGTGCCGCCCGGTCCGTCCCAGGTGGCGAGGACGAGCGTACGGCCGCCGTTCTTGAATCCGAGCGCGGTCCGCGGCGCGATCGACCGATCCAGACCGGGAACGACCTGTCCGTTGCGGACGATCGTGCCGCCCTGACCGAGCGCGAACTTCATCGACTTCGCCGCGTTGTCGGCGAGCTTGTAGTGCAGGGTGACCGCGTCGCCCGGCTGCAAGGCCCGCAGCGCCGCAGCGGCCGAGTCGCGGCCGACCAGGTAGAAACCGTCCGCCGAAATCGGGCCATTGCCCGCGGGGCCGGTCGGTGTCACCGACACAACCTTGTTCTTCTGGACCAGTACCTCCGCGACGTCGGCCGTACCGAAACCGCGGTTGCGGCTGTACTCGCCCCAGATCGGCGTGTACGCGACCAGCCCGTTCGCCGGTACACCACCGCCGTTCGCCGCGTTGATCGTCAGTACTTTGTGGTCCGTACCGGCGAATGTCGCGGTCGAGTCGACGGCCAGGTCGACCAGCTGCGCGATCCCGTCCTTGCTCACCCCGACGTGCTGCCGGCCGCTGGCGTCCGCGGTCTTGAGCAGTTCGCCGTTCTGTACCTCGCCGCCGAGGGCCGCGTTGCTGTTGCCGATGTCGAAGAACTCACCGTTGACGCCGGCGACCGCGCCCGCCTTGTTCGCGGCCACGCTGAGCGGACCGCCGGATGCGACCGGGCCGGCGGTCAGCAGGTCGGTACTCACTGCCTTGTCGGAGAGATCGATGGTGAGGTACTGCGTGTCGACCCACCCGCGCTGGTCGACGCTCTTCACGTGGTTGAGGGAGATGCCGGGACCGACCTTCTCGGTCGTGTCGACCAGGGCGAGACCGGAGACCGGGTGATCGTCGGCGTACCCGACGGCCGGCAGCGACCACAGGGTCGCCGCAGCCGCGACGGCCGCGATCCCCGTCGTCAAACGATGTTTCATCGTCGACCTGTGCTTTCCGAACGAGCCAGACCGGGCGGGTTCACGCAGTCGCCGGCCGCGCCGCGCTCGGGGCGGCGCAACCACTCACCGTTCCCTGACTCGACAACGGGTCGGTGAACCACTGACGACGCCGCTTGGTCGGGTCGTGTACATCTTACCTGAATGGCTTTAGGTTAGGCTTGGCTAACTTACTCACTCGAGGTGTTGGAGGGCGGACAGATAGTCGCCGAGTGGCTGCGGACCGCGCGTTTTCGTCCAGGCTGGATTCTGGTCAGCACCGAGTCCGCCCGGTTACTGGCCGACCCGGATCAGCTGGCCGTCGACCTGAGCTCGGTCGAGAACGAGGGCAACGGCGTCTACCTGGTCCAGTCCGGGACCGGCGAGCGTTTCCACCTGATCAAACACGTCGGCCCACTGCCCGCCGGCATAAACGCCGAATACACCCTCGACCACACAGGCACGTCCGGCCCGCCCGGCTCGTCCGGCTCGTCCGGCGAGGTCGGCGAGGTGCCTGTCGTGGTGCTCACGCTCTCCGAGCGGCTGCCTGAGGATGAGGTCGCACCGGTTCTCGCCAGGTCCCTCGCCGAGTCCACGGCTGCACTGCGCGCCGTGCACCAGCAGCCCGAAGTGACCGAGACTGCTCAACCCCTGACCACCGCTGCCCAACCTCTGGCGCTCGCCGCTGACCGAGTGTTCGGGCCCGCCGGCACGCCTGATGTCGACGTGGTCCAGCGGCCGAGTGATCACGGTCTTCGCGCCGAGCTACTGCAGCGTGGGCGGATGGCCGACCGGGCTTCATCGCGGGCACCCGGCCGCGCGCGGAACGTACACAAGAAGGTCCGGGAGTTGGCGCTCACGATGGGGGTGGCTGACGAGCAGCCGAACGCCGAGTTGCGCCGCACCCTGCTGACCGCGGACGAGCGCGCGATCCTCGACCGGGCCAAGAACCGCACCCGCCCGCTCGAGGACCGCGCCGCCCCGCTCGGGTACTTCGGCCGCTCGGTCGGCAGCTCCGGCGCCTCGTCTCTGCTGATGGGCACTGCCGCGGCCGCGTTCACCGGCGACCCGCTGGTCGGCGTCGGCATCGCGGTCCCGACGATCGTCAACGCGGCCATCGGTTCGATCACCGAGCGGCGCCTGGACAAGCAGAAGATCGCCGGCCGCCGGCCCGCGTACGACGCCGAACGCAAGGTCCGCGAACACGAGCACCCCGGCCTCCCCGCCCTGCTGGACAGCCCACCGCCCGACCCGCCGACGGCAAAGAAGATGCCGATGGCAACAGCTTGGCGCAACTACGTCACCCGCTACACGATGCCCACCCTCGCCACCGCCGCGGTCGCCGGCGCGCTCACCCCACTCGGCGTACCGGCCATGTCGACCGCGCTGGTGATCGCGTCATCCGCGCTGGCCAAGTCGCTGGCCGAACGCCTGGTGGACAAGAAGAAACTCGAGTTCCGGCTCAAGCGCCTGGACGTCACCGAGCGCGTACGCCTGTCCGACCCGGACTTGTACGTCAGCCGGCTCGCCGCCGAATTCACCGACCTCCAGCGCCGCCTCGACCAGCTTTCCGGGCAGCACCCGGCTGCTGGGGACACTGGTGCGGGCGATCGGCCTGATCTCGCGGACGTTCCGGGCGCGCCACCGTACACGGTCAGCTTGTCTTCGCAGCTGATCGAGAACATCTCGGGTACCGCGCGGCGCGCGTTCGTCGGCGGCAGCGCCAAGCCGAGCGCCAACCCGTCCGCGGTCGCCGAGCACCTCAGCCCGCAGGTCCAGAGTCTGCTGAGCGCGGCCGGTCCCGGGCTGCTCTGCGCGGTCACCGGCGCGATGGGCGACCAGTACTTCCTGAACCGCGACGAAATCGCCCGCGACGCCGCCAAACTCTGGCTCCGCGGCCACCAGGAAGCCGCCCAAGCCGCCGCCCTGGCCGGCGTCCTCGAACCCCGCCTCCGCGCCTTCCGAGACTTCACCACCCAACTGGAAAACTTGACCGCAACCAAGGCAGCTGAAACCAGAGACCTGCCGGTGGTTACCGCTCCGCCGATTGGGCCTCGGCCGTTGGCCCGGGCGGGGTGGCGGGCGTACGCGGTTCAAGCGGCAGCGGGATCACTCGGAGGAGTCGCCGGAGCGGCCGGGCTGGGCTTGGTGGTCGACATCCCGGACCTCGCGCTCATCTTGACCGCCGCGGGCGCCACCGGAACGATCACCGCGACCCCAGCCGCCCGCTTCCTGTTCCGCCGCCACGAACTCGGCGTCCACGAAGCCCTGGAAACCAACAAGGCGTTCAAGGCCGTCAACCAGTCCGAACTCCGCAAACAACGAGCCGTCGCCCGCTATCTCCTGGCCCAGCTCTCCCTCCAGGCCGAAGCGATCGTCCAGCAACTGGGGTCCGCGATGGGGCACTACGAATCTGTGGCTGGCAGCAACGGGTTTCCGGAGCTTGGTGCCGTCGCCCCGGCTGACGGGCGGCGCGTCACCGGGGGCATCACTTGCCAGGTCCGCGCCGGTACTGCCTTGGCCATCCGCCGCCTGGCCGTCGAACCCGGCAGCAAACCGCAGCTCCTCGAGCGGTTGATCGCGCTGGAAAAGCTCGACCAGGCCGCGAACGCCAGTGATCATCACGCGGTCCACGGCACGGAGGAGTCGCGTGCGTACGTACAAGAGAAGTTCGACGAGGCGCTGGCGGAGGCTCATCAACTGTGGCGCGATTGTGGCGCACCGAACGGGCTCGCCCTTCCCGCGCTGTCGGACACCCCGCCGGAACCAGTGCTCGACGAGGACGACAAGCTCCGCCGAATGGTCAACCAGCTCCTACACCACCGCGCCCGACCCGCGGAAACAGCCACCGGTCTCGCGGAGAACAGCTCCACCGGTCACGGCGCGGACAGTACGTCGGGCAGTCGCGCCGCGGACAACGCCAGCACCCGCCGTACGCCGAATGACGGCCGCAACCGCTGATCCGTCTGCGACTACTCGTCCGGGTTGTCGCGCTGTGCACGGAACCTGTCCGCGAGCTGCCCCGGTTCGGTCTCCCACCATGGGCGCATCAGCTCGGGCTCACGTTCCCCGGCCGCGACCCGCTCGGCGACGACCTGGTCGAGCCGCCGATCCACCACCGCCGCCTCGGCCCGGTCGGCGCGTACCCAGCTGACGAGCTGACCGGCCAGGAACGGGAGCCCGACCATCTCGGCGAGCGTCAGCATGATCCCACCACCGAACCGCTGATCCTGATGCGGCGTCGGCCCCCACCCGTGCCGTACGGACAGGTAGTACCCGGCCGCGAGTACGCCCGGACTGGTCATGATCAGAATCCCCGGCAGCGCATCCAGCAGTCCGTCCAAGAACCCGATCGCAACGCGCACCGGCGGCGTACACCACTCCGGCAGCGACTCGCCACCCATCATCGGCCAGAAGAACAGGCAGCCAACCAGTACGAGCTGTAGCCGCAGGAGCTCGTGCAGTACGTCGTTCTGCAGTACTGCGAGGTAGTACGGCGTGAAGTACACCAGCGGCAGCAGCGCCGCGCCTAGCAACGAGCTGACAGCCGGGAAGGTCAGTACGCGCAGCAAGCGCCCCGACCCGACCGATGGAAAGTTCAGCGTGATCAGCTGCATCGGTCCACCGAACGCCAGCAACACCGGTGTCAGCGCTAGCAGCAGCACGTTCTGCACTGCGTACGGCCAGAACAGCACGCGGTCGTACGTACCGAGGCAGGACATGGTCAGTACGACCACACTGCCGAGTCCGGCAACGAAGAACACGGCCGTACGCCACACCGGCCAACTACCACCCCGGCGCACCACTCGCCGTACGCCCAGCAGGTAGACCGCCCCAACGACCAGCACTCCGATAAGCACCGGCACGTCCAGCGTCCAGGCCCCTAGCGCCCGCCCAACCGTCAGGGGCTCCAACTCACCCTGCATGGCCGCTCCCATCGCCATGCATCCCACGCTAGACCCCTCACCCAGGGCGCACGCCGTCAGGTACGCGCGAACAGCCGCCCGTACCCTTCGACCGGGAGCGCACTACCTGTCGCGGCGAGAACCGACCAGAGCAACACCTGGTTGGCCTCGAGAACCAGTTGGCCGGTCCGGCGTTCCAGCTCGTCGATCGCGCCCACGGCACGGAACCCGTTGCCGGCGATGAACACCGCCTCGGCGTCCACCTCCTGATGGGTGACCCAGTCGATGACGTGCTGCGGGCGTACCTGGGCCGGGTTCTTGGGCAGCGGCGTCGCGGTCAGGGTGACGGCGTCGATTCCTTGAGCGCGGAAGTAGGCGGCGCCCAGCTCACCCATCTCGTCCTCGAACCACGGTGGATGGATCAGGGCAACTCGGCGTACGCCGAAAGTCTTCAATGCCTGCGCGGCGGCAAGTCCACTGCTCACGACCGGTACGCCGGCTCCGTGGCGGAGGCGGCTGATCAGGTCCGCTTCGGCCACGTGCCCGATCGCGTAGGCGGTGGTGGTTGAGGCGTACGCAATGGCGTCGACCGATGCCTCGCGGAGCGGTGTGATCGCTTGCTGGAGCGTCGAGGGTACGGTCAGCGCGCGCAGGTCCGCGGCTGCGGACGGGGGCCATGGCGTCGGATCGACTCCCTGCGATATGCGCGCGAGCACTACGTCGAGGCCAGGTGCCATCTCGGGGAGTTCGACTTCGGGACCTGGGGCGGCGTGCGGTGTCAGTACGCCGATCTTGAGGGACATGGGTTCACTTCAGTACGGGGAACACGAGGTGGGTCACGCGGTCGCCCTGGACGCAGGTGGTCGGGTTGCCGAGCAGGATCTCCGCGGAGAGTTCGCCGAAGAACGGCCGGTTTCCCGTACCCATCACCACCGGCACCAAGTCGACCGCCACCTCGTCCAGCAAGCCCAGCTCCAGGCATTGCCTGGCGATCGTCCCGCCGGTGACAGCGACGACACGATCACCGGCAAGCTCCTGCGCCCGGGCGATCGCGGCCTCCACCCCATCCGTCACAAACGAGAACGGCGCGCGGGGATGAGCATCGACCCACTCTGCCGGCGCCTCATGCGTCACGACGACAACCGGTACGTCCAACGTATGCCGGCCCTGCCACCCGTCCGCCACCTCGAACAACGTCCGCCCACAAACCAGCGCCCCCAGCGAATCCACCCACTTCCGCAAGTGCACCGCGCTCTGCGGCGTCAGATGAATGGCAAAGTCCCCCGCCGGAGTCGGTACCTCGACCTCCCCGTTCTGCAACCAGTCGAACAAGTGCCCGATGGTGTTGTCCCGCTTGGCCACATACCCATCAAGCGAAACATTCGCCTGCCCAACCACCTTGCCCACGCCGCGCACCCCTCTTCTGCCGTCGATGCCACCACCGGCCGTACACGCCAACGCCACAAGCGACCCGCCACCCGCAAGCAAACGATCCCACCCCCACAAGGTCAACCCATCCGCCCTAATGCGCTGCCCCGCCCACTCCCCCGAGCTTTCAGCTGTCGCGCCCTTGCCAGGTGGTCACACAGACCTCGTTCCCCTCCAGATCGGCAAGCACCCAGAACGCCGGAGCACGCTCCGCGGACACCAACCGCCCGCCGGCCGCCAGCGCCCCCTCCACCCGCCGCTCCGCCTCATCATGCGGAACACAAACATCAAAATGAATCCGATTCCGCTGCACCCGAAGTCGGATCGTAGCCATGTCGTTCTGTGAGCCAAGGAGTTGGTCTTGTGAGT
>NZ_BAAAPH010000004.1:336391-406084 GCF_039531045.1 Kribbella hippodromi | reverse complement strand
TCCCCAGGAGTCGGAACCGAATTCCACAGTCCAACTTCTGGGGACCAGTTCAGATGAAGGGTTGCCCCCTCAGATTTTCAGGGGGCAACCCACCACCTCAGGGGGCAAGCTGGTGCCCGACTGCGGCGATTCGTCGAGCGGCGGGCGGGTGCGGGCGGGCGCGTGACGGGGCGGGGCGTGTCAGAAGTTCCATCGGCCGGGGGCATCAATCGCGCGACCACGTACCACCCGCCCGGGCGCCGAGCGTCGTCGAACTCTTCGTCTGATGCGTGCTGGGTGGTGTGGTTCTGGTGGTGGGGGTCGGCGGATGATGGGGGTTGTGGCTGAGGAGATGCAGGCGTGGGTGGTTGAGCGGCCGGGGCCGATTGACGGTGCTCCGTTGCGGAAGGTACGGCGCCCGGTCCCCGAGCCTGGTCCGGGGGAGGTGCTGGTCGAGGTTGAGGGGTGCGGGATCTGCCGCACCGACCTGCACCTCTGCGAAGGCGACCTGCCCCCAAAGCACCCCGGCGTCATCCCAGGCCACCAGGCCGTCGGCACAGTAGTCAGCCGAGGCCGAGCCACCAACCACTCCACCACCACCGACAGAACCACCAACTCCACCACCAACCACTCCGCCGCCGCCAACGCCGACGGCACCGACACCCGCGACAGCACCGCCAGCGGCGACCACTCCACCACCACCGCCAACCGCACCGCCATCGGCGACAGCGCCGCGATCACCGACCGCACTGCCGTCGCCGGCCGCGCCGCCAGCGGCTACTCCACCAGCGGCTACTCCGGCAGGGGCGACCACTCCGGCAGCGCCGACCACACCGCCTCCGCCGGCAGCGGCGACCGCACCGGGAGCTCCGGCAGTGGCGGCTGCTCCGTGAGTGCCGACAGGGACGGGGCTGGGCGGTTTGGGGTGGGGGATCGGGTGGGGATTGCTTGGTTGCGGGGGACGTGTGGGGTGTGTGAGTTCTGCCGGCGGGGCGTGGAGAACTTGTGTGCTCGGTCGGCCTACACGGGCTGGGATGCGGACGGGGGCTTCGCGGAGTACGCGGTCGTACCGGAGGATTTCGCGTACGCGCTGCCAACCGACCGTCCCGCGATAGAACTCGCGCCGTTCTTGTGCGCCGGCATCATCGGGTACCGGTCGCTGCTTCGGGCCAACCTGCCGCCCGGTGGGCGGCTTGGGATCTACGGGTTTGGTTCGAGCGCGCACCTGACTGCGCAGCTCGCGACCGCGCAGGGCGCCGAGTTGTTCGTGATGACTCGCGGCGAACAGAACCGGGTTCTCGCTCGCGCATTGGGCGCGGTCTTCGTGGGGGAGACCGCCGATCGCCCACCGGTGCCTCTCGACTCGGCAATTGTGTTCGCCCCGGCGGGTGATGTCGTCCCGTACGCCCTGGAAGCCGTCCGCCCCGGCGGTACGGTGGCGGTCGCGGGCATCCACCTGTCCGACGTGCCAGCCCTGAACTACGAGCGCCACCTCTTCCACGAGCGGGACCTCCGCAGCGTCACCTCCAACACCCGGCGCGACGGCGAGGAGCTGTTCCGCCTGATCGAGCGGCTGGACGTCAGCGCGCACACCACCGCCGTACCGTTCGGTGCCGTCGACCGGGCGCTTGCCGACGTCGCGCACGGGCGGGCGAGTGGCTCGCTGGTCGCGCTCCGTTAGAACTGGGTGAAGATTCCACCAGTGTCCGGTTCCGGACTTCAGCGGTCCCTGCTAGCTGCGTTAGATTTGATCAAATCTCACCGAGCTACCAGGGAGCGTGACCGTGCTGATGCAGGATCTGGCCTGGCAAGAGCGGTCGGTTCCGGCTGACGTACGCCTCGAGCCCCGAACGGGTGGCCGGTGCTGACGAAGGTCCTCGGCGCGGTGGGTGCGGTCCTGCTGATCGTCGGGGTGGTCTTCGCCGTGCGTCCGGTCTCGGTCACCGGTGACTCCTGCGGCTCGGTCTTCCAGCCGGACAAGGGCATCACGCCGATGCAGTGCGACGCCCTCCTGAGCAGCCGCGGCACCCTCGTCGTCGGCCTCGGCGCCGGCGGCGTCGCCCTCCTCCTCGCCGCCTTCGCCACCGCCACCCTCCACGACCGCCGCAACCCCACCACCTAACCCCACCGCACCCTCGCGCCGCGCCCACGCCCTCGCCACCCCGCGCACCGCACCCGCACCGCGCCCTCGCGCCGCCCCGCGCTGTCCCGCGCCCTCGCGCTCCGGCCCCGTCGCGCCCCGCCCCGCGCGCGCCGCGACGCCCCACGCCGGCCGCGACGCCCCACGCCGGCCGCGACGCCCCACGAACCCCCGCCTTGAGAAGCCACCGCGTGTTCTGCGGGCGATTTCTTGCGTGGTGGCTTCTCAAAGTCGGCTAGAGCGTCAGCGTGACGGTGGCGAACGAGTGCGGCGGAAGCGTGACCGCGAGCGTGCCACGTGACGCGGGATTGACCGGCAGCTCAACAGGCGCCACCGCGCCGAGCGAGGCAGGCGTGTTGTGGGCCTGCGGACTAGATGCCGTGAGCAACCGTCCCACCACCCCCTGAACCTCCACCCCGCGCAGATCCAGTATGACCTCCAACCCCGCCTCCGGATCCAGATTGCTCAACGACACCAACCCACGCCCGTCCTTCACCGAAGCCGACGCCGACACCAGTTCCATCGCGTGATCATCCACCGCGTACGCCTCCGGCCGCTCAATCACATGCACCGGTACGGAAACAGCATCGTGATGCCCCTTGTTCATCTCGAACACGTGGTACGTCGGCGTACGCACCAAAGCACCGCTGTCAGCATCGGTCAGCAGCATCGCCTGCAGTACGTTCACCGTCTGCGCGATGTTCGCCATCACCAACCGCTCCGCGTGCCGATGGAACACGTCGAAATGCACGCTCGCCACCAACGCGTCCCGCATCGCGTTCTGCTGGTACAAGAACCCCGGGTTCGTACCCGGCTCGACGTCCCACCACGTACCCCACTCGTCCAGAACAAGACCGATCTTCCGCTCCGGGTCGTACGCGTCCATCAACGACGAGTGCGCCCGGATCACCCGCTCGATGTCCTGCGCCTTCGCGATCGTCCGGTAGTAATCGTCAAGCCCGAAGTCGGTAGCGCTGCCCTTGTGCTCCCAAGTCCCCGCGACCGTGTAGTAGTGGAATGAGATCGCCTGGAAGATGTTCTTCGGTTCGCGCCCGCACCCCAGACAACTGACCGCCTTCAGCAACGCCTCGGTCCAGCGCAGATCGTCATCGCCCGCACCAGCGGCGATCTTGTACAGCTTGTTGTCCCCATGATCCTTCAGGAACGTCGCGTACTGCCGCGCAAGGTCGGCGTACGCCTCGGCGCGCTGGTTCCCGCCGCAGCCCCACGCCTCGTTGCCGATGCCCCAGAACGGCACCCGCCACGGTTCGTCGCGCCCGTTCGCCTTGCGCAGCCGTACCATCGGGCTGTCGCCGTCGCGGGTCAGGTACTCGACCCACTCGCTCATTTCGCGGACGGTCCCGCTGCCGACGTTCCCGTTCACGTACGGTTCCGCGCCGAGCAGCTCGCACAACGCCAGGAACTCGTGCGTACCGAAGTGGTTGTTCTCCTCGACGTTGCCCCAGTGCGTGTTCACCATCGACGGGCGATCCGCCTTCGGCCCGATGCCGTCCTGCCAGTGGTACTCGTCCGCGAAGCACCCGCCGGGCCAGCGCAGGTTCGGGATGGCCAGCGCCCGCAGCGCTTCCACCACATCAAGCCGGATGCCGCCTTCGTTCGGAAGCTCCGAGTCCTCGCCGACGTAGAAGCCCCCGTAGATGCAGCGTCCGAGGTGCTCGGCGAAGTGCCCGTACAGGTGCCTGCTGATTGCCGGACCCGGTACGTCGAGGTCGATCACCACCCGGGCGGTTGATGCTTTGGACAACATCGCGCACTCCTTACGTATGGTTGGGGAACATGAGGCAGAAGACGTCGACCGTGGTGACGATGGCCGATGTGGCGCGGTCCGCCGGCGTGTCGACGATGACCGTGTCGAACGTGATCAACGGCCGGCCCCGGGTCGGTGCCGAGACGCGGGAGCGGGTGCTGGCGGCGATCGGGGAGCTCGGCTATCAGGTCAACCTGGCCGCGCGGCACCTCCGCGCGGGTCGTACCGGCGTAGTCGGCCTGGCCGTACCCGAGCTGGAACGCCCGTACTTCGCCCAGCTCGCCGCTCGGCTGGCGGACCGGTTCGAGGCGCACGACCTGCGCGTGGTGGTCGAACGGACCGGCGCGAGCCGCGAGGGGGAGCTGGAGGCGGTCGCGTTCTCGCGGCTGCGGATGTACGACGGGCTGATCCTGAGCGTCGTCGACATCGACCCGGCCGAGCTCGGCCAGCTTCGTACTGACGCACCGGTGGTGATGATCGGCGAGCGCGCGCTGCCGTCCCGCTTCGATCACGTGATGATGGACAACGTCGACGGCGCCCGCCAGGCGACCGCGCACCTGCTCGCCACCGGCGCCCGCCGGGTCGCGATGCTCGGCGGCGACCCTGATGGCGCGGCGAACATGCCGGCGTTGCGTGCGGAGGGTTACGCGCTGGCCCACGCCGAGGCGGGTGTACCCGTTGATCCGAATCTGAACATCCGCAGTAGTTTCCGGCTCCAGGACGGGTACGAGGGGATTCGCTCGCTGCTTGATCGGGGGATCGGGTTCGACGCGGTGTTCGCGCTCACCGACGTGGTCGCGATGGGCGCGATGCGGGCCCTCGCCGACGCCGGGTTGCGGATACCGGCGGATGTCCAGGTGGTCGGCTTCGACGACATCGACGAGGCGGCGTACCTGGTCCCCGCCCTCACCACGGTCAACCCCGGCCACACCGAAATGGCCGACCGCATCACGGCCCTGCTGACCGCCCAAATCACCAACGGCCCCACCGGCAAGCCGCAGGAAATCATCGTCCCCGCCCACCTGATCCACCGCGCCACCACAATCCCCCGCACCTGACCCCACCCGCCTTCACCTCACCCTCGTACGCACACCCGCTGCACCGAGGTATATCGATAAACCATCACCTCTGACAAGACGTGAGTGGCAAATGAGGCTTATCCACCGCTGTTGTGGGTTCTCCACTGGCATACCGATGGAGAACCCACAACGCGGGTGGAGAACCTCCCGGCCCGTATTGGTCAGGTCGTCAGGAGACTGTTGATTTCGGCTAGGTGAGCTGGCTGCAGCGGGCCGAAGGTGGCGGCTTGGGCGTTTTCTTCGGCTTGGGCGACGGTGCGGAAGCCGGGGATGGGTACTGTCCGCGGGCTGCGCGCCCAGAGCCAGGCGAGGGCGCCTTGCGCGAGCGTCCGCCCGTCGCTCTGCAGCACCTCGCGGATCGCGCTCACCTTCTCCCACCACTCCGGCGCCGGCACCCCGCCGTCCGCGAAGTACCGCAACCACGACGGCGGCAGCGTACGAATGTCCGCGCCGGTCGCCGGCCGACTGGTGTCCCGCCGGCCGAGCAACCCCATCGCCAGCGGCGTCCGGTTGATGCTCGCCAGGTCCTCCCGCTCGCACAAGGCAAAGAACTCCGGCGCATCGTGCAACACGCTCGCCTCGTGCTGCACCGCCGCGCAATGCGCACCCGCGGCGAACAGCTCAGCGCTGCGTACGGTGTCGGTGCTCCACGCGTAACCGCGGATCAGCCCGTCGCGGACCAGCTCCTCGCACGCATCGCGCAACGCCAACGCGATCTCGTCGGTGGTGTCGAAGTGCAGCTGATACAGGTCGATGTACTCGGTTCCGAGGCGATCAAGCGACGCCCGGACAGCCTTGTGTACGTATTCCGGGGTGCTGTCCTGGTGATGCATCGTCCGGGTCGACTCGTCGAACGTGTTTCCCCACTTGGTCGCAATCACGACCTGATCCCGCCTTCCGGCCAGCGCCCGGCCGAGTACGCGCTCGCTGTGCCCGGCGCCGTACACGTCGGCGGTGTCGAAGAAGGTGATGCCGAGCTCGATCGCCCGGTGGATGGCCCGGACCGACTCGCCGTCGTCGACCTCGCCCCAGCCGAGCGGTTCGCCGGCCGGGGTCTGGAACGGACCGCCGATCGCCCAGCACCCGAACCCGGCCGGACTGACCTCGATCCCCGCTCGTCCCAATCTGCGCATGTCCATGTCATCGAGCCAACCAGCGCCACGCTCATCCGTCCAATGAATGTTGCGCGCGGAGTTGATGCGCCGAACGTATCTACCGGGAAGGCCTTTACCAAGCGCTAACTGTTAGGTAACCTTCCTAACAATTCAGAGCTCGCACAACTTCAGAGCTCCGCACAACTCAGAACTCCGCGCCCCCGGAGGTGCCGCATGAAACTGCGCCTGCTCGCGCTGGTGCTCCCCGTCGGCCTGGTCGTCGCGCTCGGTGGTTCCGCCGCCGACGCCCGGACCACCGCCGACACCCTGCTCTCGCAGGGCCGACCCGTCATTGCCTCGAGCAACGAGGCTGACACGCTGGCCGCGGCCAAGGCGGTCGACGGTGACTCGTCGACGCGCTGGGCCAGTGCCGAAGGTTCCGATCCACAATGGCTCCGCGTCGACCTCGGCCAGCCGGCCGCGGTCGGCCGGGTCAAGCTCAGCTGGGAAGCCGCGTACGCGAAGGCGTACCGGATCGAGGTCTCCGACGACGGAACCACCTTCACCACCGTCAAGGAAGTTGCGAACGGCAACGGTGCGACCGATGACCTGACCGGCCTGAACGCGCACGGCAGATATCTCCGCTTGGTCGGTACGCAACGCGCCACGTCCTACGGTTACTCACTGTGGGAGCTGGAGGTCTACGGTACGAAGGACTCGTCCGGAGACACGCAGGCGCCGACAGTGCCGACCGCACTGAAGAGCACCGGCGCCACCGCCACTTCGGTAGCGCTCGCGTGGACCGCATCGACCGACAACGTTGGCGTGAGCGAGTACGACGTGCTCCGCGACGGCAAGGTGATCGCATCCACGGCCAGTACGCAGTACAACGACACCGGCCTCACCGCGAACACCGCGTACCAGTACTCGGTCCGCGCCCGCGACCTGGCCGGCAATGTCTCCGCGGCGACCGCACCAATCACAGTCACCACAGGTACGGGCGGCACCGGCGGGTTCGTACTCGCGGCGGCCGGTGACATCGCGGATCGTTGCACCGCATCGGATTCGAAGTGCGTCCACCCGAAGACCGCCAAGCTGGTCCAGGCGATGGACCCGGCCGCGGTCATCACGATGGGCGACAACCAGTACGACGACGCGCATCTGTCCGATTTCCAGAAGTACTACGCGACGACGTGGGGAAAGTTCAAGAACATCACCCACCCGATTCCCGGCAACCACGAGACGTACGACAACACACCGTACGAGGGGTACCACAAGTACTTCGGCTCGATCGCCACGCCGCAGGGGAAGAACTACTACAGCTGGGAAATGGGCAACTGGCACTTCATCGCCCTGGATTCCAACGACTTCGTGAAGGAGAAGGGGCTGGCCGAACCGGCGCAGCTCACCTGGCTGAAGCAGGATCTGGCGAAGAACACCAAGGGCTGCATCGCGGCGTACTACCACCACCCGCGCTTCAGTTCCGGTGATCACGGTGACAACCCGGACGCCGACCCGCTGTGGAAGACGCTGGTGTCCGCAAAGACCGATCTGATCCTGAACGGGCACGACCATCACTACGAGCGGTTCCTGCCGCAGAACGCCGCCGGCGCGAAGGACCCGACCGGCCCGGTCCAGATCATCGGCGGGATGGGCGGTGCACCGCTGTACCCGGTCAGTGCCGCGCATCCGGCGACCGCGAAGATCGTCGAGGACTTCGGCGTACTCAAACTGTCGATGACCGACACCACGTTCAGCACGCAGTTGGTCGGGCTGGACAGCAAGGTCCTGGACAGCAGCCCGACGTACACCTGCCACTGATGTACCTCGCATCCGTCGGCCCGCTGCGGACACCGATCCGGCGCGTACCCGGCAACGTCGTTGCCTTGGGCATCGTCAGCCTGGTGACGGACATCTCGGCCGAGATGGTGACCGCGATCCTGCCGCTGTACCTGGTCTTCGGGCTCGGGCTGAACCCTCTGCAGTTCGGCCTGCTCGACGGTCTGTACGCGGGTGCGACCGCGGTACTGCGGCTGGTCGGCGGACATGTGGCCGATCGCTGGCGGCGGTTGAAGACCGTCGCCGGCATCGGCTACGCGCTGTCGGCGATCGCGAAGCTCGGCTTCCTGGTCGCCGGCCCGGTGGTACCGGCGATCGGCGCGGTACTGGCGATCGACCGCGCCGGCAAAGGCATCCGGACCGCGCCGCGCGACGCGCTGATCACGTCGAGCAGCGACCCGGCGAGCTTGGGCCGCTCCTTCGGCGTCCATCGGGCACTCGACACCATCGGCGCGTTCCTCGGGCCTTTGGTCGCGACACTCGTGCTCTGGGCCAGCCTGAACAACTACGACTCGGTCTTCGTGACGAGCTTCGCGTTGGCGACGTGCGCTGTCATCCTGCTGCTCTCGTTCGTCCGCGATCAACCAGCACCAGCTCCATCGTCGAAGCCCGCGCCGATCCGTGAGACGGTCGGTTTGTTGCGTGAGGCAAACTTCCGCCGGTGCTGCATTTGGGCAGCCGGCCTCGGCCTCTTCACCATCACCGACTCCTTCGTGTACTTGGCCGTGCAGCGGCGTTGGGACATCGGGACCAGCCTGTTTCCCCTGCTCCCATTGGGAACCGCCGGTACGTTCCTCCTGCTCGCTATTCCCCTCGGCCGGCTCGGTGACCGCATCGGCCGCTGGAAGGTCTTCCTCGGCGGCCATCTCGCCCTGATCGTTGCCTTGTGCATCGTCTGCGGCCCGATCGGCAGCTGGTGGCTCGTACTCGCGCTGCACGGCATCTTCTACGCCGCCACCGACGGCGTACTCCCGGCCGCGGTCGGCCCGCTCCTGCCCGAACACCTGCGCGCCAGCGGTCTCGCCGTGCTGCAGACAGGGCAGGCCCTCGCCCGGATGGCCGCTGCGGTCACGGTCGGCCTGCTCTGGACGCTGTGGGATCTCCGGCCGGCAATCCTCGCCCTCACGCTCGCCCTGCTGGCGGTCACCATCGCCGCCGCGGTCTTCAAACCGCTGGAGGTACGCCGATGACTCGCCGCCAAATTGTCGCCGCGATCGGCATCCTCGCGCTGATCGGCGGCGCGATCACGTACGTCGTGCAGGCCCGTGACGGCGGCGCGACCGAGAACGCCGTACCGGTCGTCACCGGTCAGCCGATGACGCTCGACGGCAAGACCCTGTACTTCCGCAACCTCGCGCCCGGCCCCGACTCCGGCAAGCTGGCCGCCGTACCGGTTGATGATCCGGGTACGGCACGTCGCGTCGGCGAACTGCAGTGCGACCGCTTCGCCGCGGCCCACGGTACGGCGATCTGCTTGCGCATGAAGCCCGGTTCGCTGCCACCGCTGACCGAGATGCTCGTATTGGATGGTGGTTTGCGCGAAAAGCACCGCGAGACCCTGCCCGGTACGCCGAGCCGCGCCCGCGTGTCACCCGATGGCCGCTTCGTGAACTGGACACTCTTCGTCACCGGTGACACGTACGCCGCCACCGGCTTCTCGACGCGCACGGGCTTGTACGACGTGAACGCCGGGCGACTGGTAAAGACGATCGAAGAACTCGCGGTTTTCGTGGACGGCAAGCGGTACTTCGCCTCAGACGTGAACTACTGGGGAATCACGTTCGGTGCCGATGGCAACCGTTTCTACGCGACCATGGCCAGCAAGGGCAAGACCCGGTTGATCGAGGCGGACTACCGCGCGTACCGCGGCACCGCGATCGCCGAGAACGTGGAATGCCCTTCGCTGTCGCCGGACGGTCGCCGGATCGCCTACAAACAGAAGACCGGCCCCGGCACTTGGCGCCTGGCCGTACTCGACCTCGCCACCCACCAGATCATCCACCCGCCCGAGTCCCGCCAGCTGGACGACCAGCCCGTCTGGCGGGACAACGACACCCTGCTCTACCCCCTCCGCAACACCGCCGGCACCCAGGACATCTGGTCCGTGGGCCTCACCACAGCCCCGACCCTCCTTGTCTCCAACGCGACCTCCCTGTCCTTCACCTGACGGTCTAGGTACCGAAGGACAGGTAGTGGTCGGGTCGCGCCTAGTGCACCTGAGCGTGGCGGGCCGTCTGCGTACAGTGTCTCGCCGGTGTACTACCTGTCCTTAGGTACCTCATTCGGCCCGCGCGGCGATCGCGCGGTTCATCGCTTCGAACTGGGACTTGATGGAGTTGTTCAGCATCGAGCGGGTGAAGGGGACGGCGGCGCCGGTGAACTTCTCCTCCTGGACCAGCCGGGTGCGCCCGTTCGGCAGCGCGGTCAGCCGGAAAGAGTGCTCGCCGTCGAAGATCGCGCCGGGCGGGATCTTGCCGATCCAGCGCAGTTCCTCATTCGGCGTGACCGCGAGCAAGGTCGGGTCGAACTTGGTCTCGCTGCCCTTGGTGTCACGGAGGACGTTGACGATCTTCGCGCCGACCTTCAGCTCGCCGGTCGACGAGACGATGAACGGGTTCCACTCCGGGTAGGACGCGCGGTCGGTGAGTACCTGCCACACTCGCTCGGGCGACGCGTCGATCTCGAGCTCGGTGTGCAGGACGAACGGGCGGACGACGGTGACGACCGTGTACGCGGCGATCAGCACGATGACCGTGCCGAAGACGACAAGGAACTTCTTCATGACTGCTCCGGTCCGAGAGTGCTGTGCACCAGCGCCCTCACGTAGGCGGGATCGATCGGCTCACCGGTGATCAGGAGCCGGTAGTACAGCGCGCCGACGAGCTGGTCGACGACGACGCGGGGATCGGCGTGGACCGGCATCAGGCCCTCGTCCTGGAACCGGCCGATCGCGGTGGCGACGACCGCGTGCCGCCCGGCCCAGAGGGCGCGGACGCCTTCGCCGACCCGGGGTTCGCGGGCGGCCGCGGCGACCAGGTCGGCGACCAGCGCGGTCGGGATGGAGTCCAGGGCGGCGGCGATCCCGGCGACGAACTCGGTCAGGTCGTGCCGCGGGTCGCCGGTCGGGTCGAACGCGACCGCGTCGGTCAGCCCGGCGATCATCGACATCACCAGCTCGGCCTTGCTCGGCCAGCGCCGGTACAGGGTGCTCTTGGCCACCCCGGCCCGCTCGGCGATCCGCTCGATCGACATGCCGTCGTACCCCCGGGCCCGCATCTCGCTCATCGCCGCCGCCAGCACCCGCCCCTCGACGCCGGCATCCCGCGGCCGCCCTCGCCCAGCCATCGCTCACCCCTCTTTTCGCTACTGCGGTCTCGAAAAGAAGATAGCCTCATCCGGGGCATTTACGCAACTGCCGTAGCGTAAATGATGTAACAGTACTTATATAAGTGCTGTTATGATCCTCGTCATGGACGACCCGACCGAGAAGAGCCAGTGGAAGCCGCTGTACGAGTTGCTGGCCCGGATGGACGCCGACGTCGCGCGGATCTACACCGACCGGCGCATCGACGGCCTCAAACCGACGTACGTACGGGAGTTGCTGCAACTGCACTACAAGGGGCCGCTGACGATCACCGAGCTGGCGGAGGTGACCGGGCGGACGCACTCGGCGTTGAGCCAGAAGGTCGCGGGGATGCGTACGGCGGGGCTGGTGCGGACTGTGCCGGGAGCTGATGCGCGGAGTAAGCGGGTGACGCTGACTGCGAAGTCGAAGAAGCTGGTCGAGTTGCTCGCGGCCGAGTGGTCGGCCACGGACGCCGCGCTGGTCGAGCTGGAGGCCGAGCTGCCGTACTCGATGACCCAAGTGGTGCGGGACGTCGAGGCGGCGCTGGCGCGGAAGAGTTTCCACGCCCGGATCGCCGCGAAGCTCGAAGGGGTGGGCGAGCCGGACGGTGGGTCGAGACCGGAAAGCGCTGCGAGGCTGGAAGGTGCGGCTGGGCCGGAAGGTGCGGCGGGGCTGGAAGGTTTGGGGGAGTGAAGGGGGCGTTCATCGATCTGCGGCCGTTGCGGGTGGTGGCGTACCGGCGGTTGTGGATCGGCCAAGTGCTGTCCGGGTTCGGTGGGCAGCTGACGTTCGTCGCGGTGATGTTCCAGGTCTGGGACCAGACGTCGAGCCCGGCCTGGACCGGTGCCGTCGGGCTTGCGCAAGCGCTGCCGTTGATCTTCCTCGGCCTGTTCGCGGGCACCCTCGTCGACCGGCTCGAACGCCGCCGGATCTACCTGGTCACCACGATCGGCCAACTCCTGGTCGCCAGTGTGATGGCGAGCCAGCTCATCTTCGGCCGGGTGCCGGTCGGCGTGCTACTCGTGTTGATCGGCGTACAGGCGTGCTTCGGCGCAACCGCCGGACCGGTCGCACGGACCGTACTTCCCCACCTGCTCAGCCGCGACCAGCTCGCCGCCGGCATCGCCCTGAACCGGATCGGTTTCCAAGGCGCGATGCTGCTCGGCCCCGCGCTCGGCGGCCTGATCATCGGCGCTTGGGGCGTCGGCGTGTGTTACCTGATCGACGCCGTCAGCTTCCTGGCCGCGATGTACGGCGTAGTCGGTCTGCCGCGGATGCAGATCGCATCCACCGCGAAGCCCGGTCTGCGTGGCGTGTGGGACGGTCTGACCTTCGTGGCGTCGACGCCGGTCATCCGCGGTGCACTGATCACCGATCTCGCCGCGACGGTTCTCTCGATGCCGATCAGTCTGTTTCCGGTGATCAACGCGGAGCGGTTCGGCAACAACCCGCGTACGCTCGGCCTCTTCTTGACCGCGATCGCCGTCGGCGGGGTGATCTCGACGGTGTTCTCGGGGACGTTCACTCGGCTGCCGCGGCATGGTGTGGTGATGCTGTGCGGGTCGGCGGCGTGGGGGATCGCGCTGCTGCTGTTCGCGTTCTCGCCGGTGCCGTGGCTGGCGTTGGTGTGCCTCGCGGTGGCCGGCGCCGCGGATACGCTCGCGGTGGTTTCGCGGAGCACGATCATCCAGCTGTACACGCCACCTGAGCTCCTGGGCCGGGTCAGCGCCGCGGAGCAGATCGTCGGCCAGGCCGGTCCGGACCTGGGCAATCTCCGGGGCGGTTTGGTTGCCCAGTTCACGTCACCAGTCGCGTCGCTGGCCTCCGGCGCATTGCTCTGCATCGCCGCGGTCGCCGGGGTTGCAGCCAGTACGCCGGGTCTGCGCTCACGTGCCTCAGAGGGCGACGGTGCGGAAGCCGGCGTTGCCCATTGAGGACTCGGAGGTGTTGGACGAGCGGGCGGCGTTGCGGTAGCGGTTGCAGTACGAGTCGTGGCAGAGGTACGAACCGCCGCGGATGACCCGGGCCGCACCGAGTGACGGGCCGGGCGGGTTCGCGGCGGGGGAGAACTTGTAGTACCGCGGGCCGAACCAGTCGTTGCACCACTCCCAGACGTTGCCGACCGTCTGCCACAGGCGGTAGCCGTTCGGCTCGAACGTGCGCACGGGGGCGGTGGTGAGGAAGCCGTCCTTCTCGGTGTTCTTCCGCGGGAACTCGCCTTGCCAGATGTTGCACCGGTGGATTCCGTCGTCGCCGATCAGCTCGTCGCCCCACGGGTAGCGCGCCCCCTCCAGACCGCCGCGCGACGCGTACTCCCACTCCGCTTCCGTCGGCAGCCGGCGGCCGGCCCATTTGCAGTACGCGACCGCGTCGTTCCAGCTGACGTGTACGACCGGATGATCTTCGAGGCCGTCCAGCTCCGACCGGGAACCACCCGGATGCCGCCAGTCGGCGCCCTTCACCCCAGCCCACCACGGCGTACCCGACGCAGGCCCCATCACTTCATCCGGCGCAGCCGCGATCGCGAGATGAAACACCGCGGAGTACCCGAAGATCTCGGCCTCGGTCTTGTACCCGGTGGCGTCGGTGAACCGCCCGAAGTCCGCGTTGGTCACGCTGGTCGAGTCGATACTGAACCCGTCCAACTCAACCTGATGGACCGGCAACTCCCCATCCCCGGCATTCTCATCTCCGTTGGGGTTCCCCATCAAAAACATCCCACCCGGAACCACCACCTGCTCAACCAAATGCTGCCCCACCCCACCAGGCGCACGCTCTCCGCCTGCCCCGCCCGGCTGCGGCTGCTCCACCGCCCCACCCACCCGAGACGGCGCACAACAAGCCGGCTGCTCCTCACTCATACCAGCAGTCTAAGTACCCCACCGCCCGGCCGCGCTTGCTCCACCTCAGCCTGGCTGCCCGCCTGCATACAGCCCTGCGCCCGGTGCACTGCACCGGGCGCAGGGGGTTTTAGCACTGCACCGGGCGCAGGGGTTTACGCGAAGGTTGGTGGGCCCTGCTCGATGCGGCGCATGACCGGCTCCAGGCGGTAGAAGTCTGTGCCCCGGATCAGCTGTCGTTCGTCCCACCAGGTCGCGCCGGCCTCGGCGAGCGGTTCGATCAGCGCGCGCGACGCAGCTGCATCACCCGGACTGATCCCGCCGACAACCACGTCGTACGGCCGGCTCCGATCCTCCCGCTGCGCCTCGAGAAACGCGACCAGCTCCCGCACCTCGTCAACCGCCGGCGCATTCCCGTGGTTGGCACTGGCGAACAACGGCACCGCACCATCCCACCGAGCCGCCCGCCGCATCGGCGCCTTCCGCGGCCAGTACCCGGCGATCCACACCGGCGGACGCGGCCGTTGAACCGTTGCCGGCAGCAACTCGACGTCATCGACCCGATAGTGCTTCCCGGCATGATCAACCCGAGCACCCGACCAGTACGCGGCCAGCAGCTCGAGCCCCTCGTCGAGCTTCTCGGCCAGCACCTTCGGATCGGTCTCGTCGCCGAAACTCCCGAACTCGTCCTCGATCGGCCCACCAAGCCCGGCGCCGAAGACCACCCGCCCGCCGCTCACCCCGTCGAGCGTCGCCACCTGCCGGGCGAGCTGTTCAGGCCGCCGCCGCGCCACCGGCGTCACCAGCGGCCCGAGCAGGATCCGCGACGTGGCCAGCGCCGCCGCCGTCATCAGCATCCACGGATCCCCGAACGGTTGCCCGCGCCGCGACTCCTTGCTGTGCACCACGTGGTCCCACACGAACAGTGCGTCCCACCCAGCCTCTTCAGCGGCGGTCGCCACCCGCGCGACCGTACGCACGTCGGCGAAGTCCCCGAAGTTCGGAATGTTGATCGAGAAGCGCATCGTCACCCGCCCAACCGTAGTTCCCCGAAGGGCACCGTGTCGCCTGTCAGCAGGCGCAATGTTCGGCAGTTCGGCGTACCCAGGTGGCGCTCCAGGAGGTACCGTCCTGGGCGTGCGGATTCTCTATGTCGGGAACAGCTTCACGTCCAACAACAACCTGCCTGGGCTGGTCAAGGGGCTGGCCGCGGCGCGTGGGATCGCGGTCGAGCACAAGGTGATCTCGGTCGGGGGAGCGTCGCTCCGGCAGCACCTGAACGCCGGCAAAGCGCTCGATCAGATCGCGACCGGCGGCTTCGACACGGTCGTACTCCAGGAGCAGAGCACCCTTCCGATCAAGAGCCCGGACCGGTTCCGGGAGAGCGCCCGCGACTTCGGCGCCGCGATCAGCGACGCGGGTCTGCGTACCGTCCTCTATCTGACCTGGGCCCGCCGGAACGCCCCGGAAACCCAAAAAGCGCTGACCGACGCGTACGCCGCTGCCGCCGCCGAGCTCAGCGCGACGCTCGTCCCGGTCGGACCGGTCTGGGAACGCTTCCTCGCCACCCACGACGAGCCGATCCTGCATGAATCCGACAACAGCCACCCCACCATGGCCGGCAGCTACCTGGGCGCCTGCGTCTTCCTGATCGCCCTCCTCGAAGCAGACCCAGTCGGCATCGAAACTCCGGTCAAGGGCCTGCCCCCAGAAACCGCCGCCCTCATCCAAGAAGCCGCCTGGACCATCTGCACAGACCTGACCACCCCTTAACCCCACCGCTGACCAACGCGGCACCACACGGGTGGAGATCCACTCTCGTGTGGCCCGGGGTGGTTGGGCGGTGAGTGCCGGGGGCGGGGTTATTTGGCGTCGTGGAATACCAAACCGAGGGTGTGGCGCCGGCCGGAGCGGATGGCGGAGACGCCGTGGCGTACCGGGGCGGCGGACCAGCCGCGGGCCGATTTCACCGGGCGGTCGCGGGTGGTGAAGACCAGCCCATGACCCTGCGGAATCAGCGTCGACGTACCCCGCGACTGCGCCCGCGGTCGCTGCTCGACCAGCAGGAATTCTCCACCGGTGTGGTCGATTCCGGGGTCGTTCAGGTTGATCACGACCTGCAGCGGGAACACCTTGTCGCCGTACAGATCGCGGTGCAGCGCGTTCCAGTCACCGGCGCCGTACCGGAGCAGGATCGGGGTCGGGCGCGGCTGGCCGGCGGCGTGGCAGATGTCCAGCCATTCGTCCAGGGTGTCCGGCCACTCAGCCTCCCGGCCAAGTTTGGTATACCATTCCCGCGCGATCGGCAGCAGCCGCGGATACAACGCCTGCCGCAACGCTTCGACCGCCTCCGGGAACGGCCGGTCGAAGTACCGGTACTGCCCCTCGCCGAACCGATGCCGGGCCATGTCGATCGTTGCGCGGAAGTGATCGGCCTGCTCGTACAGGGCGGAGATGCGCGCGCACTCGCTCGGGGTAAGCAACTGAGGCAGCAGCGCACACCCGAGATCGTCCACCTCAGCGGTCACCGCGTCCCAGTCCGCCCGATCCACTCGTCGCTCGTACTTGTCCATACAAGTGAAACGGCCCGAGGCGGAGATGTGTGAGGGGCAGCGATGGGTGAGAGGCGGCGATGGGTGAGGGCTGACCCGCCGAGCTGCGAGCATCGGTGTATTCGACCTGAATGGAGGAGCGATGAGCGGCACCGACTCGACGCCCGAGGATCGCGACCGGATTGTGAAGGCGATCCACGATGGCCGCCCGGATCCGAACGAGGCTTTCAACGTCAAGGATGGCGACAACGTGCTACGCGTCGAGCCCATCGGGGATGTGAGCCGCCGGCCCGCACCCGGCAAAGCACCGAACGGCAAGCGCGGCGGCCGAACCCGCTAACCACCGTAGCTGCCACAAGTGAGCGTCACACCTGCTCGAGGACGGTGATCGGGGCCAGCATGGTGTTGTTGGCTAGCGGTTGTTCACCGGTCGTGAGCATCTTCAAGAACACCTGCAGGCCGGGTACGACGTAGTCCGCATCGAGCCGGATGTCCCGACTGGCCAGCCCGGTGCGCCCGACCACTTCCGCGTGGAACGGGACCCGCGCATCCTCGGTCGGCTTCACCAGTTGCAGCGTGACGAGTACGCCATCGCAGCGGTACCGCACCACAACGGTCGACCCGACCCGCTCGACCGCGACCGCCTCCGGCTCACCCGGCGCGAGCCGCTGAGCGAGATCCGCGGCGTGGATGCCATAAAAGAAGATCCCGCTGTACTCACTGTCCGGATCCGCCGGCCCGGTAACAGTCACCGCCTGCAGCTCACCAATAGCAGCCGCCTCTGCCACAAGAGCATCCGCATCCGCGACCCACCGCACCGCCGAGTACGACGTGACCGGCGTACCAGAACGCTCCGCCGCCGCAAGAATCGCCCGCGCATCCGCCGTACTGGCCGCCAATGGCTTGTCGACCCATACTGGTATACCAGCCTCCAGGAACGGTACGGCGTGCTCGCGATGCAGTGCCCCGTCGCGATTGGTAGCGATCAGCGCATCGACGCTGCCGATCAACTCAGCCGAGGTCGGCACGATCTCAGTGATCCCACCAGCGGCCGCGAGTGCACGGTTGCGTTCGTCGTCCGCTCCGACGAGCGTGACGATGCGCGCGGTGTCCGCGACTTCCTCGACGTTCAGATGGCGAATGATTTCGTCGGCATGGCTGTTTTCGGTGCCGACCAGGGCGACGCGGAGCGGCATGCGTCAGTCCTCCTTGATCTCGACGGGGTGCCCGGCGCGGGCGGATTCGTAGACGGCGAGCACGGTGGCCAGCGACCGGCGCCCGGCCTCGACCGGCACCATCGGGGCGCGTCCCTCGCGGGCAGCGGCGATGAAGTCGCGGTACTGCGCGAGGTGCGCCAGCTCGACCGGACCCCAGTCGCTGGGACCCTCGAGGACGGGCGCTTTTGGTATACCAGCATCGGCCGCGGCGAAGTACGCGAGTTCGTCGTCGTCGAGAATCGCGGTGCCCTGATCGCCGTGGATCGTCAACCGGACCGGACGCCCCGGGTACGCGGCCGTGCTGGCCAGCATCAAGCCGATCGCGCCACTCTCGAAGCGGATCGACGCACCGGCCAGGTCCTCGACCTCGATCCCTTCGTGCGCGAGCCGGCCGGTCTGGGCGCTGACCTCGACCGGGCGGCCGAGCATCCAGACCAGCAGGTCGAGCGCGTGGATGCCCTGGTTCATCAGCGCGCCGCCGCCGTCGACCGCGAGCGTGCCGCGCCAGTCGTCGCCGTCGTAGTACGACTGCGGCCGGAAGAACGCCGACTCGGCGATCCCGGAGGTGACGCGGCCGAGCGCGCCGGTGTCGATCGCGGCCCGGATCTGCGCGACCGGCGGCTGAAAGCGGCGCTGACTGATCACGGACACGGTCAGCCCGGTCGACCGTTGCGCCGCCAGCAGCCGATCCGCGGCCGCGAGCGTGATGTCGACCGGTTTCTCCACGATCACGTGCTTTCCGGCCTGCAGCGCCTCGATCGCGACGTCCGCGTGCAGTGCGCTCGGCAAGCAGATCCCGACCGCGTCGAGCTCCACCGCCGCGTACGCATCGGCCGGATTGGCGTACGCGCGCCCGCCGTACTGTTCGACCAGCTTCCCGGCCCGTTCGAGGTCACGATCGACCACCGCGACGAGTTCGGCTTCGTTGCCGAGGGCTTCGATCAGCCGAGCGTGCACGGCACCGATCACACCGGCACCGATCAAGGCGAAACGCATAGGACCTTCTCTCATCATCACAATCGAGCTTCGGTTGCCCAAGGCAAGGGTGCGCCGCCGCTCTCCGCCGACTGCTGAGCCAGCAGCGCGAGCCGCGTGACAAAAAGGCCTTGTGCGGTGGTGATCTCCGGCTCGTTGCCCTCAGCAAGTGCCTGGAGTGGCAGCTCGGCGGGCCGGAAACCGTTCGGCAACGGTACGTCGTGCGGCGCGAGCTCGGTCGTCATCAGCTGCAAGCGGTTGCGCGCCCACAGCAGCTCGGCCGTACCGGCCGTACCGACGAGCTTCATCCGATAGTCCCCGTGTACGGGCGAACCGGCCGGCGTCAGCCAATCAACGCCCGCCGTGATCAGTGCGCCGGGCCCGCTGAGCGTCGCCACCCCGTACCGTGGCCAGTCCGGATCTCCGGCGAGCGCACCGCTGACCGTACCGCTGGTCAGACCGGTGAACAGCAGCGCGGCGTCGATGTCGTGCACGGAAAGGTCGTTCAGCAGGCCGCCGTACTGCGCCCGGTCGAAGAACCAGGCCGGCCGGGTCGGTCGATTGAGCTTGTGCGGCCCGGAGGACGTGACGCCGTGGATCGTGCCGAGTTGCCCGGAGCGGACGATCTCGAGCGCGGCGCGGGTGACGGGGTAGTACCGCTTCTCCAGCAGGAGGGTGACGTGGCGGCCGGTGCGGCGTACTGCGGCGGTGATCGCGTCGAGGTCTGCGAGGGTCGTACACAGCGGTTTGTCGGCGATCACGTGTGCGCCGGCGTCGAGCGCGTCGACGACCACCTGACCGCGATCGCTGTAAATGCCCGCGACCATCACCACGTCCGGCCGGGTCTCGTCGAGCATCCGGCGGTGGTCGGTGAAGACCTTCGCGCCGTACGGCGTCGCCCACCGCTCGGCCGTGGCTCGATCCGGGTCGGCGACCGCGATCAGCTGGACGTCATCGCGCTGGTCGGCCTCGGCGGTCGCGTACCCCACGTGCGGATGAGCGGCGCCGGCGATCGCGATCCGAGTCATGTCCGTGATTCCAGCATGCAACCGGTTGCACGTCAACGCCTCTGACCGTCTCAGGTCACAACACCGGCCCGAGCCACCGCCGTCGTACCCCGAACCACCAGGTGCGTCCCGATCCGCACGCACGCCCCGCCGGCCCCACCTACATCCCCGCCGTGACCAGGGGCCGGGCCAGCGCTGCCACCAGCCGCGGTTCGACCGCTGTCCGGGGTTTCCAGGAGGCTGATGAGGAGTTTCGCGGCCGCCGCCCCAGCGCTCGCCGCGCCCGCCGAGACCGTGGTGAGCGCGGGACTGGTGAGCGCGGCAAGCGTGTCGTCGCACCCCACCAGGCTGAAGTCCGCCGGCACCGAGATCCCGCGCACCTCCAGCCCGGCCAGCACTCCCTGCGACACGACATCGTCGAACGCGATCGCGGCCGTCGCCCCCGACCGTACGATCGCCGCCACCGAATCGCGTCCCGCCGCGTAACTCGGTCGCCCGGTTTCGATCACCTCGACGGTCAGCCCGGCCTGCTCGGACACGCGCGCCAACGTCGTACGCCGCTGACCGTCCGACCAGGAGTCGCGCGGCCCGGCCAGGTACGCGAGCCGCTGGTGACCGAGCTTCTTGAGCAGCAGCACGGCCTCGGTCATCCCGCCGGACGAGTCGATCAGCACCCGCGCGATCCCGTCCAGATCCCGGTTCACCAGCACGACCGGCCGGGTCGCGGCGAGCTCGCGGATCAGCTGCTCGGACAAGCGCGGCGAGGCCAGTACGAACCCCTCGACCTGCGGCGCGAGCCGCGCGATCAGCTTCGCCTCCCGCTCCGCGGACTCATCCGAATCGCCAAGAAAAACCGCCAGATCGGCTGATTCCGCGGCCAGCTGGAGGCTCCGGACCAGCGGCGGAAAGAACGGGTTCGCGATGTCGGGTACGACCACCGCGATGTTCCCGAACCGCCCGGTCGACAGCGCCCGCGCCGCCTGATTGCCCACGTACCCAAGCCGGGCCGCGGTCGTCAGCACGTGCTCGACGGTCGCCGGACTGAGCAACTGCGGCCGCGTGAACGCCCGCGAAACCGTCGACCGCGACACCCGGGCCGCCGCCGCGACATCCCCGATCGTCACCCCCGCCACCCGCCCCAACCGTGACGCCATCCCCCCACCCTAACCCCACCCTGCAACCGATTGCACACCCCACACCCCACACCCCACACCCGACCCCCGGGCTCCACCCCGCGCCCGCGTGCCCTGCTCGGCCGCGCTTTGGGAAGCTGCCGCGTACCTGCGGGCCGGTGAAATGAATGGTGGCTTCTCAAAGCGGGGTTGCCGGGCCGCGAAAACGGATCGGCGTGGCGGGGAATCGAGGCTTCATTGCGGGGCCGCGGCGAGTAACACTGGGGGTAGGCGAACTCCCGGTTGGAGGCCCGGCGATGGGGCACTGGGTGAGCATGGTCGACATCGAGCTGCGGTACGTCCGGATCTGGCGGGCAGCGGTCGGCGCGCTGGCCGCGATCGGGGTGCTCGCCGCGCTGGTGTTCGTGTCGCCGGGAACGAACCTGGTGGCGTTCATGGTGGCGGGCCTGACGTCAGGTGCCGTCTGTCTGAGCATCGGGCTCGGCCGCGACCTGCCGTCCAGAGACCTGGTGAACCTGGTTCCGCGGTGGGGCGTGCTCGGCGGGTTGATGGTGATCTCGGTGTGCGGGTTCGCCGCCGCTGTCGGTGCGGGGGTGCTGGCGTTGCTGGCCCTGATTGCCGCGGTCTCGCCGCCGGCGGTCAGCTGGATGCGTTCGGGGCGTACGGAGCTTGAAGCGCATGCGTCCGCGCGTACGGCCGCGCACTTCCGGTCAGACGAGCGGCCGCCGCATGCACGGTCGCAGGAACCCGCCCGAGGTCGCGCTGATCGTCCTGGCCAAAGCCGGGCCGGGCGCCGTACCGAAAGCCGTGCCGAACGCCGTGCTGAACGGCGGGCGCAGAACCGCGCTGAACGCCGCGCCCAAGGCCGTGCCGAGCGCCACTCCGAGAGCCGGTCGGAGGGCCGGTCCGAGAGCCGCTCGGGGCATCGTGCTCAAAGCCGTTCCGAGCGGCGGGCCGAGCGTCGCGCCGAGGGGCGGCGGTTGCGGATGAAGTTGCCCAAGGCACCGGACCGGCGGGCCGAGGTGTTCGGGGCCGGCGTACGCCCGGTGGCTGATTGGCCGCTGCCGAAGTACTTGTCGGCGGTCGTCCGGAGCGTCGGCCAGCTGACCGACGACGAGTTGTGCTTGGCTTGGCGACGGAGCTTCACGCAGTTGCAGCGGGCCGTGAGTGCGGACCGTCGCCAGGCGATGGTCGACGTACGCCGTGCCTACCTGGACGAGCTGGAGCGCCGGCATCCCGACTCGTTCGCCACCTGGCTGGCGTCGAATCCGCGGGCGGCCGGCAACCCGGCCCGCTTCTTCACCCACCGCGCCGATCACTGACCCAGAGCACCGCCCAGCCGATCGCAAGCCAACCCGGCCGATCGAAGCCAACCCCGGCCGATCGCCGGCCGTTCACCGCAGTGACCCAGCACTGTGCCGACTCGAGGGAGAGACTGTGCCGTGAGCCAGCCGGAAACCGAGCGAACCCAGCGCACGTTCTTCGGGCATCCGCCAGTGCTCGCCAATCTGTTCGGGGTGGAGCTGTGGGAACGGTTCTCGTTCTACGGCATGCAGGGCATCCTGCTGATCTACCTGTACTACTCCGCCGACCGCGGCGGCCTCGGCATCGACGAGGGAACGGCGACCAGCATCGTCGGCGCGTACGGCGGACTGGTCTATCTGTCGACGATCCTCGGCGCCTGGCTGGCCGATCGGCTGTTCGGTGCCGAGCGCACCTTGTTCTACAGCGCGATCGTCGTGATGGCGGGCCACATCGCGCTGGCGGTGATCCCCGGTCTCGGCGGCGTCGCGGTCGGCCTGGTCATGATCGCGCTCGGCAGCGGCGGCGTGAAAGCGAACGCCACTTCCCTGGTCGGCACGCTGTACGCGGCCGATGACGACCGGCGCGACGGCGGGTTCTCGCTGTTCTACCTCGGCATCAACCTCGGTGCACTGGTCGGACCGTTGCTGACCGGACTGCTGCAGAAGAACGTCGGCTTCCACTACGGGTTCGGCCTGGCGGCGGTCGGGATGTTCCTCGGCATCGTCCAGTACGGCGCGGGCCGCCGCCGGTTGAGCGCCGCCGCGCGCGAGGTACCCAACCCGCTCCCGGCCGAGGAGGGACGCAAGATCGCGCTGATCGCGGGCGCGGTCCTCGTGGTGGTCGTCGCACTGCTGGTCTCGGGCGTACTGCCCGCGTCCCGGTTCGCGACCGCGGTTGCGGTGGTCAGCGCGATCGCCGCGATCATCTACTTCGCGGTGATCCTCACCAGCAAGCTCCTGACCGACGTCGAGCGGAAGCGCGTACAGGCATTCATCCCGCTGTTCATCGCGAGCGCGGCGTTCTGGTCGCTGTACCAGCAGCAGTTCACGGTCGTGACGATCTACTCCGACCAGCGGCTGGACCGGACCGTCTTCGGCTGGCAGATGCCGGTGTCGTTCGTGCAGTCGATCAACCCGGTGATGATCATCGTGCTGTCCGGTGTGTTCGCGGCGCTGTGGACGAAGCTCGGTCCGCGGCAGCCGTCGACGCCGGTCAAGTTCAGTCTCGGGCTGTCGGTGATGGGCGTCGCGTTCCTGCTCTTCCTGACGATGGCCGGCGGCGGCCCGAACAGTGCGCCGCTGCTCGGGCTGGCCGGAATCCTGCTGGTGTTCACGATCGCGGAGCTGCTGCTCTCCCCGGTCGGTCTCTCCTTGTCGACAAAACTCGCGCCGGACGCGTTCCGTACCCAGATGGTCGCGTTGTTCTTCCTGTCAGTCGCGTTGGGTACGGCGCTGTCCGGCGTACTTTCGAAGTTCTACAGCACCGATCACGAAACGGCGTACTTCGGCATCATCGGTGCGGTCGCCTTGGTGCTGGGCGGCGCGGTGGCGCTGGGCGTTCGCCCGATTCGGCGGCTCATGAGCGGCGTGCACTGAAGGTCGTCCGCAGCTCCGCACCTATTAGTTCGACCGCGTGCCGTCCGGCGGAGAGTACGCCCGGGAAGTTCAGGAACGCGTGCATCGTGTCGGCGTACTCGACCAGGCGGGTGGGTACGCCGGCGCGGTGCAGCCGGTCCGCGTACGCGACGGCGTCGGGGCGCAACGAATCGCGTCCCGCAGCGAGGATGAGCGCGGGTGGTAGACCGGCGAGACTGGTCGCGCGCAGTGGTATACCAAACGCCGGGACGTTTTCGTTGGCGCCGAAGTACCACTCGTGCCAGTCCTCGTCCGGGTGCAGGTCGAGGGTCGGGTAGCAGAGCAGTTGCCGGTCGGGGAGTGGCGTACCGTGCTCGCGCGCCAGCAAGCACGCCCCGGCCGCAAGCGCGGCACCTGCGCTCTGCCCGCCGATCGCGATCCTCCCGTCGCCGTCCAGGTTCGTACGGAGCCAGGTGAGCGTGTCATATACGTCGCGAAGCCCCGCTGGATAAGGGTTTTCAGGCGCCAGCCGATAGTTGAGTGAGACAACGGTAACGTTGCCGTTGGCAGCGATCCCCGACGCGGCGTACTCGATGTCGCGCCAATGACCGCCGACGAACCCGCCACCGTGCAGCCAGAGCACGATCGGCCGCGGCCGGGTCGCGTGCCGGTATACCATTGCCCGCAGCGTACGGCCCGGCAACGCGATGTCGACCTCCTCGACCGAAACCCGCGGATCCCGCTCACCCGCGAGGACCGGGTCCGGAAGGTCCTCCCGGTCCAAGAGCAAGGCTTCGTACGGATCAGCCGCGTACCCCGGCAGATTGGCAAGGTGCTTCAGCACCGCATCGGTCTCCGCGCCGAACTCCGCATTGTCGACGAGTTCGGATCTCATCCGGACACCGCCTTCGGGAACAAGTGCCGGCCCGCGTGCCCGAACAAGACACCATCCGGCGTCGTGGACACGTACTCGGCAAGCGCGCCGATGCCACCGTCGTACCCGCCGCCGGTCGACGGGTCCGCCCAGGTGCTCTCGTCGTACCGCTCGATCTCCGCGACCAGGGCCGCGCCAACTTTGGTATACCGGTGCAGCAGCAGCTCCGACGGAATCCGCCGCCCCGCCTCGACGCCGCCGAAGTTCAGCGCACTCCCGATTTCCGCCGTCTCCCACCGCGGATCAAGGCTCCAGTGCATCCGCCCCGCCACGGCATCCCGCAGTACGGCCAAGGTGATCTCGTCCCACATCAACACATGCGCAACCAGGTCATGCAACGAGTCACAAAAGTGCCCGAGCGGCCCGTCGTTCACCTCGTACGCCGTCCGCAGCTCCTCCTCGCTCTTCCCCTCAACCACCCCCAGCAACAACTCCTGATCCCGCCGAACCATCCCAGCCGCCTGCACCGGCGTAGTAGTCGCAATCCGCATACGCCCAACCAACCACCGCCGCCCGCGAACCACCGGTCGATTGCACGATCCCGGCAATCGTCGTGGAGATCCAGGTCAGTCCTCGGTGAGGCGGTGGAGGAGGTGGGCGAGTGTCTCTTGTTCGGCGGGGGTGAGGCGGGCGAGTTGGGTGGCCATCACGGCGCGGCGTTTTTCGCGGAGGGTGGTGAGGATGTGGCGGCCGGCGGGGGTGAGGTCGACGAGGGTGGCGCGGCGGTCCTTCGGGTCCGGCTGGCGGGCGACCAGGCCGGCGCTTTCCAGATCGTCGACCACTGAGGTGGCCGAGCGCGGCACGATGCCGAGCTGGGCGGCCAGTTCGCTCAGGCGGAGCGCCCGGCCGGCGTGGTCGAGCGTACGTAGCACCCGGAACTGACCGTGCGTGACGCTGTCCTTGAAGCCCTCCCGGGAGCCACGGCGCTGGCGGCGGACGATCCCGTCCAGCAGGGCGGCGATCTGTTCCGCGGTGTCATCGGCAGCGGGCATGTGCAGAGCCTAGTCAAACGGTTCGCCGCGTACGCGCCGGCTGTGCTCGTGCCCGCGGGAACAAATCCGGATCTTGTGAGGTTTTCTCATAGTGAGTTAACCTCAGCATATCTCGAACCGGAAGGAACTGCATGTCACAACTCTCTGGACTCCCGGGCGGGGGCGGCGGGCGCGCGATGCGGTCGCTGCTGAAGGACTCCTCCGTCCGGCATCACAAGCTCAGCGCGGGCACGCTGCGCCGGATTCTCGGCTTCGCCCGCCCGTACCGCGGCTATCTGGCCGCCTTTCTCGTTCTCGTCGCGCTCGACGCCGGCACCGGCGCGGTCACTCCGCTGCTGTTCCGCGCGATCATCGACCGCGGCATCGTCCCCCGGAACGCCGAGGTCGTCGTCTGGCTCGCCCTCGTGGTCGCCTTGCTCGCCCTGGTCAACGGTGCGGTCACGCTCGCCGAGCGCTGGTTCTCAGCACGGATCGGCGAAGGTCTCGTGTACGACCTGCGCACCAAGGTCTTCGACCATGTCCAGCAGTTGCCGGTCGCGTTCTTCAGCCGCACCCAGACCGGTGCGCTGATCCAGCGCCTGAACGGTGACGTACTCGGCGCCCAGCAGGCGTTCACCTCCACCTTGTCCAACGTGGTCAGCAATCTGCTCAGCGTCACCCTCGTACTGGCCGCGATGTTCGTGATGTCGTGGAAGATCACGCTGCTGGCGCTGGTCGTGCTTCCGCTGTTCGTGATCCCGGCCCGGCTGCTGGCCGGGAAGTTGCGCGAGGCAACAGCCGAGACGTACCGGCTGAACGCCACCATGGCGCAGACGATGACCGAGCGGTTCAACGTCGCCGGTGCGGTGCTGGCCAAGGTGTTCGGGCGGACCCAGGACTCCTCGAAGGACTTCGCCGGCAAGGCCGCGCGGGTCCGCGACATCGGTGTCACCACGGCGATGTACGGCAGCATCTTCCGCGTCTCGCTGACCTTGGTCGCCGCGCTCGCGGTTGCCCTGGTGTACGGCGTGGGCGGGATCTTCGCGGTCGAAGGAGCGCTCGGTATCGGTACCGTCGTCGCACTGACCGCCTACCTGAACCGGCTGTACGGCCCGCTGACCGCGCTGTCCAACATCCAGGTCGACGTGATGACCACGCTGGTCAGCTTCGAGCGCGTCCTCGAAGTGCTCGATCTTCGGCCGATGGTCGCGGATCGTGAAGACGCGAAGGAGTTGCCGCGTACGGCCGAGCCGTCGATCGAGTTCGATCACGTGTCGTTCCATTACCCGTCGGCCGAGGATGTCTCGCTCGCTTCGTTGGAGTCCGTGGCGACGTTGTCGGCCGAGACCGGTGACGAGGTGCTGAAGGACGTGACGTTCACCGTCGAGCCTGGTCAGCTGGTCGCTGTGGTCGGGCCGTCCGGTGCCGGCAAGTCGACGCTGTCATCATTGGTATCCCGAATGTACGACGCCACTGGCGGAGCCGTACTGGTCGGTGGTCAGGACGTACGCGCCGTGACGCAGAGCTCACTGCGCCGGGCGATCGGCGTGGTGACGCAGGACTCGCACATGTACCACGACACGATCCGCGCCAACCTGCAGCTGGCCCGGCCGGACGCTACCGACGCTGAACTGCACGAGGCGCTCGAGGCCGCGCAGATCGCGAATCTTGTCGACAATCTGCCAGATGGTCTCGACACGGTGGTCGGCGATCGCGGGTACCGGCTCTCCGGTGGTGAGCGCCAGCGCCTCGCGATTGCCCGGCTCCTGCTCAAGTCCCCATCCATCGTGATCCTGGACGAGGCGACCGCGCACCTGGACTCCGAATCCGAAGCTGCCGTCCAGACCGCCCTCGCGAACGCGCTCGTCGGGCGTACGTCGCTGGTGATCGCCCACCGATTGTCAACAATCCGCAATGCCGACATCATTCTGGTGCTGGCCGACGGAGAGATCCGCGAACGCGGCACCCACGAGCAGTTGCTCGCCCACGGCGGCCTGTACGCCGACCTCTACGACACCCAATTCACCAAAGCCGCCTGACCCAGCCCGGACCGCACCTGGACAATCGACGGATGAGCTTCGTCATCGGGGTCGACATCGGTACCGGCAGTACGAAGGGCGTCCTCTGCACGCTCGACGGTGAAGTCGTGGCGGTCGCCCGGCGTGACCACGCCCCAAGCCTGCCGCGGCCGGGCTGGGCGGAGATGGATCCCGTCCGCGACTGGTGGACCGAGGTCGCAGAGATCCTGACCGAACTAACCACCGCCACCGCCACCGCCGCCTCGACCTCCACCACCTCCACCTCAACCGCCGCCACCGCCGCCACCGCCGCCACCGCCTCCACCGCCGCCTCCACCGCCGCCTCCACCGGCACCGCCGGCACCGTCGCCGGTGAGGGTTCTGAGGGCATCGAGGTTGCTGCTGTTTGTGTGTCTGGGCTCGGGCCGTGTGTCGTTCAGACTGACGCCGAGCTCGTACCGCGCCGGCCCGCGATCCTGTACGGGATCGACACCCGCGCCACGCGCGAAATCGTCGAGCTCACCGAGCAGCTTGGCGCGGACGCGATCCTCGAGCGGTGTGGGAAAGACCTGTCCAGCCAAGCGATCGGCCCGAAGCTGGCCTGGTTGCGGCGGGACGCGGGTGCGGCGTGGCGGCCGGACGACCGCTGGTTCAGCGCACACACGTACGTCATCGCGCGCCTCACCGGCGAGTGGGTGCTCGACCATCACACGGCCAGCCAATGCGACCCGTTCTACGACATTCACCGGCAGGACTGGGCCACCGACTGGGTCGAAGCCGTGCTACCCGGCCTCGCGCTCCCGCCGCTGGTCTGGCCGTCCGAACAGGTCGGTGTGATCCACGAAGCAGCGGCCGCGGCGACCGGTCTGGCAGTTGGTACGCCGGTCATCGCGGGCACCGTCGACGCCTGGGCAGAAGCGTTCAGCGTCGGCGTACGTCGCCCCGGCGACCTGATGCTCATGTACGGATCGACGATGTTCTTCGTCCAGGTCCTCCCGGCGCCGACCAGCGTCCGCGGTCTCTGGACCACGTCCGGCGTCGAACCGGGATCGCACACCCTGGCCGCCGGCATGGCCACCTCCGGCACAATCACCACCTGGCTTCAGGATCTGACCGGTGGTATACCATTTCGAACCCTACTCGCCGAGGCGGCCGCAATCCCTGCTGGAGCTGAAGGTCTGGTACTCCTCCCGTACTTCGCCGGCGAGCGCACTCCCATCTACGATCCGCTCGCGCGCGGCGTGATCGCCGGTCTGACGTTGCGGCACGGGCGCGGACATTTGCTCAGGGCAACGTACGAGGGAATCGCCTGTGGAGTGCGCCAGATCCTCGATACGTTCACCGGTACGGAGCGCGTCGTCGCGGTCGGTGGCGGTACGCAGGGCGGCCTCTGGACGCAGATCGTCAGCGATGTGGCCGGTATCGAGCAGATCATCCCGCGGCAGACGATCGGTGCGTCGTACGGCGATGCGCTCCTCGCCGCGATCGGGATCGGGGCAGTCCCGCCGGACACCGATTGGACCCAAGCCGATCACGTCGTCGTACCCGATCCGTCGACAGCCGACACGTACGCGACCTTGCTGCAGACGTACACCGAGCTCTACCCGGCCACCCGCGACCAGATCCACCGCCTCGCCCAGCAATAGGCACCAGCAGCAGGCAGCATCAACAGACCACGTCGAACGGCCCGCCGCAACACGCCGCGTCAGGTCACGTCGCGGATGTGGAGGACGGTGCCGCTGTCCAGGTCGCGGTCGAGGAGCGACCAGATCGCCCGCGCAACCGTCTCTGGTTTCGCCAGCAGACCCTGTGCCTCCAACTCGCGGAAGCGGCTCGACACCGGCACCTGCTCAGCGCTGGACGCACGCAACTCCGCCTGCATGCCGGTATCCAGCGACCCAGGCGACACCGAAATCACCCGGCACCCGTGTTCGCGCCGCCGCTGCTCCAGCCCGACAGTCCGCACCCACTGATCAATCGCCGCCTTCCCCGCGCCGTAGCTCGACTCACCCTCGTGCGCCTGCCGCGCCGCGCCCGACGAGAGCATGATCAGGTGCTGCTCGCAGTCCCGCCCGGCGACCGCGCTCAGGAACGAATGCCCAAGCACCTGCGCGGCCGCGGAGTTCAGCAGTACGTTGCGTGTGTACTGCACGGTGTCGACCCGATCGGCCGGCCCCAACGGCGTCAGCGTGCCCGCGTTGTGGATGAACACGACCAGCTCCGGATCGCCGGCCACGATCCGCTGCCGGAAGTCCTTGTCCACCACCGGCCACGATTCGGGGTCGGCGAGGTCCACCGCGACATGGTGAGTTCCCGGCGTACCGCCGCGCCGGGACAGGTCGACCAGCTCAGGATTGTCGAACGGGATCGTCGCCGCCAGCGCGGCCCCCAAACCGGCCGAGGCGCCGGAGATCCAGACCAGAATCCGGCGGAGTGAATTCATCGCGCACCCCAGCGCGCACCATCGAGCATCACGCGGTTCCCCCCTGCGATGACCAACCTTGCGATGCCCGGCCGGCGTACCGTCCAGTCATCGTTCCCCGCCCAGCAGAGTACGACGCGAAGGCCCCGGAACGAACCCCTGCCGGCGATTCTGACCGCCCGCGAGCACTCGGCTGCGGTCGGCGTCCGAGTTGTCAGCCGGCCCTCAGCCGACGCTCAGCGGTCTCTCAATGAATCGAGCAATCTCTGGTTGAGCTGCACCGGCGCGTCGTACTGCATCAGATGCCCTGACCCCGGGATCTCAATGAACTTCGCGGACGGGATCAGACCAGCCAGTTTGCGCCCGGTCGCGGTCGGTATCCAGCGATCCTCCGCGCCCCACAGGACAGTGACCGGGATCGTCAGCCGATGCAGGTTCGCCTCGATCTCCCGCAGGTACCGCTCGTCGAACTGCGCGATCTGCCGATAGAACGCCGGCTGCCCTTCCGCCCCGAGCCACGGCGCCACCAGTTCGTCCAGCTGATCGGTCCGCAGACCGTGGTGACTCGCGTTCTGGATGTACGCGCGAAGCACCGCGTCGTGGATGTACTCCGGTAGCTCGTCGAGTGTCGTCGGATGATCCTGCACGAACCGGAAGAACGGCGACCCGGCCGGCGGAATCGCCACCGTGTCGACCAGCCTCAGCGAGTGGTAGGTCGCCCCCTCGAACAAGGTCGCCCGCAGCGAAACCGCGCCGCCGTAGTCGTGGGCGATCACTCGCGGGTGGTCCAGTTCCCAGTACGCGAGCAGCTCCGCGAGCACTTTGCCTTGGGCATCGAAATCGACTGGATCGTCAACCCTCTTGGACGATTCGCCGTACCCGGGCATGTCCCACAGGTACACGGTGAAGTCGTTGCTCAGGGCATCGGCGTACGCGCTCCAGACTCGCGACGAGAACGGTGTCCCGTGACAGAACACGACCGCCGGTCCCTGCCCGCGCCGATCCCAGGCGATCGTCCGTCCGTGGTTCTCGTACCGCTGCGTGAGCTCCATCCAGCTAACCATACAATAATGTCTTAGCGGTTAGTACTAGCCTCGCTCCGTGAGCGAATGGACGTGGGACGAGAGCCTGTACGCAGGGGGCGCGGAGCACTATCCGGTCGGGCGGATGGCGTACCCGGAGGCGCTTGGGGAGACGCTGCGCGACGAGCTCGGACTGGACGGTCAGGGGCGGCTGCTGGACGTCGGATGCGGCCCGGGATCGCTGACCTTGCTGCTCGCGCCGTACTTCAAGGCGGCCGTTGGAGTGGACGCGGACGCCGACATGCTGACAGTTGCGGCCGGGCGCGCCGACGACGCCGGGATCATCAATGCCGAGTGGCACCAGTTGCGCGCTGAGCAGCTGCCGGGGGAGCTGGGTGCGTTCGAGGTCGTGACGTTCGCGCAGTCGTTTCACTGGATGGATCAGCCGCTGGTGGCCAGGCTGGTACGCGGAATGCTCGCGCCGGGCGGTCGGTGGGTGCAGGTTCGCGCGTCCACGCACCGGGGGCTCGACGGGGCTGACGAACTGCCGCTCCCGAGGCCGCCGTGGGACGGGATCGACGCGCTGGTCGCGCGCTACCTGGGGCCGGTGCGCCGTGCTGGACGGGGCGTACGCGTGATCGAAACTCTGCCGGATGAAGAAGAAGTGATGAAAGCCGCCGGGTACGAAGGGCCGACCCGGCTGATCGTCGGCGGTGACGAGATCGAGGACCGTACGGTCGATCAGGTGGTCGCGGCGGTGTTCTCGTTGTCGAGCTCGACGCCGCATCTGTTCGGTGCGCGACTGCCGGAGTTCGAGGCCGAGTTGCGGGAGTTGCTCACGAGCACGGCAGACGACGGCCTGTTCGCCGAACGCCGCCGCGAGATCGAGCTGGTGATCTGGAGCTAGCTCAGCTGACTACAGCTGGGGCCCCGCGGGTCAGCCGGGACCGGGCGGGCTGGGCGCACCGCTGGGCGGGTCGCGGTGAGGTGCGCGGCCCGCCCAGTGGGTGTGGGTCAGGACTGGTTGTCCGCTGAGTCGCCGTCGCCGTTGTCGCCACCGAGGTTGCCCAGCTGGTCCCGGGCCATGTCCTTGCCCTGGTCGATCTGGTCGCCGAACTTGCCGCCGGTCTTCTCGTCGGCGAACTCGCCGGCCTTGTCCAGACCCTCGTTGACCTGGTCGCCATGCTCCTTGGCCAGGTCTCCGGCCTTGTCCTTCATCTCGTCGAACATACCCATCGTCTCTTACCCCGTTCCTGTCGATGGTTGCCTTCCACTACCTAGCCGGTAGTACCCGATCGCCGGAATCCCACACCGGAAGATCACCCGGCAAACGGATTCCGGTCCGCCTGCAGCGTGGGAAGTACGCTCGTGGCGAACGTTCCGTACAGGTGCCGCTGGAACATCGGGCCAAAGCTGACCCGCGCGACACCGCGCGCCGCGTATGCTGCGATGGTGTTGGCGCCTTGCCCGTACGCGACGTTCACCGGGCCCGGTGCCTCCTTGACCAGCCGGCCGATCAAGTCCAGATCGCCAACCCCGATCGGGTACACACAGTCGGCACCCGCGGCGAAATAGCGGTTGGCGCGGTCGATCGCGGTACTCAGCTGGTCCTCAGCCGAACCGGCCTGGCGCAGGAAGGCGTCGATCCGCGCGTTAATCACAAGGGTGTCACCCGCCGCGGCACGGACAGCCGCCAGGAAATCGGCCTGCACGGCGGGGTCGATCATTACGCCGGTCGCGGGGTCGGAATCCTCCAAGTTCAGCCCGACGGCGCCGGTGGCGGCGAAACGTTCGACCAGTTCGGCCGGGGCGAGCCGGTAGCCGCGCTCGAAGTCGACCGTGACCGGTACGGAGACGGCGCGAGCGATCCGCGCGGCGGCATCCAGTACGTCTTGCACCGGTGCGGCCTCGCCGTCGTCGTACCCGAGCACCGCCGACGTGGCGTTGCTGCTGGTGGCGACGGCCGCGAACCCGGCCGCTTCGATCAGCCGCGCGGACGCGGCGTCCCAGGCGTTCGGTACGACCAGCGGCGTACCGGGAACGTGCAATGCCCGCAAAATAGTTGCCGATGACATCAAGATCTCCTATGAATCAGAGGCAGCCCGAAGGCTGGGAAAAGTGCGGGATGGTGGAAGGCCATGACGGCCGAGACGGCGTCTTCTCGCAACGTCAGCACCTTGATCGAATGCGCGTGGTACTGGCCGTCGGCGCCGCGCAGGTACATCGCGAAGGCAGGCTGGCCGTTCGCCGACGTCTCGACCAGTACGCGTTGACCGGGTCCGGGGCGCAACTTGGATTCGAGCAGCCGCAGTACGTCCGTACGCCCACTGAACCAGGTCGGAATCGGTGGCATCTCCCACCGCGCATCCGCCGCGAACAACCCTTCCAGTACGACGAGGTCCTTGTTTTCCATCGCCTTCTGGAACTGGTCGAGCAACGCGCGGCGCAGCGGTTCGTGCGGTTCGCTCAACTCGTCTTCGCGCGGCCGCTGCCGGGCCAGCTCGGCGCGCGCCCGCTGCAGCGAACTGTTCACCGCGGCCGTTGTTGTGTCGAGCAACGATGCGACGTCGGCGGCCGGCCAGGTGAGTACCTCGCGCAGGATCAGTACGGCGCGCTGCCGCGGCGGCAGCTGTTGCATCGCGGCAACCATCGCGAGCCGCAGGCTTTCGCGATCGCCGACCACGGTGGCCGGGTCGGCGCCGAGCAACTGATCCGGGAACGGTTCCAGCCAAGGCACTTCGAGCGCCGACGCATGCAGGTCGTCCGGATCGTTGCCGGGGGCACCGAGCGCCGACGGGACCACCCGGCGGCTGCTGTGGTGGAGGAGGTTGAGGCACACGTTGGTCGCGATCCGGTACAACCACGTCCGGATGGTGGACCGATGCTCAAAGTCCGCCTGCCCGCGCCAGGCCCGCAGGTACGTCTCCTGGACCGCGTCCTCGGCGTCGTGCAGCGAACCGAGCAACCGGTAGCAGTGCGCGACCAGCTCACCTCGGTGCTGCGCGAACTCCTCCTCGAGGTTCATCGAGCTCCTTCCACCGCCTTGGCCGCTGTGCTTGCTGCTGGGCCCGCTGCGGTGCCTGCCGTCGCGCCCGCGGGGGTGGCCGGCGGGTTCGCCGGGTTTGGCTCGGCGGTGCGTCGGGTGGCGATCGCCAGGCCCGCTACGGCCCCGAGCAACGACAGTACGCCGCCGCCCGCGAGGGCCCGGGAGAATCCGCTACCGGCATACCCGCCCGCCGACACGAACACCGATCCGAGGACAGCGACGCCGGCCGCACCGCCGAGCTGACGCGTCATGCTGTAGATGCCCGACGCGATTCCGACTGCTTGCCGCGGCAGCGCCGCCATCGCCGCACTCTGCGCCGCGGGCATCGCCAGCGAGACGCCGCAGCCGGCGACCACCAGGGGCAAGATCAGCTCCCAGTAATGATCTGCGCCGCGGCTGACCCAGAACATGCCGGCCGACTGCAACGCAAGCCCGATCACGACCAAAGATCGCTCGCCTACCCGATCCACCAGCCGGCCGGCGATCGGTCCGACGATGAACAGCGTCCCGGTCCACGGCAGTAGCTGCAGGCCGGCCGTCAAGGGCGCCGACCCGAGTACGGCCTGCATGTACTGGGAGAGGAAGAACACTGCGCTGAACAACGCCGCGGTCAGGAAGAAGCCGGCCGCGTTCGCCGCGGTGAACGTCCGGTTGCGGAAGTACGTCAGCGGGACCATCGCGTGGTTCGTACGCCGCTCCCACACTCCGAACGCGATCAGCAGTACGACACCGCCGGCGAAAGCAGTCAGTACTTCCGTACTGGTCCAGCCGGCCGATTCGCCGCGTACCGTACCCCAGACGAGCCCGAGTACAGAGAGGCTGATCAGCACCGCGCCGACCAGATCGAGGCGCCGCGCCGGGCCGGTGCTCTCCGGGATCTTCGTGAGCACGAGTGCGATCGCGACTACGCCGATCGGTACGTTGATCCAGAAGATCCACTGCCAGGACAGCCCTTCGGTGACCGCGCCGCCGATCATCGGCCCGCCGAGCACCGCGAGGCCGGTCACGCCGCTGAACACCCCGATCGCCTGCCCACGCCGCTCCGGCGGAAACGCCGCACCCAGTAGGCCGATCGCCAGCGGCATCACCATCGCCGCACCGACCCCCTGCACAGCCCGCGCCGCGATCAGGAACGGCAGATTCGCCGCCATCGCACACGCGACCGACGCCAGCGTGAAGAGCGCGAGCCCGGCCGCGTACATCCGGCGCCGCCCCAGCCGATCACCCAGCGCGGCCGCCGTCATCAGCAACATCGCGAAACTCAGCCCGTACGCGTTGACCGTCCACTCCAACTGCTCGGCCGACGCCCCAAGATCACCCCGAATAGTCGTCAGCGCCGCGGCCACCACCAAGGTGTCCAACGCCACCATCACCGACCCCAACGAGGCCAGCCCCAAAACCCACCGCTCCGAACCACTCATCCGTCTGCTCACACCACTACAGACCACCGCCAAACCCCGAACTCATCGCTCCACCAGCACAAATTTCCATCCTGTGGCCTTCGCGCGTCTGCGACGGTCGCCCCGGAGCACCGCATGCGCCGACCTTCTCGGCCTGGACCTGAATCGCACTCACCTCCCCCCACCACGCACCGAAGGACAGGTAGTAGTCGGCCCGAGCTAGTACACCTGAGCGTGATTGCGCGAATGCGTACACCACCTCACCGGTGTACTACCTGTCCTTAGCCGCACCACCCACCTCACGCTGTACCCCGACGCCCGCTGCGCCCAGCCACCCGCAGCCCCGTCTCACGGAGACCCCGCCGAATGCAGCACGCGGTCGCACATCACACCCCGCCTCCCGCAACCCCCGTGCTTCGGCACACCACCTCACCGCAACCCCGCCCTACGCGGCACCCCATCGGGTACCGAACGACGGGTAGTGGTAACCGTTCTGCAGCGCGACCACCCCAACAGCAGCCCACCCGCAGCTGTCCCGGCGACCGCCCGGCCGACCACTACCCGTCCTTCGGTACCACCCCAACGCGACCTCCGCCGACGCAGCACGCCTGTCCTACGGCTCGGCCCTCCGCCGTACCTGGCCCACGCAGCCCCCGGTCGTATGCGGCACCCGCACTAGGCCCCGCCCTACGCGGCACCCCATCGGGTACCGAACGACGGGTAGTGGTAACCGTTCTGCAGCGCGACCACCCCAACAGCAGCCCATCCGCATCCGTCCCGCCGACCGCCCGGCCGACCACTACCCGTCCTTCGGTTCCACCCCACGCGTCACCTGCTCGGCGCAGTACCCCCGTCCGCGCAGCACGCCTGTCCTGCGGCTCCGCCGTACCCGGCAGCCCCCCGGTCGTACGCGGCACCCGCACTAGGCCCCCGCCGACGCGGCACCCATCGGGTACCGAACGACGGGTAGTGGTAGCCGTTCTGCAGCGCGACCACCCAACGGCAGCCCACCCGCAGCCGTCCCGGCCGACCACTACCCGTCCTTCGGTACCGCTCACGCAACACCCGCCCGACGCGGCACACCGCCCACGGAGCGCGTGTTCTTACGGTCGCGCCCGGTCGGTCCTATGCAGCACCTGTCCGGACGCGGCGCCTTGTCGCACATCGCGCCGTAGTACACCGCGCCCGTCTGACGGCGCACCCGCCGTGCGCAGTGCCTCCGTTGTACAGCAGCACCGCGTCGTACGCCGCACCTGTGTAACGGAGGCACCCCCCGTGTGTGGAGAGCACGACGGCATGGCGTAGTACGCCGCGTCCCGTGCGTATTCACGCGGGCTGATCCCTCACTCGGCATCGCCACAACTTCTTCTATGAACAAGGTTCAGCGGCGTCGGCGCATGCGGCGTTGGGCGGCTGTGGCGGCGGCGCTGGTGAGGATTACCAGGAGGGTGGCCAGGGACCAGCGGCGGAGTACCTGGACGGTGTGATTGGGGTGGTCGCGGTGCTTCGGTTGTGTCGCGAGCGGGCGGGCGATGGCGAAGTCGGTGGGTGGGGTGGAACGGGTCGTGGGCGGGGTGGTGTGCGGAGACGAGGGTGGTGGGAGGTCGCGGCGGGTTGGGGTGGGGGATGGGGGCGCGGTGGTGCTGGGCGCAGCGGGGGAGCGGGTCGGCGACGGAGGTGGAGTGGGTGGACGAGGGGTGGTCGGGTGCGGCCCGGGTGGGCGCTGCGTCGGACGGGTAGTCGGGGGTCGCGCAGGCGTTGAGGGGCGCGTCGGTGGCGCGGACGGAGGGCTGTGCGGTGACGGAGGACTGTGGGGCGGCGGAGTGTGCGGTGGCGGAGGAGTGTGGGGTGGGGGAGTGTGTGGAGGGGGAGTTGGAGTGTGGGGCGGTGGGGTGGATTGGGTGAGGCAGCCGGCGGCGTCGCTGTTGGCTAGTGGGCGGGTGGTGGTGAGCTTGGTGGATGAGCCGTCGAACCCGATCCGGTACAGCTCGCTGGGTCGACCGTGGCCGGTGTGTACGGCGTACACGCTGGACGCTGTGACAACAACCGACGTGTACCCGTCCTGCCACGGAATGCCCGGCACAGCCTTCACCACCCGAACCGCGCCCGTCGCGGGCGACAACGTGACCAGCTTCGCAACATGCCCCCACGTCGCCACCCCGTATAGCACCCCGGACGACGGATCAGCGGCGAAATCTTCCACCTCCAGCCCAAGCAGCGACAGCCGTACGACACCAATCACCCGCCGGTACGTCGCGCTCGCCGGATCGATGTCCACGGTGTACAGCCGGAGGTGGTCGCGTACGTAGAACCGCGAACCAACCACCGCCCCGGCCGAAGCATCTGCGAGCCCGCCGATCCCGTGCCGTACCTCCCCGAGATCGGTGACCTTGCCCTGCCGCGTCACCGACACGAGATGCGGCCGGCGGAACAGCCAGCCGCCGTGGTCGCGGGTGGCGATCCCGTACACAAGATCCTGCGTACGCGCGTACCCGGCTGCTTGTACTTGGTAGTCGAGCCGCCCGAGATCCGACGTACGCCCCGACGGCAGGTCCACCCGCACCAACCGCGACGCCGACTGATACCCAGCCGACTGAAAAACAAGGTACGAACACCCAGCCGCAGCCACCGACGGCCCCGCCCCCACCACCGCTATTGCACCCCCCACCACGCCCGCCACCACCACCGCACAAACAGCAGCCCCCACCCCACCCCGCACAACCGCCCCACCCCCAGCCGAGCGCGCAGCCGTGCCGGTGGTGGCGCCCGCCCCACTCCACGCGCCTGCTCCACGCGCAGCCGTGCCCGCGCCGACCCCACCCCTCGTGCTCGCTCTGCCTGTAGCCGAACCGCGGGCGGTTCTGGGCGGCGGGGTTGGCTTATCCACCGTCGTTCAATCGGGAGATGGCTGAGATGAAGGCGTCGGGGCCCACGTCGGCGCCGCCGCTGAAGGGGTTTTGTAGTTGGTAGATGGCGAACAGGAGCAGGCCGATCGCGCCCGACAACATCGCGACGATGAACGCGTACGAATACAACCCGGGCCCGCCGAACATGAACATCAGCGCCACCGACATCACACTGCCGATCAGGATCGCGAACCACACCACCTCACTCACCCCGCTGCCGCTCGAGTTCAGCCGGGACTGCCTTGCCTGGTACACGTTCCAGACCTGGTTCGCCGCCTCGACCCGGCGGTCCTCCTGCCGTTCGCTCGTGGTCTTCGCCTGCTCCACCGTCTTCTGCAACGTGGCGAGCAACGTCCAGCCCTGATCGTCGACGTCGCGGCCGGCGCGCATCGCGGGCCATTCGCGGTCCGACACCTCGGTCGCGTACGCGCGCGTCAGCTGGCGTACGCGGGTCCGGTCCTGCGGTGCCAGCGCCTCCCCGGCCCATTGCACCGCGACCAGCGCGTTCGCCTCGTCGTACGCCGTCTGGTTCGCGCTGTTCATGCCGTCGAACAGCGAGATCAGTACGAACGCCGCGATCACCACGTTCACCCCGCCGACGATCGTGAAGACCTGGCCCGCGACCTCGTTGTTCGCCTCGCGACCTTCGCGCTGACGCCACTTGCGCAGTACGACGGCGAGCACCGCGGTGACGATCATGATGCTGCCGACCCAGAGCAATCCGCTGACGAACAGATTCATGGGCGCCGCACCTCCGGCGGCAGCGTGAACCGGATCGTCTCGCGCGTCACCGTGTACTCGACGACCTCGACCGGACCGAACTCCCCGAGGCGCGCGATCACCTCGTCAACCAGCACCGGGGGAGCCGATGCGCCGGCCGTCAGCCCGACGACGCTGACGGCGTTCAACCAGTCCGGATCGACTTCGTCGGCATTGTCGACAAGGTAAGCGGGGGTGCCGGAGCGGATCGCGATCTCCACCAGCCGCCGTGAGTTGGAGGAGTTGGCTGATCCGACCACGATGATCAGTTGGGCGTGTTCGGCGATCTCGGAGACAGCTGCTTGACGGTTGGTGGTCGCGTAACAGATGTCGGCGGTGTCGGGTCCACGGGCGCCGGGAAACTTGTTGCGCAGGGCATCGATCAGGGCAGTGGTCTCGTCGACCGCGAGGGTGGTCTGGGTCAGGTACGAGACTCTGGTCGGATCGTCTACTTGTAGATTGTCGACATCCTGCAGATCTTCGACCAGGACTGTTTGCCCCGGGGCTTCGCCGAGGGTTCCTTCTACTTCCTCGTGCCCGGCATGGCCGATCAGTACGACAGTGTGGCCGGCGGCGGCGTACTTGCGGGCTTCCTGATGCACTTTGGTGACGAGGGGGCAGGTGGCGTCGACGACGTTGAGGTCGCGTTCGGCCGCGTCGCGGCGGACGGACGGGGCGACACCGTGCGCGGAGAACACGACGGTGGCGCCGGGTGGTACCTCGTCGAGATTGTCTACAAAGACCGCTCCACGGGAGGTGAGGTCTGCGACGACATGCGTATTGTGAACAATCTGCTTGCGAACAAAAACCGACCCCGAGCGAGCCGCTAGCAACCGCTCAACAATCTCCACCGCCCGCTCCACCCCCGCACAAAACGACCGAGGCGCGGCCAACAAAACAGTCCGCCGAACAGAAGCCGCCGGTTGTGGGGACGGCGGGGCCGCTGGTGCGGGCGGTTGAGCTGCTGGCGTCGCAAGCGCTGGCGGAGCCCCCGCTGACGGCGCACCTGACGCCGGTTGTCGTGGAGGCGCTGCAGCCGACGGGGCTGCAGGCGCTGGCGTGGTGGCGGGTGGTCGGGTAGGTGGTGGTGACTGCGGTGGTGCCTGAACTGACGGGGCCGTTGGTGGTGGTGCGGGTGCCGGTCGGGTTCGTGGCGCCGCGGAGGGTGGTGCTGGTGGCGGTGGAGTTGTTGGCAGTGCCGGTGGTGTGAAACAGGTTGCTTGGGGTGGTGTGGTTGTGGGGGTTGGTCGGGTTGTGGGGGTTGGTGGAGCGGTGGGTGGGCGTGTGGGTGGTGGTGATGGCGGTGGTGTTGGTGGCATGGGTTCCCCACTAGTGGGTTCGGCGGGTGGCTAGGTGGGCCAGCCGTTCTAGTTCGGTGGTGGTGGGGTTTTGGGTGTTGGCGGCGGTTAGTTCGGATAGGGCGGCGGATAGGAGGGCGTCGGCTTGGGCTTGGCTGGTGGTTCGGGCGCCGGTTGTTTCGATGAGGGCGGCGGCGGTGGCCAAGTCGGTGTCGGACAAGTCGCCTTCGCGGCGGTAGAGCACAGATAGGTCGCGTGCGGCGGCGGTGCCTGAGGAGAGGGCAGCGACGACTGGCAGGGACTTCTTGCGGCGGCGTAGGTCGGAGAAGACCGGTTTGCCGGTGACGGAAGGTTCGCCCCAGATGCCGAGAAGATCGTCGACATATTGGTATGCCAAACCCAGATCCTCGCCGTACAAGCGCAGATGATCCACCTGATCCGGCCGCCCGCCGCCGAACAGCGCACCAAGCGCCGTACTGCACCCGAGCAACGCGCCAGTCTTCAACTGCGCCATCCGCACACACTCAGCCGGCGAGACCTCGTCCCGGGTCTCGAACTCCGCGTCGGCCAGCTGTCCATCGACCAGCTCCTGCACAGCGTCCCCAAGGACTCGGCAAGCTTCTCCAGCCGCCGGATGCCCGCTGCCGACGAGCACGTCGAACGACAACGCCAGCAACGCATCCCCCGCCAGAATTGCCGGCCCAAGCCCGAACACCGTCCAAGCAGTCGCACGATGCCGGCGAGAGGTGTCGCAATCCATCACATCGTCATGCAGCAACGAAAAGTTGTGGACCAGCTCAACCGCCACAGCCGCCGGAAGCGCGACCTCGGTCGTACCCCCAACAGCCTGCGCGGAAAGCAGAACCAAAGCCGGGCGGATCGCCTTGCCTCCGTCCGCATGCGTCGGGTTCCCGTCCTCGTCGGCCCAGCCGAAATGGTATGCCACGATCCGTCGCGTTGCCGGGGGCAACGTTTCGACCGCGGCCCGGAGTGCGGGCTCGACCTGCTGACGGCTCCAGGCCAGCAGATCGGCCGCCGATCGGGTGCCGTCCCCGCCTGCCGGCAGTCGGGATCCTTGAAGAGTGGACATCGCATCGCTCCTCAGCGCCCGAGTTCGACGTTTTCCAGGACGCCGAGCGCGTCCGGAACCAGTACCGCGACCGAGTAGTACGTGCTGACCAGGTACGAGATGATCGCCTTCTCGCTGATTCCGAGGAACCGCACGTTCAGCCCAGGCTCGTACTCGTCGGGCAACCCGGTCTGCCGCAACCCGATCACCCCTTGGTCATCCGCTCCGGTACGAAGTACCAGCACCGAAGTCGTATTGTTCGGCGAGATCGGGATCTTGTCCGTAGGCAGCAACGGCACCCCGCGCCACGCCTGCACCGTCCGGCCGTCAATTGTCGTGGTCTCCGGATAGACCTTCCGCCGAGTGCACTCCCGGCCGAACGCTGCGATCGCCCGCGGATGTGCCAGCAGCAACCGTGGCTTGCGCCGCCGAGTCAGCAATTCGTCGAAGTCGTCCGGCGTCGGCGGTCCGTTCCGCGTGTAGATGCACTGCTTGTAGTCAGCGTTGTGCAGCAGCCCGAAGTCGCGATTGTTCAGCAGCTCGTACTCCTGCCGCTCGCGCAACGCCGCGATGGTCAGCCGCAACTGCTGTTCGGTCTGGTCCATCGGATCGTTGTAAAGATCCGCCACCCGCGTACGTACCCGCAAGATCGTCTGCGCGACGCTCAACTCGTACTCACGCGGCGACGGATCATAGTCCACGTACGTCCCCGGCAACGTGTCCTCGCCCGCATGCCCCGAAGCGAGATCGATCGCCGCCTCGCCCGCCTTGTTCTGCGCCCGCTCCGCCCGATTCCGCACCGCGTCCAGATGCGTACGCAGACTCTCGGACCGCTCAGCCAACTCTGCGAACTCGTCCCGGCGAAGCTTCAGTACGACACAACTCGTCACGGCCTTCGCGGTGTACTCCCAGAGATGCTCCGGAGGTTCAACCAACAACTCGGCGCCCAGGTGATCGCCGTCCGCCGCAGTGCCGAGCTCGGTACCAGCCCCGTACGCGCCGACGCCCGACTTGGTCACCTTGCCATGCGCAATCAGGATGATCTCGTTGATCTGACTGCCGAACTCGGCCAGCACCTGCCCCGGCTCGACGTCCTCCCGCCGAAACCGATCCGCGAGCGCGGTCAGCACCTCATCGTCGGTGAATCCACGCAACGCCGGAAGTTCGGCCAGCTCGGCCGGAATCACCCGCACGTCCGAACCAGTCACCGTGAAGCTCAACCGACCGTCGCCGACCGCGAACGTGCTCCGGCGGTTCACCCGGTACGTTGCCGCCGTCGTCTCCACCCACGGCAGCATCCGCAGTAACCAGCGCGGCGTGATGCCTTGCATCTGCGGTACCGACTTGGTGGTCGTGGCGAGTTGCCGTGCCGCCCGCGTACTGAGACTGAGTTGCTGATCGTTCATGCTGCACCAGCCTTTCGGAAGCTGCGGAAGGCGGACGTGCCGAGCCCGTTTGGTATACCAACCGCGTTGAGCCGCGCCGAACGATGCGGAAGATCAGCGGCGCCGTACCGATGACACCCGCGATGCCACGCGAGAATGCCCGACATCCAGTTCCGCAGTTCGTCGGCATACCGAAGCACGATCCGCCGGACCTCGTCGTCCAGCCCAAAACCGGTGATCAACGCCGGCAGATCGACCGCCACCACCTGCTCGAACTGCTGAATCCGCGCCGTCATCAGCTCGTTGACCATGGCAACCGCACGATCCTTGTCACAAGCAAGGAAATTCTGGACGACCAGCACCCCGTTGTGAAAGTCGCCGTCGTACTGGATCTCCTTGTGATAGGAGAAGAGATCGTTCAGCAGGCAGGCGTAATCGGCCGCGGCGTTCTCCATCGCCTGGATCGGCCGCGACCGGTATACCTCGGCGGGTACGCGTTCGCCGTGACCGATCCGGCACAGACTCATCGTCAGCTCCGAGCCGAACGTCCGCCGCCGCATCTCGATGTAGTCGACCGGGTCCGGAATCCGGTTCTGCGCCTGGTTAGCCAGCTCCCACAACCAGCTCTCGGTCATCGAATCCACCGAGTGCTTGAACGCACGTTGCTGCGGGACCGTCATACCCGCCGCAGTCCGCTGCCAGATATCGGCCAGCGAAACCTCCAGCGCCCCAACAGGCACCGGCCCGGCTGAGTCCACAGCCATCAGAGCCGACAACCGCTGATTGCTCACCCGAGCGCCCGCCAAATCACGCCGCCGGCCGAAGACCGCCGGGTAGTAGTCATCGGCGTACGTCCCCCACGCCAGCCATGCACTGGCGAGATCGAGCTGCTCCGGCGTCGCATCCGGAAAGATCCCGGCTGCGCAAAGCGGCAGATCGAACGCCGCCAGCATCCGCGCGTCCCAAATCGTCCCGTCAGTGATACCCGTCCACTCACCCCACTCGAGGATCGCGAACCGAGCCGCCCCAAGATGCGGACTCTGCTGCACCGCAAACGGCATGTAAATCGAAGGAAGGTTGGTCGCCCCAACAGCCTGATACGGAACGAACTGATGCGACCGAATCCGATAGGGCGCAGTGGCAACAAACGAAGACGCGATCCGCATCGCGGACGTCCCAAGACCGCGACCAGAGGCCGCCTTACCGCCCTTGTTCATGTACCGACTGGACCGCAGATGCCACTCATGGCCACCCGACTGCCAGTCCTGCAAACCCTTCACGTAGTTGAACACGGCCAGCCGCCCAGCCGGGTCGACCTGATGTTCCTCCACCACCCGCGGCACCTCGGTCAGCGCAGTGTTCTCGAATTGATGCAACCGCGACGTAAGAATGTCGTTCACCAACTCAGCAGCCTGTTGCACACCGCAACCGACAAAGCGCTCGATCACCAGTACGCCGTTGTTCAGCTCACCCTCGACTTCGACCTCACGCTGGTACGAGAAGAGGTCGTTCCGCAAATGCACCGCGTCGGAGAACGTGTCGCTCAGGACCTGCATCGGCCGCGTCGACGCGATCTCGACCGGTACCTCGGCCCCGGCCGCGTACTCGACCAAGTTCGCCGACCAAGGCGCACCGCCGACCTTGCGGCGCATCTCGACGTACTCGATCGGGTTGGCGATCCGGCCGGTGGTGATGTTCGACAGCTCCCACAGGGACTCGGCGAGTAGAGCCTCTGTGGTCTGCCGGAATCGTTGCCGCCAGCCCGCCGACATCGCCGGCACGGTCCGCGTCCACAAGTCGGCAAGCCCACGTTCCACCGGGTTCTCCGGCACTTCGGTGATCTCGCCTTCGACCGGCATGAACGCCGGCAACCGATCCAGGTACGCGGTCGCGGCCGGTATGTCGCCGGTCTTCTTGTACAGCTCGAGGAAATGGTCATCGAAGTAGAACACCCACACGTACCAGTCGGTGACCAGGTCGAGCGCCGGCCCGGTCGCGTCCGGATGCGTGTACGCGCAAAGCAGCGCGTAATCGTGTGAATCGAAGTCGTGCTCGTCCCAGATCGCCTTTCCCTGTTGAGGTACGTCGATCATGTCGAACTCGTAGGCCCAGGACTTGCTGTGCGCCCGGGCGCCGTCCAGGTGCGGATTGATCCTGGCCGGATGGGGCACGTAGAAGTCGGGCAGCTCGTAGGGCTGACCCACGAGTCAGCCCTCGCGGCCTATCTCCACGCCTTCCAAGATGCCCAGGGCATCCGGCACCAGCACAGCGGTCGAGTAGTACGCGCTGACCAGGTAGTTGATGATCGCCTTCTCGCTGATGTTCATGAACCGCACGGACAGCCCCGGCTCGTACTCGTCCGGCAGCCCGGTTTGGTGCAGGCCGATCACGCCCTGCGTGTCCTCACCGGTCCGCATCAGCATGATCGAGCTGGTCCGGGTCTGGCTGATCCCAAGCTTGTTGCACGGGAAGATTGGTATACCGCGCCAGGCCGGCAGCCGGTGCCCACCGACATCGATCGTGTCCGGGTAGATCCCGGCGCGGGTGCACTCCCGGCCGAACGCGGCGATCGACCGCGGATGGGCGAGGAAGAAGGCCGGCTCCTTCCAGACCAGGCTGAGCAGCTCATCCAGGTCGCCCGGCGTCGGCGGACCGCTGCGAGTCGGGATGCGCATGCTCAGATCCGCGTTGTGCAGCAGGCCGAACTCGCGGTTGTTGATCATCTCATGTTCCTGCCGTTCGCGCAGGGCCTCGATCGTCAATCGCAACTGCTGTTCGGTCTGGTCCATCGGCTGGTTGTAGAGGTCCGCGACCCGGCTGTGCACCCGCAGCACGGTTTGGGCGACGCTCAGCTCGTACTCGCGTGGGGTCGTCTCGTAGTCGACGTACGTCCCGGGCAGTTCCGATTCGCCTTCGTGCCCGGCCGCGAGCTCGATCGCCGCCTCGCCGTGCTCGTTCTCGGAGCGCTGCGGACTGTTGCGGAACTGCTCGATGTGCGTACGCAATGGATCGGACTGCGAGACAAGTTCCTCGAAGGATGCCTGTGACAACGTCAGCAGCGTGACCGGTGTGATCGCCTTGACGGTGAAGTCCCAGAAGTCGTCCGACTCCAGAATCGCCTTGTAGGTAAAGTGATCGCCGTCTACCAGCGTCTCCAGTACGGTCTCGTCACCGTACTTGCCGAGGCCGATCTTGTTGACCTTGCCATGCGCAATCAGGCAAATCTTATCGGCCGGATGCCCGCGCTCGACAATGACGTCACCGGGCTGAAACTCCTGCTGTACAAAGCGATCCGCCAGCGCGGACAGTACTTCGACGTCGTCGAAACTGCGCAGCATCCCGAGCTCGCACAGCTCCTGCGGGATCACCCGGATCTGCGCGCCGGTGGTGGTGAAGGTGACCCGGCCGTCACCGACCGCGTAACTCAGCCGGCGGTTCACCCGGTACGCGCCGCCCTTTGCCTCCACCCAGGGCAGCAGTTTGAGCAACCACCGCGAGGTGATGCCCTGCATCTGTGGCTCGGACTTGGTGGTCGTGGCCAGGTTGCGGGCGGCCGCGGTGCCGAGGCTGAGCTGAGCCTGGCTCTGCGGTGGCCGGCCGTTGGCGTCGGTGTCGGAATCGGTCAAGGTCATGCGAACACACCACCGTTTCGATTCGGATTTCAGGCGCGCGTCAGCGCCCCTGCAAGAGCCCGGCGCGCGTCGGCGCACGGGCAGCGTCCCCCGGCCGGACACGGCATTGCCCGGCCTGCGAATGTACTTGGAAAGCAAGAGAAATAGCGGATCGAACGGCCCGGATGCACGTTTGGCGATCCCCAGTTCGCCAGTATCCGGCCCGTCGGCTTGCCTCACCTAGAGTAATCGCCCAATCGCGGGTTGAGTCAAGGGCTTGTGTGAACGACTTTCAGCGCTCGGGCCGTGCGTCCACCTGGATCAGCGTTTGCTGCCCGGCCGCGACCAGCGTGCGCTGCTCACGAGCGACACCGAAAACCTCGAGCCGGCAGATCGTCAGCGTCCGTCCCGCCTTGATTACGGTCCCGACCGCTTCCAGGTGATCGCCTTCGGCCGGCGCGAGCAGATTGATCTTGAACTCGACAGTCAGCACCGAAGTCCCGGTCGGGAAGAGCGTGAACGCCGCGTACCCACCGGCACTGTCCGCGATCGAGCTGGTCGCACCAGCGTGAAAGTACCCGTGCTGCTGCGTCACCTCAGGCCGGCTCGGCAGCACGATCCGCACTTCACCGCGCCCGATGTACGAGATCAGCGCGCCCAAATGCTCCATCAGCCCCTGACGCTCAAAACTCTCCCGAACCCGAGCCCGCACCTCAGCAGCCGCTTCCTCCATCCCGGGAGCCTATCCGGAGACCTCCGGGCAAACCTCGCGTCGCACAACAATTCGCGGCTCGACAGGTAGTGCACCTGCGAGACGCCGTACACCCGGACCCCACCACGCTCAAGTGCACTACCCAAGCAACCCACACATCCTGTCCACCCGCGCATCACCCTGCTCTTGCAACACCCGGCCCCGGCTGACCCACACATCGGTCACAAGAGTCGGCTTATCCACTCGTCTTGTGGGTTCTCCACTTGCACACCAGTGGAGAACCCACAAGACGAGTGGAGAACCCACCTCTGGTCACGCCATTTGCTGCAGGGCTGCCTGCGTCAGTTCGTGCTGGAGGGGTTGGCCGGTGCTGAACCGTTCTAGTTCGGCGGCGGTGATTGCGCCCATTTCCAAGTAGCACTCGACTGTGCCGGCGGCTCGGTGTGGGGTGAGGAGGACGTTCGGCAGCGTACGCACCGGATCGTCCGCCGGAAGAGGCTCCGAGTCGAACACATCGAGCGCCGCGTCGATGCGGCCGGACCGAAGTTCGGTGAGCAGCGCGGCGGTGTCGACCAACCATGAGCGGGCCGTGTTGACCAGCGCCGCGCCGTCCGGCATCAACGCGAGCTCGCGGGCGCCGATCATGTGGTGGGTCTCGGGCAACGTCGGTGCATGGAGCGCAACAACCCGGCTGGTCCGGAGCAGTTCGTCGAGGGTGGTTCCGCGTACGCCAAGCTCCGCCGCACGCTCGTCGGTCAGGTACGGGTCGTAGACGACAACGTCCGCGCCGAGCGCGACCAGCATCCGGATGTATTCGAGCCCGGTCCGCGACGCACCCACCACGCCGATCCCGGATCCGGCCAGCCCGTGCTGCGCGAGCACTGCATCGCTCGTACCGGCTGTGCTGCCCGTGGAAGTAGGCGCGATCGCATCTTCGCGCCAGCCGCCCGCATGCATGGTGTGGTTGAAGCGATGGATGCGGTGCAGCATGGCCAGCGTGAAAGCTAGCGAGACCTCAGCCACCGGCCGCGCCATCGCCTGACCGGCCTGGGTCACCCGAATCCCGCGCCGGAACACCTCATCAGTCATGAAATGCTTCACCGACGAAGCACTGTGCGCGATCAGCCGCAGGCGATCTGCGGCCGCGAGCACCTCGGCGGTGAGCGGCGTCGCACCCCAGGACGTGATCAGCACCTCGGTCCCGGGTAGCGCAGCCATCAACGCGTCCGCATCGCCCGGATCGTCGAGGATGACAACTTCGCCGATCGCCGAGAGCCGCGCCATGCTCTCCGGCGCGAACACCATCTCCCGGAACGACGGCGTTGCCGCCAGCACCACCCGCTGCGTTTCGGCCATGACCGAATTATAGGGTGGCGGGCTTCGTGCGGGAGACGAGCAGGTGCAGCAGGACTGTGATCGCCAGGATGACAGCGGAGACGCCGAGCAGGCCGTTCGGGGCCGCGCCCGCGGTCAGCGCGACGCCGCCGAGACCGCTGCCGAGCGCGCCGCCGAGCGAGATCGCGCTCCCGTTCAGCGCGATCACGATCGCGGCCGACTCCGGTGCGAGCGACGCGAGCCGGGCCTGCTGCGGTACGGCCGCGCCGCCGTTGCCGACGCCCGCGGAGAAGAACCAGACCAGACCCCACACCGCGGCGACGACCGCCGGGGCGAGCATCAGCGCGACCATGCCGAGGATCGCGTTCAGCAGCAGGCCGGTGAGGATCACGGTCAGTACGCGGATGGCGCTGAACCGGTCTACCAACCGCCCCGTGATCGCGTTCCCGGCCATGCTCGCCACGCCGTACCCGAACATGATCACGATCATCGCCCAGTGCTCGTGGAAGTGCGGTCCGAGAATGAGCGTCGCGTACGTGAAACAGGCGTAACTGCTGCACAGGATGCCGGAGCTGACGAACAGGCCGGCCACCAGCCGCGGCTGACCGAGCGGCCGGATCCGGTCGGCGAGCGTACCGCCGGGCAGATGCAACTTCGGCAGCCGCCAAAGGATGCCGATCAATGCGATCGTGCCGACGACCGCGACCAGGACCATCGGGAACCGCCAGCTGGACTGCCCAAGGATCAGCCCGACGGGTACGCCGAGAGCGGTCGCCGTCATCCATCCACCGAGGACGAACGACAGCGCCTTGCCGTGGTGCGCGGCCGGCGTGAGTGCGAGCGCGTACGCGACGACTGCCGCGTTCAGCAGACTGCCGCCGAGCGCGGAGATGACCCGGCCGCTGAGCGCGATCGGATAGTTGGTGGCGACGGCGACGATCAGGTTGCCGAGCACGAACACGCCAAGAGCCAGGGCGATCGTCGTACGGCGTTCCCACCGGGAGGTCAGCGTGCCGAACACCGGACCGGCGATCGCGGCGGTGAGCGCGAACACCGACATCAACTGTCCGGCGGCGGCCGCGCTGACGTGCAGGTCGCCGGCGATCTGCGGAAGCAGGCCGGCCAGCACGTACCCGTCGATCCCCATCGAGAAGGTCGCGACCGCGAGCCAGATCAACGGGCGCCAGGAGAAGCCCTGTCCCTCCACCGCCTCGGGGGCACGCGTGTCCGTCATCTGCCTATCTCACCCCGAGAAATCGGCCGGGGCAAGAGCAGACTGAGCAGTTCTGTCGAAAGAATCGAAGCCAGGTGCAGCTCCGATCACAGTTTTGTAAGCCCTATTCCATAATTCCCCATTCTGCGGTACAACGTCAGGATCGCGGGACCGTCACGTTTCGCGGACGCGGCGTAGTTCGGAGCGGGCGTGGTCGACCCGGCGCGTATCGGCGCCGTCGGCCTTGGCGATCTCGCGGGCCAGGTCGCTGGCCGCCTCGATCGTGTGCCGGGCCCGGGCGCGGTTGCGCAGGAGTTTGCGGTACTTCTTCCGGTCCGCGCGCAGCCCGCTGACCGCGTCGAGGAGCGGTGGATCGACGATGCCCGACTCGACTTCGGGCGCGAGCAGTTCACGAATCCACGACCGTTCCTGGCGGGCCGCATGCCGGAGTACGTAGAACAGTGCGCTGAGCTCGATCAGCGCGATCAGGAACGGGAACACGATCGAGCGCAGCGCGGAGCCGTTGCTGAGACCGCTCATGTCGTCCCAGGCGCCGTGGAAGATCATCGCCGCGAGCAACGTCAGTACGCCCCGGAGGATCTTGCGTTCACCGCTGCGGCCGAGAATCCACATCAGCCCGGCGCAGAAGATCGCGCTGAACAGGGCGTGCGACACGATCCCGGCGGCGCCGCGGATCAGGAACATCTTCAGGGACGAGCCGAGCTGATCAACGCCGTACACCTGGGTTGCGCCGTTGTAGACGTACAGGACGTCCTCGAAGACCTGGAAGCCGAGTCCGATGTACGCGCCGATGATGAAGCCGTCGTACGCGCTCCGGACCAGCCGCGGTGCCAGCCCGATCAGCAATACCAGGCCGATCGCCTTGGCGAACTCCTCGTTGATCGGCGCGGTCAGGCCGGCCGCCCAGTTCTGCGCGAACGACGTGCCGCCGACCTTCGTCCAGATCGCCAGCAGCGCGTTGTTGGCCGGCAGCGCGATCCAGAACGTGGCGGCGATCCCGCCCCAGATGAACCCGGTCGCGAGCAGTGACGCCGGTTGTGCGGTGAAGCGATTCTGGTGCCGCAACAGCAACAGCCACGGCACCAGGTACAGACCGAACAGCACGATGCCGCCCGTCAACGCGGACGAGTAGAACTCCGCGCCCGAGCTGAAGTACTGCAGCATGGTCAATGTGCCGCCGCCGACGCCCAGCAGGTACACCCAGAACGCCAGGTTGTGCGGTTGCAGGAAGCGGAACGGCTGACCCCAGCCGGAGGCGTGGATCGCCTGCTGTTGCGCGACTTTGAGCTCGGGTGTGGCGGTCATGATGCCGCTCCCGGCTTGATGCTCCGCAGGAATGCGGCGACCTCGTCCTCGTACCGTTCGAACTGCCCGGCAGCGGTCCGGATCCGGACCAGCAGCGCGGGCGCCGACTCGACCGCGTCCGCCGGGCCGGCCGCCATCTTGAACGCGACGTCGATCGCATCACCGCCCGGCCCGGTGCTGCTCTGCACCACTCCGACCAGCCCGGCGCCGGTGGTCAACGTTCCGCGCGAGCCGCCGACGTTCCCGGACGCGCCTTCCGATTTCAGCACCTGATCGAGGAAGGCGGCCGCCGATCCTTCGTACGTCGTACCGTCGAGTTCGATCGTGGCGCCGCCGGACGCGAGCAGTACTTGCAGCGCTGTCGGGATCGCGCCCGCGCCGCCGACCAGCGTCCCGTGTTCGAGCTGCCAGCCGACCGGCGGTACGGCGGTCGCGCCGCTGCCGAGGTCGAGCACCTGCCCGGCCTTGATCTCGTTGTGCCAGGGAATCGCGGCATTCAGTCCCTGGAACCCGTAGATCAAGGCGAGCGCGACGGCGAGCGCGGTGAAACCGGCTGCGAACGTCCGGCGATCCAGCCCGAACAACCGATGCTCGACCGGCACCCAATCGGCCGGAGTTTGCGCTGCGTGATCCCCATGCACAGTCATCGACGCTCCCAACGCGGTGGGTTTGGGCGTACCAGAACTGTAAGTGGTCTAGCAGCGGCAGGCGAGTGGTGACACACAGTCAGGTCAGCTGATGCAGGCTCCGGCGGAGTTGGTCGAGCTGGGCGGCGATCCACGGAAGGGCGGCCGGATCGTCGCTGGCGAGCGCCTGAAGGCGTTGGTCGTCCGTGCTGCCGTAGAGCAGTGAGGTCGCGACGCGGAAGCGGTACGCGCCTGGGTCGTCGCCGAAGTGGGAGCCTGCGAGGACGGCCACACCGTGCTGATCAAGGAGATGTGCGGACAGTTGCTCGGCGGTGGTGATGCCGGCCGATTCCAGTTGTGGGCGCAGCGGTTCCAGATCGGGATAGAGATAAAAGGCCGCGTTGGGCGTACGGCAGGTGGCGCCCGCGCTTCGGAAGATCTCATGTACGGCATGTGCTACCGCCGCATGGAGGTTCCTGCTTCGAGTGATCCGATCGGTGACCTCGGCGGGTTCTGACAAAACGTACTCGGCGGCGAACTGCATCGGCATGGCCATGCTTGACCAGACCTCACTGGCGATGCCGATCAGGTCATCGGTGAGCGTTGCGCCGAGTGGTCCGTCGGGGAGGCGGGCGAGGCCGATCCGCCAGCCGCCGAGGGCCATGCTCTTGCTCAGGCCGGACGTGACGACGGTTCGTTCGGGGAGCAGCGATGCTGGGCTGACGTGGTCCTCGGGGTGATGGGTGAGGTCGCGGTAGATCTCGTCGGACAGGATGACCAGGTCCTCGCGCGCGGCGATCTCGGTGACCTGCTTGACCAAGTCCGCGCCGGCTGCCGTACCGGTCGGATTGTCCGGCAAGGTGAGGATGAGGATCTTCGGGTCGGCGCCGTTCGCGCGGGCGGTGTGCAGCGCGGACTCCAGTTCGGCCGGGTCGGGTACGCCGCCTGCTGCCGCGGGGATTGGTACCGGGATGGTGCGTTTTCCGGTCAGGGCGGCCTGCGCCGCGTACGTGACCCAGGACGGGGTGGGAAGGACGAGATCACCGGGGATTGCGGCCAGAACGCCGTACAGCAAGGCTTTGCTGCCGGGGCCGAAGATGATCTGGCCGGCTGTTGTCGGCAGGTCGCGGCGCTGGAAGTACCCGGTGGCTGCTTCACGTGCGGATGCTGAGCCGAGGACCGGGCCGTAGGCGTTCTGGTCCGCTGCTGCGCGGAGGACGTCGGCCACGGCCGGCAGGACCGGGAGGCCGGCCTCGCCGAAGCCGAGGTGGACGACCGTTTGGCCGGAGGCGCGGCGCGCGGCGATCTTCTCGTTGACCGCCAAGGTGGCGGAATGCTTGATCACTTAATCCCCTCGGAGGTTGGCAGGGTGCGTTCCGGTGCGCTCGCCGTGGCGGTCCGGCGTTGCCGGATCACGCCCGCCACGACAGTGATCGCGGTGACGAGGAGGGTGAGGAGCAGCGAGCGGCGGGTGCTGGCGCTCAGCGCCATCCCGGCGATGATCGCGATCAGCGCGGCGCCGACCAGCAGCGTCAGGTACGGGAAGGCCCACATCTTCAGCGTCAGCGAGCCGGGAGCCTCCCGGTCGAGCCGCCGGCGGCCGCGGTAGTGAGTCGCGGTGATGCACAGGTAGGTGACTACCGCGACGGCGCCGGACGAGTCGAGCAAAAAGTTGAACACGGCCTCGGTCGGGATGAAGTAGTTCGCCACCACGGTGATCAGACCGATGCTCGAGGCAAGCAATACCGCGGCCACGGGTACACCGTTCCGGCTGGTCCGGGCGAACAGTCGCGGTGCTTCGCCGGACCGGCCGAGCGCGAACACCATCCGTGACGACGCGTAGATCCCGGAGTTCAGGCAGGACAGCACGGCGGTGAGGACGACCACGTCCATCACGCCGGCCGCTCCTGGTATACCAAGCCGCTCGAGCACGGCGACGTACGGGCTTTGGGTGACCTTGTTGTCGTTCCAGGGCAGCAACGCGAGCACGATGAAGATCGAGCCGATGTAGAAGACCAGGATGCGCCAGACCACGCTGTTCATGCCGCGCCGGACGGCCTCCACCGGCGCGACCGCCTCGCCGGCCGCGATCGTGACCACCTCGGTGCCGAAGAACGAGAAGAACACGACCAGCGTGGCCAGCAGGACGGCGGTGTTGCCCTCGGGCAGGAAACCACCGTGGGCGGTGAAGTTGCTCAGGCCGGGGGAGTGGAAGCCGGGCACCAGTCCGAAGAGCGCGGCCAGGCCGAGCAGGATGAACGCGACGATCGCCACGACCTTGACCAGCGCGAACCAGAACTCGAACTCGCCGAAGTTCGCGACCTGGGCGAGGTTCACCGCGATCAGTACCGCCATGAAGACGAAAGCGGCGAGCCAGGATGGTATACCGGGCAGAACTCGATGGGCGATCGCGGCACCGGCGATCGCCTCGAAACCGACGGTGATGCACCACTGGTACGCGTACAGCCAGCCGACCGACAGCCCGGCCCAGGGTCCGAGCTCGCGCGTCGCGTAGCTCGAGAAGGAGCCGGTCTCGGGTTTCGCGACGGCCAGTTCGGCGAGCATCCGCATCACCAGGATCACGATCAGCCCGACGCCGAGGTACGCGATCAGCACACCTGGACCGGCCGAACCGATCGCCTTGCCGCTGCCCACGAACAGGTCGGCGCCGATCACGCCGCCGATCGCGATCATCGTCATCTGGCGGTTGCCGAGTGCACTGCGCAGCGGAGTCGAGGGGTCGGACATGGGCGGCCTCCATGCAATCAAAGTTGCATCCGATCTTGACGCCGCAACTCGACGGTCGTCAAGCTCTGAGGATGAATGTGGTGATTTCGGAGCGGTCGGTCGGCGGGTTGCGGTGGCTGTGGGTCCGCGGGCCGCGGGCAGAAGTGTTCCGGGCGTTGGGCCGCACGGCGGCTGCCGAGATCCATGCGGTTCTGGGTGGACTGCCCGAGGCAGGTGCGCTCAAGGCCTTCGCCGAGACCACCGACGGCCGGCGGCTGGTCGGGGAGGTGCTGGCGGCGACGGAGCGGATGCACTCGCGGGAGCTGGCCGAGTTGCACGATCTTGCCGCCGGGGCCGGGTTCGATGCGGACGCGATGGTGCTGGCGAATCTGCGCGGCGATCTCGGCGGGGACGACGGGGTCGGGTGTTCGGACCTCGGGTGGCGGGCGGACCGTTCGTACCTCGCGCACAACGAGGACGGGGCGCCGGCGTTGCGCGGGCGGTTCATGATGCTGACGTTGCAGATCGATGGTGAGCAGCCGGTCACCACGCAGTGGTACCCGGGATTCCTGCCCAGTAACGCGTTCGTGGCGACGGCGGGCGGTGTTGCCTGGGGCATCAATCATGTTCAGGTCGCGCGTCCGGCGGTGGCGCCGGGGCGGCATTTCATCGCGCGGGCCTTGCAGCACGAGTCGTCGTACGAAGCAACGATCGACTATTTGCGGAGCACTCCGACGGCGGGCGGGTTCACGTACACGATCGGGGATGTGCACATGGGGCGGGTGGCGACCGTCGAGGTGGCGGCCGGGCGGTCCGCGGTTGTGGAGGCGGCGCCGTATTTATGGCATACCAATCATCTCCGGTACTTGGAGGCTCCCGGTGGCGCGGTTGGTTCGGGTGGCGTGCGGAGTCTGGGGCAGCGTGAGGAGAGCGAGGCGCGTGGGGCGGTGCTCGAGGCGTTGACACCGTTGGAGCCTGATGCTTCGTGGTTCTTGGAGGTGTTGACGGGTTCGGTGCGGCGTACGGCGGCGGGGGACGATCCGTTGATGACGCATTGCTCGACTGTGGTGGATCTGACGGCTGCCGAGGTGACTTTGCAGGCGAGTGGTCAAGAGCCGGTGACGCTCCCGTGGGCCGAGTTCGTGCCTCACCTGGAGGTCGTGCCTCAGCCTGAGGTCGTTCCTCAGCCTGAGTAGACGCCGAAGTCGCCGAGCAGTCTCTCGTCCTGCAGAAGCTCGCTTCGGCTGCGCTTGCCGTTGCGTACGGCAACACCTGTCGTCAGCGCCTGTGCCAGCGCAATGAAGGCGGTCACCGAACGCAGGATCGCGGGGCCTTCGCATTCCACGAGGTGCGTCACCTCGGCGATCCGGGCCAGCGGGGACGCGCTGCTGTCGGTCAGCGCGATCGTGTGCAGCCCGCGCTTCTTCGCCTCCTCGAACGCCCGCACGGTTTCGGCCGTGTACCGGTTGATCGAGATCGCGACGAACGTGTCACCAGGTTGCAGGTCACGGAGGTCGTCGACCAGCGCACCGGTCACCGGCGACACGAGATGTACGCCTGGGCGCACCAGCCGCAGCAGGTACGCCATCAGCTCCGCGACCGACAGGCACTTGCGCAGCCCCATCACGTGTACGTGGTCGGAATCGCCCAGTAGTTCGAGGGTGCGCTCCCAGTCTGCTGGGGTGATCCGGCTGAGCGTACGGCGAATGTTCTGTTCTTCGTGCTCGACCGTAGCGGCCAGTAGGTCCTCGGACTGGCTGAGTTTCTCGGCGCGCCCGAACCGGGAGATCAGCTGTGCTTCCCGGGTGAGCTGCTGCTGGCAAAGCGCGGTGAGTGCGGGGTACCCCGACAGGCCGAAGAGGTTGGCGAACCGGACGACGGAGGATTGATGTACGCCCGCCTTCGCCGCGGTCTCGGCCACACTGCGGAAGGCTGTACCCTCCGGGTCGGTCAGGATCTGCTCGGCGATCCGCTTCTGCCCCGGTGCCATCGAATCAAGCCGCTCCTGAATCGCACGCCGCAACTCGTCGTACGACCCAGGCACTGTCATCCCACCGTCCTCCACAACCGCAACTGTAAGCGCAGGTGTGTAAATCGGGCCGGAAATTGGGTGTTCGGCAGGGGTCTCGGGCGGCCGAGTTCGGCTGGAAGGCGGCGGCGTCAGCGGGCAACCGGCGTCTCAGGTGGTGGCGGGCCAGGCGACCTGGGAGGAGGACTGCTGGTCGAGGAACAACCGCGCGTGGCCGTGGCGCTGCAGGATCGACGCCGGGCAACTGTTGTCCACCGGGCCGTTGAGCGCGCGGGCGATCGCCGGCGCTTTACGCAGCTCAGGAACCACGACCTGGACGGTGCGAGACGACAGGAGCGCGGGGATGGTGAGGGAGATCGCCGCCGGCGGTACGGACTGCGGATCCGGGAAGTGTCCTTCGTTGACCTGCTGCCGGCGCGACTCCGGAGTCAGCTCGATCACCCGCGCCCAGCGCTCATCGGCGAAGTCCGCGGCGCCCGGCTCGTTGAACGCCAGGTGACCGTTCTCGCCTACTCCCATGCAGGTGAGATCGAGCGGTGCTTCCCGGAGCAGCGCTTCGTACCGCCCGCATTCGGCTTCGGGGTCGCCGCGATCGGGCTGGATGTACTCCACCCGGGCGGGCGAAAATGATATACCAACGTTCTCTCGAATCCAGCGCCGGAACGAGGCCGGATGGTCCGCGTCCAGCCCGAGGTACTCGTCCATGTGAAAGACCGTCACCCGGTCCCACGGGATGTCGACGCCGGCCAGCGCATGCACGAACGCGAGCTGTGAGTTTCCGGTTGCCACCACGACCCGGGCCGCTCCACGGTCCCGGACAGCCGCGCCGATGGTCGCCGCCGCGAAGTCGGCCGCCGCACTCCCGGCGGCCTGTTCGCTCGGATGAACCTCAACCGTCAACTCACCAACCGCAAACGTCGAGTCCGAGATCGTCATAGTTCCTCCAGGAATGGCAGCGCAGGAAGTGGCAGTTCGACCGCTGATCGTGCGAGCGCTTGCATGAGTCGGCAGCACGCGTGGAGCTTCAGCGGGGGTGGTTCAGGGGAAGTTGGTTGCGGGAGCGGGGAAGTTCAGCGGGAGTTGGTTCAGGGCGAGCGGGGGAGATCAGCGGAAGTTGGTTCGGAGCGAGCGGGGGAGTTCAGCGGAAGTTGGTTCGGGGCGAGCGGGGAAGTTCAGCGGGAGTTGGTTCAGGGGGAGCGAAGTTCAGTTGCGAGGTTGGTTCAGTTGGAGCGGGAAGTTCAGTGGCGAGGTGGGTTCAGTTGGAGCGGGGGCTTTCAGCGTCGGCGGAAGCCGCGTACGCGCCGTCGATCCGGCGTGTGAAGGCGGCGTGGACGTGTTCGATCGCGCGGGCGGTGGCGGGTACGTCGGCGGGGCCGCCGGTGCTCCAGTCGAGGAGTACCAGCGTCCGTCCGACCCGGTCCTCGGCGACGGGGCAGACGCCGGGGCCGTACCGCACCGTGGGCGATCGGAAGCAGCGGCCAGTGCCAGGTACGCGGTAGAGGGCGCGCTGCTGGAACCGCGTGTTGACCGGCACACCAGCCGCGGCGAGCGCGGCCGCGTAGTCGGTGGCGACGACGCCGACGCGCAGCGGGTCGAGGATCAACGGGAGCGCGGCCAGCGCGTGCCGGGTGAGATCGCGCGGGAAGGTGATCCCGGGCAGGCCGGCGAGTTCGGCCTGCAACTGCCGAGCGGTCGCGCGGCGCGAACTGATCTCGACCGGCTCAACCTCGATCCTCCGCTGCAGCGCGACCGCCTGAGCGTCGGTTGCCGTGCCACGATGCGTACCCAGCGGGCGGGCCGCGCTGTCATGCGGATCGCCGGTGTCGCGGAGGCGGTGGATGCGGTGCGCAAGCCGACTGTCGTTCGTGACGAGAACGCCGTAGCCATCACGCGGGAAACTGAAAACAGCAAGATCCCCGACGCTGCCAACCGGAGCCCCATCAGCCGCGACAGCCAGGAACGCGTCGGTGCAGTCCTCCACCACCCGAATCGCCGCCTGCCGCCCCTCCCGCACCAAATGGGTGGCGTGGTCAACGGCGCCCACCCGACCAGACCCGGCTGCAGCGCCCGCTCCACCTGATCCGGCTGCGGCGCCCACTCCACCTGACCTGGCTGTGGCGCCCACTCCACCTGACCTGGCTGCGGTGCCCACTCCACCCGGCCTGGCTGCGGCGCCCACTCCACCCGACCCGGCTACTGGGGGCCGCGCCAGCGACATGGCCGAGCTGTGGTCGCGGACGAGCGCGGTGATGGCGGCTACCTGGGCGGGGGCGCCGAAGGGGTGGGGGACGAGTACGGCGGCCGTGGTCGGCGTGAGCGCGGCGGCGACGGTTGCGGGGGTGAGGCAGCCGTCGTGCGGGTCGACGTCCGCGAAGACCGGGCGGGCACCGGTGTCCAGGATGGCGGCGATCAGGTCGCCAGCCGTACCGGGGGCGACCACGACCGTTGCGCCGGGCTGGAGGTCGAGCGCCGCGATCACGAGGCGCCGGGCGATCCCGTCCGTACGAGTCGCCAGCGCGTACGAGGTGCCGACCCGCTCCGCGAACAAATCCTCTACGTCGCGAACGAGCGCGTCCTGTTCCTGATCCACCGCAATCTTTGCAAGCGCTTGCATAGAACCAGGCTCAGGCCGCCACCCACCGCTGTCAACGACCAACCCCCCAGATGTCCGATCCCGGCCACCCACCCCACCCCAGCACCTCAGACAACGCCACCGAATGCAACCGTCGACATCCCGCCCACGCCAGACCCACCAGCCAACACCCCGCCCGCGCCGGACGCGCCTGCCGGCGCGCCGCTTGCGCTGGATGCGCCTGCCGGCACACCGCCGGTGCTGGATGCCCTGCCGGCTCACCGCTGGTGCTGGATGCGCCTGTCCGCACGCCGTTTGCGCTGGATGCGGCTGCTCGCACAACGACCGCGCTGGATGCGCCTGCCGGTACGCGGCCGGTGGGACAGTCGCACGGATCGTGGAGCGGCGCCGCCTGGCGACCACCGTTCCGTCTGGCAGGACCTCGCCGGTGACGGGCGCGTTCGTGGTGTCAGGCGGGGCCGGTGGAGTCTCGGGGGATGAAGGCGCTGGAGAGGGTCAGTTGTTGGGGGCGGGCGGAGTGTTCCAGCTGGTCTAGCAGGAGGTCGACTGCGGTGCGGCCGGCCAGTGCGATGGGCATGGCGATGGTGGTCAGGCCGGGCATCGTCATGCTCGCGAAGAGCACGTCGTCGCAGCCGGACACGCTGATCGAACCGGGAACATCTCGCCCCCGGTCCTTCAATCCGCGAATAGCACCGAGCGCCATCACGTCGTCGTACGCAAGAACCGCTGTCGCCGGCAGTGAAACGACCGTCTCGGCCGCCACGAGTCCGCCCTCGAAGGTGGCCGGATAGGGGCCGAGGACATCGACCGTGATCCCGACCCGCCGCGCGGACCGTTCGATGCTGGTGCGTTTGTCCTTGTTCGACCAGGACGATGCCGGCCCGGAAAGGTATACCACCCGCCGATGCCCCAACTCGTACAGGTGATCCATCAGCGCGGACACCCCCGCCTCCACGCTGCACGTCACGGACGTCATCCCGGGCACAGTCCGATTGACGAGTACGACCGGCCGGCTGTCCGCGATCTGCTTGATCGGCGCGGACGTCGACCGTGGCGAACAGACCACCAGCCCGTCAACCCGGCTGGTCATCTCGCGCATCAGCAGCTTTTCGCGCTCGGCATGCTCATCGGTGTCGGTGAGCAGCAGCGCGTACCCACGCTCGTTCGCGCGGTTCTCCGCCGCCCGGACCAACGGCGGAAAGAACGGGTTGGTGATGTCGGGCACGAGTAGCCCAAGTACGCCGGTTTGACCGGTCGCGAGGCTGCGCGCGGTGCGGTTCGGCTGGTATCCCACCCGCGCCGCGACCGACAAGATCTGATCGCGCCGCTCGCGGGACAGCAGCTCCGGATGGCTGAACGCCCGCGAGACGGTCGAGATGGACACGCCGATCTCGTCGGCGATGCTCTTCAGGGACGCGGTGCCCGGATCGGGACGGCTGCCCGGACCGGATCGTCGTCGTGGTGTTGCGATGTCGCCCTCCTCGTCGCAGTTCGCCGAGCCTACCCGGGTCAGCCCTTGACCGCGCCGAGCATCAGTCCGGAACCGAAGTGCCGGCGGATGAACGGGTACAGCACCATGATCGGGATCAGCGAGATGACCAGGATCGCCATTTGCAGCGACTGCTGACTGGGCATCAACGCGGACGACGTACTCGAGATCTCGTTGCCGATCGGATCACCGGTGACCACGTACGTACGCAGGATCAGCTGCAGCGGCCACTTGTTCGTGTCGTTCAGATAGAGCAATGCGGTGAAGAACGAGTTCCAGTACCCGACTGCGTAAAACAGACCGATCACGGCCAGGATCGCGCGGGACAGCGGAAGCACGATGCGTACGAGGGTCGCGAGCTCGCCGGCGCCGTCGATGTGCGCCGCGTCCAGGATCTCCTGCGGGATCTCCAGGAAGAACGCGCGCATCACGATCACGTTGAACCCGCTGACTAGTACGGGCAAGATCAGCGACCAGTACGAGTTGAGCAGATGCAGCTGTTTCACCATCAAGTACGACGGGATGATGCCCGGCGTGAAGAACAGCGTGAAGAGGATGATCAGCAAGAGCGGCTTGCTCAGGACGGACTTCATCCGCGCCAGGGCGTACGCCAAGGTCGTTGTACACAGCAACGAAAGCGCCGTACCGACCGCCGTGACCGAGAGCGATACGAACAAGGCGCGGGTGACGACACCGCCGGACAGCAGCTGTTCGTACGCGGCCAACGTCGGATGTGACGGCCACAAGACCAGACCACCGGCGTGGTTGACCTGATCGTTGCCGGCGAAACTCGTCGAGATGACAGCCAGAAAGGGGCCGACAACAACCAAGCAGCACAGCGTTAGGACCATGGCCTTCAACCCACGGGAGACCGGGCCGGCCGGCCGCACGCCCTGGTGAAGCGCGCGGCCGGGTCTCCGGGTACCCGCCCAGCGGGGAATGGCTGTACTACTCATGATTGGTATACCCCTCGTTCGCCAAATAGGTGAGCGACGCGGTTGGCTGCCAGTACGAGCACGAGGCCGAGGAGGCCCTTGACCAGGCCAACGGCGGCGGCGACTCCCCAGTTGCCGGCCAGGATGCCGTGGTTGTAGACGTAGGTGTCCAGGACTTCACTGGCCCGGGCGCCGACGGATGGTTGCTGAAGAACGATTTGCTCGAAGCCGACGCTGAGTACGTCGCCGAGCCGGAGGATCAGCAACAGGACGATCACCGGCCGGATACCGGGCAGTGTGACGTGCCACAGTTGCCGCATCCGGGACGCGCCGTCGACCGCGGACGCCTCGTACAGGTGGGCGTCGATCCGGGACAGCGCGGCCAGGAACAGGATCGTGCCCCAGCCGGTCTCTTTCCACATCACCTGCGCGGTGAGCAGTTCCTTGAACACGCCCACGTTGCCGATCAGATGCAGCCCGGCATGCCCGTGGTTCTGCAGGAACGTGGAGACCAGGCCGGCGTTGCCGAGCATCTGCTGGAAGACCGCGACCACGATCACCCAGGACAGGAAGTGCGGTAGGTACAGGATGCTCTGCACCAGGTTCTTGAAGCGATCGGACAGCAGGCTGTTCAGGATCAGCGCGATACAGATCGGCGCCGGGAACGCGAAGAACACCTGCAGGGCACTGATCGTGATGGTATTCCAAAGCGCCTGCAGGAAGGCTGGGTCGCCGTTGAACAGGACCGAGAAGTTCGAGAAACCGACCCAGTCGGAGGCGGAGATGCCGAGGAACGGCTGGTAGTCCTTGAAGGCGATCAGGTTCCCGAGCAGTGGCACGTAGTTGAAGGCGAGGACGAACAGGATGCCGGGCAGCGCGAGCAGCACCAGCATCCGTTCGTTCCGCAATCTGGTCCGCCAGCTTTGGCTGCCGGCGGCCTTCGCGCGGCCCGCGGTGCCGGCTCGGAGGCCGGTCTCCGCGCGGCTCACCGGGCCGGGTCCTCGTGCCGGTTCGCACCGATACGCATGCTTCAGCCCTTCGACGAGGTGGCGGGGGGTTGCGCTGGAGAGTTGTATGTTGAGACAACGCCCTGTTACCGTCGCAGTATGTGAGAACGCGGTGAAACGTGTCAAGGACGGAGGACGTGATGGCGGCAGGTGCGGGTGCGGGACGGAACGCGGAGCGGTACGGGAGTTCGACGGTGGACAAGGCCGTCGACATCCTGACCGCGATCGCGCAGTCCCCGGCCGGGCTGACCAACCAGGAGGTCAGCGCGCAGCTCGGCTTCGACAAGTCGACGGTGCACCGGTTGCTGCTCACGCTGGAGCGTCGCGGCCTGCTCGCGCGGACCGGCGTACCGGCGCGGTTCGTGGTCGGTGATCACGCCCAGTTCCTCGCCTGGGGACCGACGCCGGACCTGCGGGTCGCACTGGCGCCGGTGCTCGACGAACTGGTCGAGCTGACCGGTGAGAGCGCGAGCTATTCGATCCGGCAGGGCGATCGATTCACCTGCGTCGCGCACCGGATGAGCCTGCACGACCTGAGCTATTCACCGCTCACCGGCAACAGTTATCCGCTCACGTCCGGTGCGTCCGGGTTGGCGATCCTGGCGTTTCTCGCACCGCCGGTCCGCGACGAGATCGTTGCCCGCGGCACACTTCCGGCGTACGACGGCTCCGATGCGCTTGCCGATCCGAAGGATCTGCGCGCCGAACTGGGCCGGACCGCCGAGCGTGGGTACGCGACCAGTGGCGGCCGTGGCGGCGGTGGATGTTCGATCGCGTACCCGGTGTTCGGGCGGCACGGGATGGTCGTCGGCGCGCTGGCGATCTCCGCGGCCGAGGCCCGCACGCCGCTGACCGAGCTGGCCGCGCAGGCGCCCAAGCTGGCCGAGGCCGCGCACTGCCTGCCGTCCGACCTGGGCTGGGTCACCGCCGACGAGAGCAAATCCGAATCACTGTAGCTGTACGCGCGCCGAAAAGGTGGGGCCTGATGTCGCACGCGGTTGCCATGATGATGCTCAACGGCCGGCTCGACGACGACGTCATCGTGCCGTACCTGGACGCCTTGCCGGCTTCCGGGTACGGCGGGGTGTGCCTGCATCCACGGGACGGGCTGGCGGTGCCGTACGGGTCGGCGCAGTTCTGGTCTGCCATTGAGCGGATCGTTGGTCATGCCCGCGATCGTGGGCTGGATGTCTGGTTTTACGACGAATTCTCGTTTCCTTCGGGTGCTGATGGTGGGCGGATTGTTGCCCAGTACGCCGGTGCTCGGGCTAGGCAGTTGTCGTTTCGGCGGATTGTTGCTCCGCAGGTTGATGCGTTGGGCAACATTGAGCTTGGTCCGGAGCCGTTGCTTGCGTTGCTGCGGGTGCGGCGCGGGTGGCTCGTACAGGACGTGACCGATCGGTGCGGTACGCATCGCAATCGGTGGGTCGCGGCGGAGATGTTCGAGACCGATTATCTGTGCACGATCAACGTACGTCAGGTGCCGCACGAGCGGGCGGTCAGCACAGCGACCGTTTTCGTATACCAACCGGAGACGCCGCTCGCGGACGACGAGGAGTTGATCGCGGTCACCGTCGTACCAGTGCCGGCTCGGCATGGTGAGGCTGGTCTACCGGATGTGGCGCTGCCCGAGGTGACCGATCGCTTTCTGGACGAGGTGTACGCGCGGTACGGGCGGTATGCGCGGGACTTCGACCTTGGATCGGCGCCGATCTTCCAGGACGAGGTGGCATACCAAACCGATCACCCGTGGAATGAGCTGATTTCGCAGCAGTTGCAGGAGCTGTGGGGTGCGGAGTGGCGGTGCCGGTTGCTCGCATTGTTCGAGCCGGTCGGTGATGGGTGGGAGGCGGCGCGGTACGAGTACTGGAAGGTGTGCGCCGGTCTACTGGAGCGGAACTGGTTTGCGCGGGTATCGCAGTACTGCGCTGAGCATGGGCTCCGGATGACGGGGCATCTGCCCGGGGAGGAGTCCTTTCTCGGGCATTGGCGGCTGCTGGGTGATGCGTTTCGTACGCTCGGGCACTTCGATCTTCCCGGGTACGACGTGATCAATTCGCCGACGATGGACGACGTACACCGCTCGCAGGCCAAGGGGATCAAGCTGGTTCAGTCGGCGCGCTGGCTGGACGGGCGCGGGCCGTTGGTCGCGGAGGTTTTCGGGGCTACCGGGTTTCAGCACGATGCGCAGCAGGCGCGGACGATTCTTGCCTGGCTCGGGTTGCATGACATCCATCAGCCGATTGACCACAGTACGTGGACGAGCGCGGCGTCATTGCGTAAGTACGATGCGCCGCCGGTGAACACGCGCTTCAATCCGCTTGATGTGGGGCGGGCGGATCTGTTCGAGTGGCATGAGTGGTTCCGGGGGTTGACGCGGGAGTACGCGTTCGATGCTCAGGTGCTGGTGTTGCTGCCGCAGGAGTCGTTCGCGCGGTATCGGTTGGAGGAACGCGAGCTTTGGGCGGGTGAGATCTCACTGCTGGAGACGTTCTTCCACTATCTGGAGGCGGCGAGCGTCGATGTCGTGATGATCCCGAGCGAGCGGCTGGACGATATCGAACCTGGCGCCGAAGGTCTGACGCTAGGCGGGCACGCATTCTCGGCGTTGGTCGTCCCACCGGTCGCGTCTCTCCACCGTTCGGTGTACGCCGCTCTGGATCGCCTGGCCCCAACCGGCACCCTCCTCTGGGCAACCGCCGCCGACGAGATCACTGTCTTCGACTCGACAACGTCGGAAGAGCGGTGGTCGACCCCCTCCACAGTGACCCCGGCTACAGTGCGCCCGTCCACAGTGCGCCCGGCCAAGGGCGTGCCCTGCACGGAGGCCGACCTCCTGCGTGATCGCGCCGGCTGGTTTCATCACCGCCTGCCGCTCCGCACCGAGGTCGCAGTCACCGATCGGACCATCATCAAGTCGGTCCGCCGCACAGCCAACGGCGACCGCCTCCTCGTCCTCGCGAACCCGTACGACGACGCCCAAACCGTCCGATTCGCAGACCTCCCCGGCGAACTTCGGCCCCAACCATTCACCGGCCGTCTCACCTTCGAACCAACCGCCGCCGGCTGGCACCTCCACCTACCCGGCCGCGCCGTAGCCGCCATCGCGCTTGCCCAGGAAGGAGAAGGTAGTGCGGTTGAAGCCGCGGTTCTCGAGCCGGTTGGTTTGGTGACTTATGAGCTGCTGGGGTTCAACTGTCTTCGGCTGGAGGACGGGACGGTCGAGCTCAACGGCTACGAAAAGCGATCCTTCGAGCCAGGCCCGGTCTCCCTTCTCTGGGATCTCAGCGAGGTTCGCTACCGAGACGAGGGAGTGCTGAACCTTGCACCCCACAGTGCAGATCACCTCACCAGGCAGTTCACCGCAGAGTTCTCCGTCGACATCTCCGCTGCACTCACCGCCCGCAACGGCCGCCCGCCCTTGCGAATCATCCTCGACAAGGAATCAGCCCCGCCCGGCGCAACCGTGCTGTGGGACAACCGAGAGCTCGAACCGCGACACGAAGCCGTCTTCGACCCGGACAACACCACGTACGCCCCACCGCCCACCGCACTGAGCGCTGGCATGCATAACTTGACGATCACCGGAACCATCACCCGCGGAGACGATGGTCTACTCGAAGCGCCTGTTCTGGTGGGGGAGTTCGCGGTGGAGACGCCGACTGATCGGCCGACCCCCAGTGTTCAGTTGGCTCCGTCTGCTCGGTCAGCCGCGCGTGCTCGGCTGGCTCCGCTGCCGGACGGACCGGTGGAGTGGAAGATCGGTACGCCGTGGCGCGAGTTTGGTATACCGCATGGCTACGGCCCGGTGGAGTACAGCTTCACCTTCCGCGTACCGGACGACCAGGCAGGCGACGGCTGGCGGATCGATCTGCCGGACTACACGGGAGTCGCCGAACTCGCCCTCGACGGCGTACCGCTCGGCCGCCGAAGCTGGGCGCCACATGACCTCGACCTGGACCACCTCGGCGCGGGCGAACACAGACTGACGATCGTCCTGCACGGCTCCTGGAACAACGTGTTCAGCCGGCTCAACCAGGTTCGCAACGGACTGCTCGGTCCAGTCCGGCTGATCCTTTCGGCGCGTTCGTATCGCCGTATTCCGAGCCGTTGACAACGCTTTCACGATTCCCAGATACTGAATCACCGCGCGCAGTCTGTGTCAATTAATGATATTCAGCGGGCCGCTGTAGCCGCCCCGCGAGAGAACAGGTGAGACGCAATGGTTCAGCTCCCGGTCGGCGGTTCCGGCATCGGGTACGCACCCAGCCGGCGGACGATACTGCTCGGCGGACTCGGTCTGGCGGCCGGTCTGGCCGGCTGCTCGAGCTCGAAGCAGGCAAAGGGCGGGCTGGACTCCGCCAAGGCCAACCCTCCGACGTACGTGCCCTTCGAAGGCACCAAACCCGATCTCCCCGGCGCCCTCGCGAAGGGCATCCAGCCCGGGTACTTCCACTACCCGTCCAGCCCGCCCGCCTCCGTCACCGGGGCCGTCGGCACCGGCGCGGCCCTGTCGCTGCTGGTGTCCGGCCCGCCGATCGGTTCGCAGAAGGACAGCAACCAGTGGTGGCAGCTGCTGAACAAGAAGCTCGGCGTCGACCTTCAGGTCACTCAGGTGGATTCGCTCTCGTACGCGTCCAAGTTCACCGTTGACGTTGCTGGCGGCAACTACGAGGACATGATGCAGATCCTGTCCGCGCCGAACGAGCCGCAGTTGCTGGAATCGAAGTTCACCGACCTGTCCGAGTACCTGGGCGGCGACAAGATCAAGCAGTACCCGAACCTGGCCGCGCTGCCGCCGCAAGCGTGGACCGCGGGTACGGTCAACGGCCACCTGTTCGGTATCTCGCAACCGCGGTCGATCGCCGGCCAGGTGATGAACACTCGGCAGGACATCCTGGACAAGCTCGGCCTCGGCAAACCGGAACTGAAGACCGGCGCCGACTTCCTTGCCCTGTGCAAGGAGGTGACCGATCCGTCCAAGCACCGTTGGGCGATGGGCACCCAGCCAGTACTGCTGACCCTGCGGACTGTCCTGGAAATGATGGGTGCGCCCAAGGGTTGGCAGGTGAAGGACGGAAAGTTCACCCGCGACATCGAGCTGGACGTGTACCTGGACGCACTTGAGGCCCTGCGCGGTTGGTGGCAGGCGGGGATCTTCCATCCGGATTCGTTCACGGCCTCCGGCTCGTACCAGACTTGGTGGTACGGCGGGACGACCGTGATCTACATGCAGGCCTTCGCCGGCTGGGCGGTTGCCGCGAACAACAACCCGACGCTCAAGTTCGGCGTGCTGGCGTTGCCGAAGTGGGACGGCGGCGGGCGCGCGATCAAGCACCTCGAGGCGGGCAACTACCTGTTCACGGCGATCAAGAAGTCGTCGAAGGAACGCGTCGAGGAGATCCTCCGGGTGTGGAACTACCTGTCCGCGCCGTTCGGCACCAAGGAGTACCTGGATGTCAACTACGGCGTCGCAGGGCATGACTACACGTTGACCGGGCCCGACCCGGTGCTGACTGCGGCGGGTACGCGCGAGGTGCTGGCCGGCCTGAGCTACATCGGCTCGACGCGGAGCAGTGTGATCTACGTACCGAACCAGGAGGATCTGGTTCGTCAGGCGCATGCCTTCCAGGAAGCCGCGGTGCCGACCGGGATCAGCGACCCGACCGACGTGCTGTACTCGCCGACCCAGCTCGGCAAGGGCGCGGCGGCCGAGCAACAGCTGGTCGACACCAAGAATGACATCGTGCAAGGACGCAAGCCGGTGTCGGCGTTCAAGGACGCGGTCCAGACCTGGCGTACCGCTGTCGGTGACACGATCCGGCACGAGTACGAGCAGGCCTACGCAGGCAACGGCGGCAGGTAGGCCAGATGAACCGGCAGCGACGTCGCCCCGCACCCGAAGCCGAGGTGCGGCCGACGCCGCCTGCCCACGACGCCACCCCGGCCGGTGCTGTCGGGTCGGCGCGCCGTGCTCCGGTGGGCGCGGCGACCTTCGGCCCGGTTGGCCCGGTCGGCGCGGTGGGCCGGGGCGGCGCGGTGGGGGTGGTTGGGCCGCCTGACGTCGTCGACCTGGTGGCCGGGGTCGCTGCCGACGAGTTCCCCGGGCTGGACGTGCGCCCGTTGCCGTACGCAACCGAAAGCCAGTCGGTCGACCTGATCCGCCGCGCACCGGACGGCATCGGTGCGTGGCTGTTCACCGGCCCGGTCCCGTTCGATCTCGCCCGCCACGCCGGCGTACTCCACCGCCCGGCCACCTTCGTCGACTACACCGGCGCCACCCTGTACCGCGCCCTGATCGACGACCGTTCGCGCGGCTGGGACGTTGCCAGCGTCGACACCTTGCGCCGTACCGAAGTCCTCCGCGCCTTCCGCGCCGCCGGCCTCCCGACCGACCGCGTACGCGTCTGCGAACAGAATGAGGTCACGGATCTGGCCGAGTTCCATCGCAGCGTGGCGCAGTCGGCCGGTAGTACGCTGGCGATCACCTGCCGCCGCTCGGTGTACGACGCGGTCGGCCCGTCCCTTCCGGCCCTCCGCCTGGCGCCGACGTCGGGCTCCGTACGCAACGCCCTGACCGCGACCGCCCTGATCTCAGCACCGCATGCTGCCGCACAGGTGGTCATCGGCCTGATCGACCTCGGCCCAGGCAGATCCGGGGCGGATGCGGATCTCCAGGCCATCACAACTGCCCCGGAACCGGCGTGTCGCCCGCAAAACCACGCATTGTGGAGCCCTGCAGATCCGGACCCGACCGCCCAAGACCTGAGCGCCCGAGGCCCGAGCGCCCGAAGTCGGAGCACCCGGGACCTGAGCGCCCGGGACCTGAGTGCCCAAGACCTGAGCGCACGAGACCTGAGTGCCCAAGACCTGAGCGCCCAAGACCTGAGCGCCCAGGGACTGAGCGCACGAGACCTGAGTGCCCGGGGACTGAGCGCACGAGACCTGAGCGCCCGAGACCTGAGCGCCCAGGGACTGAGCGCACGAGACCTGAGTGCCCGGGGACTGAGCG